>CALMGB010000304.1 GCA_937863535.1 uncultured Caulobacteraceae bacterium
GTGAAGCTGGAGGCGTCCTTGGCCAGGGTGGCCTCCCACCAGCCATGGCCGTGGGTCAGGGCCGTCGGCTCGCCCGGGCTGCGGTAGGAGGTGACGTAGAGCTGGTGCTACAGCGGGCTTTCCTTGGACGCGACGAAGTAGACGAGCCCCCTGCCCTCGTCCACGCCCTGCAGGCCTGCGCCCGAGGCCCCCGCCGCAGCGGTGCGCACGGCCGCCGGCCAGGCCCCGTGAGTCACCTGTCGGATCACGCGCCCGTCACGCGTGAACAGGTAGATGTGGCTGAAGCCGCTCCGCTGGGAGGTCCACAGGAAGTCGCCGTCCTTCAGCGGCTTGAAGTTGTCGTTGAGGTCGACCCAGGGGCTGCCGGCCTCGGTCTCGATCACCCGGCTGGCGCCAGTGGCGGGATCGACCGACAGCAGGTCCAGCCGGCTCTGGTCACGCGTCTCGCGCTGGACGTAGAGGGTGCGGCCGTCGGCCGACCAGTCCACCCGCGCCAGGTAGATGTCGCTATCTGGCCCCAGATCGACCTTCACCGGCGCCTGGCCGAGCGGGCCGGAGACGTAGAGCTGGACCTTGGCGTTGGGCCGCCCTGCGCGCGGATAGCGCTCCTCGGTGAGGGTCGAGCCCTGCGCCCCGATCTCCAGGCGGGGGATCAGGTCGACGCCGCTCTCGTCCACCCGGGTCCAGGCGATCCGCCCTTCATCCGGGGCCCACCAGTAGCCGGTGAACCGCTCCATCTCCTCCTGGGCCACGAACTCCGCCGTGCCGTAGGTGACCGCGCCTTCGGAGGCCGGGCTGATGGAGTGTTCCTCGCGGCTGGCGAGGTCGAGGCCATAGAGCCGCCCGTCGCGCACATAGGAGACGTAGCGGCCCTTGGGGCTGAAGCGCGCGTCGCTCTCGTCGCCCGGCGTGCGGGTCAGCCGGTCCACCCGCCCGCTGGCGGCGTCGGCCAGGTAGAGGTCGCCGCTTGCGGGGACCAGGATGGAGCGGCCCTGCTCGTCCCACTTGTAGTCCACGATCCCCCGCGCCGAGATACGCTGGCGCTCCCGCCGGCCCTTCTCGACCTCGCTCAGCACCGCGCCGGGAGGCTCGACGGCGTAGGCGTCCACCAGCCGCCGCGCCGCGCCGCCGTCGGCCGGCATCGCCCAGAGGTCCTGGACCGTGCGGTCCTGGTCCTTCGCACGCAGGAAGGTCACCAGCCGGCCGTCCGTGGAGATCTGCACGCCGTGGGCGGTGGGTCCGGACAGGTCGGGGTCGGCGAAGACCCGCTCGGGCGTCAGACGTTCCGCCTGCGCCACACCTGTGAGACCGAAGCAGAGAAAGGAGGCGAGCAGGTGGCCAGGGCGCATCTTGAGTCCGCATACGAAGCTGGGCCTTAGACTGCCCGGCTCCGGCAGGCGGCGCAACGTTCCAGCCGGCTGGACGGGAGCGATGGCGGCGGCTTTAAGACGTCATTCATGGGTGCGGTCGATGCGCGCCCGCCACAGAACCGGCTCGATGATCCGCAGCATTCCTACCCGCCCCTTCACGGACCAGAAGCCCGGCACCTCGGGCTTGCGCAAGAAGGTGCGCGTCTTCCAGACGCCGCACTACGCCGAGACCTTCATCCAGTCGGTGTTCGACGTGGAGCCGGCGCTCGCCGGCGCGACCCTGATCGTGGGTGGCGACGGCCGCTACCTGAACCGCGAGGTGATCCAGGTGGCGCTGAGGATGGCCGCCGCCAACGGCGTCGCGCGCGTGCGGGTGGGCCAGGGCGGCCTGCTCTCCACGCCGGCCGCCAGCCACCTGATCCGCATGTCCAAGGCCGTGGGCGGCCTGATCCTGTCGGCCAGCCACAATCCGGGCGGGCCGGAGGAGGACTTCGGGATCAAGTACAACATCGCCAACGGCGGCCCCGCGCCGGAACGGGTCACCGAAGCCATCTATGCGCGCACCCTTCAAATCGGCCGCTACCTGATCCTGGAGGCGCCCGACGTCGACCTCGACCGCCTAGGCGGGCAGCGCCTGGGCGACATGGTCGTGGAGGTCGTCGATCCCGTCAGCGACTACGCGGCTCTGATGGAGGGCCTGTTCGACTTCGACACCATCCGCGCCCTGATCGCGGGCGGTTTCACCCTGAGCTTCGACGCCATGCACGCGGTGACCGGACCCTATGCGCGCGAGATCCTCGAGCGGCGCCTTGGCGCTCCGGCGGGATCGGTGGTGAACGCCACCCCGCTGCCGGACTTCGGCGGGGGCCACCCTGATCCCAACCTGGTGCACGCCCACGCGCTTTACGAGCGCATGACGGGGCCTGAGGCCCCGGACTTCGGCGCGGCGTCCGACGGGGACGGCGACCGCAACCTGGTGATCGGGCGGGGCCGCTTCGTCTCGCCCTCCGACTCGCTGGCCGTGCTGGCGGCCAACGCCCACCTGGCGCCGGGCTACGCGGCCGGGCTGAAAGGGGTGGCCCGCTCCATGCCGACCAGCGGGGCGGTGGACCGGGTGGCCAGGGCGCTCGGCGTCGCCTGCTACGAGACGCCGACGGGATGGAAGTTCTTCGGCAATCTGCTGGACGCGGGCCGCGTGACCCTGTGCGGGGAGGAGAGCGCAGGCGCCGGCTCCGACCACGTGCGCGAGAAGGACGGCCTGTGGGCCGTGCTGCTGTGGCTGAACATCCTGGCGGTCCGTCGCCATTCGGTGGCCGAGGTGCTCGACGAACACTGGGCGCGCTTCGGGCGCAACTACTACGCCCGCCACGACTACGAGGGGATCGACAGTTCGACCGCCGACGCGCTGGTGGGGGCGCTGCGCACCCGCCTGCCCGGCCTCGCAGGCCAGCGCTTCGGCGCCCTGGCGGTGGAGGCGGCCGACGAGTTCGCCTACCACGACCCCACCGACGGCTCGGTCAGCACGCACCAGGGCCTGCGGGTGATGTTCGAGGGCGGATCGCGGGTGGTCTACCGGCTGTCGGGCACCGGCACTTCGGGCGCGACGCTGCGGGTCTATATGGAACGCTATGAACCGCCGGCAGGCGACCTGCACCAGGATTCGGCGCAGGCGCTCGCCGATCTGGCCTTAGCCGCGGATGCTATCGCGGGGATCGCAGCGCGGACGGGGCGGACCTTGCCTGACGTGGTGACCTGACCCCTACACGTAGTGGTGCAGCATCACCGCCAGGAACTGGGTGGAGGTGTCATGGCTGAAGGCGGCCTTCACCCACTTGGGCCCATGCAGGCCGATGGACGCGTTGTTGGAGAAGCCGATCTCCTCCAGCGGGATGCCGAAGCGGCCGCGGTTGACCATGTGGTCGTCGTTGCGGTCATGATAGACCTGCGCAGCATAGGCGCCCGGAGGCACGCCTTCGACCGTCACCGTGGTCACGCCCTTCACCGCCAACGCGGAGCCCGAATAGGGACAGGCGTCCTTGAGGAAGGTGGCCTCCGTACAGATGTCCACCCGCACGTGGCCCGCATCGTCACGCACATGGTCGATCTGGAACACGATCGATCCCTCGGGCGGCGCCGGCTGGGCCAGCGCCGGAGGGACGGCGACGGCGAGGATCGCCGCCGCCAGCAGGACTGAACGCCTCACGCGTCCCCGCGCCCGCGTCCCGATCAGACCTCGGCCAGGCCCTCGGCGATATCACGCTTTTCGTAGACATGGTCCACCAAGCCGAAGTCCTTGGACTCCTCGGCCGAGAGGAAGTTGTCCCGGTCCAGCGAGCGCTCGATCTCCTCGATCGGCTTGCCGGTATGCTTGGCGTAAAGCGCGTTCAGCCGCTTCTTGGTCTTGATGATATCCTCGGCATGCCGCTCGATGTCGGAGGCCTGGCCGCGGAAGCCGCCCGACGGCTGGTGCACCATGATCCGCGCGTTCGGCAGCGCCACCCGGTGGCCGGGCTCGCCCGCGCAGAGCAGGAACGAGCCCATGGACGCCGCCATCCCGATGCACACCGTCGCCACCGGCGAGCGGATGTACTGCATGGTGTCGTAGATCGCGAGGCCGCTGGTCACCACCCCGCCCGGCGAGTTGATGTACATGGCGATCTCCTTCTTGGGGTTCTCGGACTCCAGGAAGAGCAGTTGGGCGGTGATCAGGGCGGCCATGCCGTCCTCCACCGGGCCCGTCAGGAAGATGATCCGCTCCTTCAGCAGGCGGGAGAAGATATCGAACGCCCGCTCGCCCCGGCTGGTCTGCTCGACCACCATGGGAACCAGGCTCATGAGCATATCGGGATCGCGCATCCGGCGGCTTTCTTTCGTGATTCGGGAGCGCTGGCGGCCGGCCGGCCGCGCGCCTCGGCCTGCAGATATCGCGTGGCGCAGCGAAGCTTGCAAGGACGGCGGCTCGGAGCAGATGCTCCCCCGCTGGTCCCCTCCCCCAAGGTGGAAGGATCGACGGCTCACTCCGTCGGCATGAAGTCCTCGCCCTTGAGGCTGGGCCTGGGCGGCTCGCTCAGGTGCTCGCCCTCGCGGGCGGGTTCGCTGACGCCGGCCTTCTTGTCGGTGAGCAGCGGCGCCTCGGCTAGTTCGGGGGCGAACTTGCGAAGGCCCGCGCGCAGGTCGCGACGACGACGCCACGGCCGCCAGCTGTCGGCCGGGGTCACCGGGTCGCCCAGGTGATAGGCGGCGATCAGCCCCGCGATGGGCCCGATCTTCACGGGGCCAAGACGACGCAGCCGCCGCAGCGGCCGGGTGTCCAGCGCCTCTATGGCCGTGTTCAGCGAGCCCGTCCGCTCCACCGCCGCCTCCACCTCGTCGGCGGAGCGGTTCAGGAA
>CALMGB010000305.1 GCA_937863535.1 uncultured Caulobacteraceae bacterium
GTCGACAAGGTGCTGGGTAGTCTCCGCCTCGTCGTGCGGGACCTCCTCGTCCGACGGGTCGTAGCGGAGGGCTGGGGCGGGCTCGAACAGCATGGGGGCTCCACAATTTACTGCATAACAAGCGGGTCGTGCAGCAGACAGTTCCCTGTCGCTGGTCGCAGTCCTGCGCGGGCACGTTCGCCGCCTCTGGCCAGCCTGAAGCCTCGCGAAACGTCGTCCGCCTACCTCAGGACGGGCCTTGACGCCGCAGCCTGCGGGCCGACACCCTCGCCTGCAGCCCTGCCGGAGCAAGCCCATGCACCATCCTCGAAAGTCTCCGCGGCGGCTGGCGGCCATCCTGGCGAGCGCCCTCGCCCTGTTCGGCGGGCAGCTGGCGGCCGGGGCGCAGCCGGCGGCCATGCGGACAGGTCCGCCTCCACCTGTCGCATCCAAGTGGCCGACGCAGGCGGGGGAGTTCATCGCCCCCGGTTTCCGCTTCAAGGACGGGGAGAGCCTGCCGGCGCTGAAGCTGCACTACATCACGCTGGGCCAGCCCCGCCGGGACGCCCGAGGCCGGATCGTCAACGCGGTGATGGTGCTGCACGGCACCGGCGGCGCCGGCGCTCAGTTCCTGCGGCCACAGTTCGCCGACGTGCTCTACCGGCCGGGGGGCCTGCTCGACATTGCGCGCTGGTACGTGATCCTGCCGGACGGGATCGGCCACGGCGACTCGTCCAAGCCCAGCGACGGGCTGCACGCCCGCTTCCCGCACTACGACTATGCCGACATGGTGACGGCCCAGCACCTGCTGCTGACGCAGGGACTGCACGTGGATCACCTGCGCCTGCTGATGGGCACGTCCATGGGCTGCATGCACGACTTCGTCTGGGCCGAAACCTACCCGGACTTCGCAGACGCGGTGATGCCGCTGGCCTGCCTCACCGTGCCGATCGCCGGGCGCAACCGTCTGTGGCGGCGAGCCCTGATGCAGGCCATCCGCACCGATCCTGGATGGCGCGGCGGCGAGTACAGTCAGCAGCCGAAGGCGGCGCTGGCCACCGCCGCCGATCTCCTCGCCATCGCCGGCGCCGCGCCCTTGCAGCTGCAGGCGGCCGATCCGACCCCCCAAGCCGCCGACGCCGCCCTGGCCAGGATCCAGGCCCAGACCGTGGCCGACACCGACGCCAACGACCTGCTCTACCAAGTGGCGGCGTCGGAGGACTACGACCCGTCGCCGGGGCTGGAGCGGATCACCGCAGCCCTGACCTGGGTCAACTCGGCCGACGACTTCATCAACCCGCCGGAACTGGGGATCGCGGAACGGGAGGTGAAGCGCATCGCCCATGGCCGCTTCGTGCTGATCCCGGCCAGCCTGAAGACCCACGGCCATGGCACCCACACCTGGGCCGCGGACTGGTCGGACGAGCTGTCGGCGTTGCTGGCGCGGTCTGGCCCGATCCCCTGAGCCGGAGCGCGCCTCAGGCCTCTTCTCCGTTCCCGGCCTCGTCGCCCTTCAGGACCGTGAACGCCTCGTGGAAGCGCTTCAGGGCGCTCACCGAGGCCTGGACCCGCGAACCGGCTGCAGCCACATCGCCCTGGGTCCCGTTGAGCACGGCCAGGTTGGTGCTGGCGACCGCGTCGGCGAGCGCCTGCAGGCAGGCCTTCAGCGCCGCCAGGTCCGCCGCCTCGTCCGGCTCGGCGGGTTCGTCCTCGCCGGGGTCGAGGAAGTCGGAAAGATCAACCACTCAGGCGTCTCCAGCAGGACGACAGGACGGGCCACGTCGTCAACACACCCTTATTCCTGGAGACCGATGAGCCCAACAGCATTTCCTCAAGAGGGCCGTGGCCCGCGGTACGAAGTGCGCCCGCGTGGTCTTCGGCAGCGAGAGCGAGCCCGATGAATGACGCGCTGGCCAGTCGGTCCCGTTCGATGACGAGCGGGCGCAAAGGCTGTGACCTTCCAGGACGTTTGATACCCGCCGCCTGAGGGCTCCTGCAAGACCGGGGCGGCTGGGCCGAGCGGCGCCCTAGAGATCGCGCCGCCGACCGAGTCCGGATTGAGAGCGGTATGGGTCTGGTGCGACCGGAGCCCGACAACTCGCGGCTTTATGTCCTCAACAGGCCCGAGGTCTGGCTGGTTTCCACGGCCTGCGCCATCATGTGGTAAGCCCCTTCGTGCACGACGCCCTGTTCGTTGGCATGGAGGGCCATACGGCGGTGGAGAGCATGGACGACCCCAGGCGCGGCCCTGATCTGAACGACGGCGCCTGCCTGGTCCGTGGCCACGGGCGGACCAGGCCACGTATCTGGTCACTGGCTTTCCCACTTCCGAGGTCCGCAAACACCACATCGCATCCTGGGAGACGTTCCTGAGCTTCGGTTTCGGTGAGCGGCTGGTCCGCACGACCCCAGGGCTGGTGCTGAGCGCCATACCGATCGGGGGCGCCCTGCGCAGCGCGGAGCCCGGCCACTGAGCCGGCGCATCGGCTCGCGGGGACCTGCGGTCAGTCCTCGGTCGCCCAGGGCCACGCCGGCATGGGGGTGATCCCCTTGGCTCTGCGAGAGCGCCTGCGCGCCTGGAGGAACCGGCGGCGGCTGCTGCGCTCCGGCCTGTTCGACGTGGCGTGGTACCGCGGCGCAGACCCCGCCTTGCCGCCGCGCGTGGATGCCGCAGCCCACTTCCTGACCGTAGGGGCGGCCGAGGGACGAGACCCCAACCCCCTGTTCCAGACCGCCTGGTACGTGGAGCAGAACCCCGACGTCGTGCGCGACGGGATGAACCCGCTCCTGCACTACCTGCTCGCCGGCGCGACCGAGGGTCGGGACCCCAATCCCTTCTTCTCCAGCGCCTGGTATCTCTCCGCCTATCCGGATGTGGCGGAGGGCGGCGCCAATCCGCTGGCCCACTATCTCGCCCGTGGGGGCGTCGAGGGGCGCCGCCCGTCTCCACGCTTCGATCCGGACTTCTACCTGCGCCAGCTTTCGCCAAACGAGCCGGACCGCGTTGCGCCCCTCACGCACTTCCTCATACGCGGCGCGGGGTGGGGGCTGAAGCCAGCGCCCGACCTCCTGGAGCTGGCCGGACATCCCGTGGAATGGGCCGATATCCGCGCGGTCAAGGCCTGGTCCGGTCCGGCCCGGCGCGAGACGGCCCTGTTCGTCACCCATGCCCCCGATGGACGGCTGAAGCCGCATGTGCGCGCCCACATCGAGGCGCTGCGCGGGGCCGAGGTGGACGTCATCCTGATCGTCGCGGGCGAGACGGACCTGGTCGGGGACGATGTGCCAGGAGCGCTGGCGGGGGTGTACGTCCGGGCCAATCTGGGCTTCGACTTCGGCGCCTGGGCGCACGTGCTGAAGCTGCTGCCCGAGCTGTGGGATGCGCCGGGCCTGTACCTGGTCAACGACAGCGTGATCGGCCCCGTCGGCGAAGACGCCTATCGCGAGATGATGCGCCGCGTGCGCGCCAGCCCCGCCGACGTCGTGGGGCTGACCGAGAGCCGCGAGCGCGGATGGCACCTGCAGAGCTACTTCCTCGTCCTGCGCGCCCGCGCCCTGCTCCACGCGCGCATTCAGGGCTTCTTCAACACGGTGCGCAGCGTCGGCGACAAGCAGGCGGTGATCGACGGCTATGAGGTCACCCTGGCGGGCGAGGCGGTGTCGGCCGGGCTGAAGGTCGAAGCCCTGTACCAGAAGGGCGCGGAGACCAACCCCACCCTGTTCGCCTGGCGCGCCCTGCTGGCTGAGGGATTTCCCTTCCTGAAGGCTTCGGTGGTGACGGGCCGCCATGACGTCGTGGACAGTTCGGGATGGCGCGAGGCGCTGCGGGCGGCGGGCGCTGATGCTGCGCTGGGCGACGCCCTGCTGGCGCCGCGAACCGCCGGCCCTTCGCCGGTCCCCGCGCGCGTCTCGGTGACGACGACACCCTGGTCGCCCGACCGCATCGCGTTCTACGGTCCCTGGAACTACGCCAACGGGCGGGGCGAAGCCGGGCGGGGCTACCTGTCCGCCCTGTGGCGGCTCGGAGCGAGCCTGAACCTGCATGGGCTGAAGACGGCCTTCCACATCCACCGGCGGCTCACGCCCGGCTATGACGTGCGCGACTTCGTGGAGGCCGCCGATGTCGCCGTCGTCCACCTGAACCCGGACGGCTGGCACCTGCTCACCGAGGAACAGCTCAGGGCGATCGGCAAAGCGCGCCTGCGGATCGGGATCTGGTTCTGGGAGATGGACCACCTGCCCGACTTCTTCCGACCCAACCTGGACAAGGTGGACGTGGTCTGGGCGGCGAGCCGCTACTGCGCCGACGTGTTCGCGGCCGCCACCGAGCTTCCCGTCCACCTCGTTCCCTGCGTCGTCCCCGTCACGGCCGAGCCGCCGGCGCGCGGGCCGCTGGACCGGACCATCCTCTACGTCTTCGACGGCAGCAGCTATCTGGTCCGCAAGAACCCCATGGCCCTGGTGGAGGCGTTCGACCTCTCGGGCCTCGCGGCGCGGGGCTGGCGGCTGGTGCTGAAGACGAAGAACCTCGGTGAGCACCCGGAACAGGCGGCCCAGCTCACCGCGCGCTGCGCCGGCGTGGACGGCGTGACGCTGGTGGACCGCCCGATCTCGCGCGAAGCCATGGCGGCTCTGTTCGAACAGGCCGCCATCTACGCCTCGCCCCACGCCTCGGAGGGTTTCGGCCTGACGATCGCGGAGGCCATGGCCGCGGGCAAGGTCGTGGTGGCGACCGACTATGGTGGCTCCCACGACTTCGTGGACGACACCTGCGGGTTTCCCGTCGCCTACGACCTCATCACTTTGACGGAAGACTTCGGCCACTACCGCAAGGGCGGCCGGTGGGCGGCGGTGCGGGTGG
>CALMGB010000306.1:0-749 GCA_937863535.1 uncultured Caulobacteraceae bacterium
TCCCCAATCCTGCGGCCCGCGCGAGCGTCGTCGCGATCTACGCCCTGAACGACGAGCTGGCTCGGGTGGCCGAGAGCGTCAGCAACCCGCTGGCGGGCGAAATCCGCCTGGCTTGGTGGCGCGAGCGGATCGAGGCCATCGCGGCAGGCCAGCCCCCGCCCGGCCAGCCGGTGCTGCAGGCGCTCGCCGCCGCCATCGCCTCGGGCGCTTTGCCCATGGCGCTGCTGGACGCCCTGGTCGAGGCGCGCCACGCCGAGTTGGAGCCCGCCCCCTTCGCCGACGACGCGGCGCTTGCGCGCTACCTGGACGGGACCGCCGGCGCGGTGATGGGTCTGGCCGCCAGAGCCCTCCATCCCGAGGCGCCGCTGCGGGCCGTGGTCGAGGCTGGCCGCGCCTGGGGGTTGGCGGGGCTTCTGCGGACACACGCGCTCTGGCGCCACCGGGGCCGGAGCTGGACCCCGCAGAGCTGGGGCGATCTGGATGAAGCCCAGCTCGGCCGTCGCGGACTTGAGGAGGTGGAGAGCACCCTCGCTCGCGCCCGCGTCGAGCTGCAGGTCCTGCCGGTCGCCGCCTTCCCCGCCGTCGCCTACGCCACCCTTGCCGGAACCTATGCGCGTGGGGGTAAGCCTGGAGAGCTGAGGCGTCGGCTCAAGCTCTTCGGAGCGGCCCTGAGAGGCAATCTCTAACTTCTCCCCTCTGCCGCAAGGGAGGGAGATCGGGCGCAGGTCGCGCTATACTAGGGACGATGT
>CALMGB010000306.1:759-4616 GCA_937863535.1 uncultured Caulobacteraceae bacterium
CTGATCGCGCGCGTCCTGCTGCCCCTGCCTCTACCGGAGGCGTTCGACTACGCCGCGGACGAGGCGATGGGGCTCGCCGTCGGCGACCAGGTCGCGGCGCCACTTGGGCCGCGCACCGTTCGCGGCGTGGTCACCGAGCTCCGCGATGGTCACGGCGTGAACCGGCCGTTGAAGCCCCTGGCCGGCCGCCTGGCCGACCCGCCACTGCCGCCGAACACCTTGCGCTTCGTGGAGTGGGCGGCCGCCTATGCCTGCGAGCCGCCCGGCGAGGCGCTGGCCCTGGCGCTCCGCGGCTTGCGGGTGTCGCCGCCCGCGCCGGAACGCCGGGTGCAGCTTACCGGCAAGCCGCCCGCTCGCGCGACGGCCGCCCGTGATCGGGTGCTGCAAGTCGCCGTCGAGGCCATGCGGGCCTCCCTGCTGGCCGCCGAGGCCCGGGTCTCCACTGGCGTAGTGAAGGGGCTGCTGGACGAAGGCGTGCTGAAGATCGTCCAGGTCGCCGTACCGATCGCCTTTTCGCCGCCGGATCCCGAGAGATCGAGTGCGACGTTGAACCCGAGTCAGGCCGCGGCGGCGGCGGCCATCGGCGGACTTATCGCCAAGGGCGGCTTCCAGGTGGCCCTGCTCGACGGGGTGACCGGTTCCGGCAAGACCGAGGTCTATCTGGAAGCCGTCGCGGCGGCGCTGAAGATCGACCCCGCCGCCCAGGTGCTGGTCCTGCTGCCCGAGATCGCCTTGACCCAGGCAGTGCTCGCACGCTTCGAGCAGCGCTTCGGCGCTGCGCCGGCGGAATGGCACTCCGGCGTCTCAGCCCCACGACGGCGTCGGGTGTGGGAGGCGGTGGCCACCGGCCAGTGCCGGATCGTGGTGGGCGCCCGCTCCGCCCTGTTCCTGCCCTTCGCCCAGCTTCGCCTGGTGGTGGTGGACGAGGAGCACGACGGCGCGTTCAAGCAGGAAGACGGCTTCGTCTACCACGCCCGCGACTTTGCGGTGGCGCGGGCCCGGATCGAAGGCGCCGCGGTGGTGCTCGCCTCCGCCACGCCGTCGCTGGAGACCATCTGGAACGCCCAGGCCGGCCGCTACGCTTGGCTGCGCCTGTCCGCGCGTCATGGCGCTGCCCGCCTGCCGGAGATGCAGCTGATCGACCTGCGCGCCGAGCCGCCCGAGCGTGGGCGCTGGATGTCGCCGGCCCTGGTCGGCTCAGTGGCGCGGGGCCTGGCGCGGGGCGAGCAGTCCCTGCTGTTCCTGAACCGCCGGGGCTATGCGCCCCTGGTGCTGTGCCGCGCCTGCGGCGAGCGGATGAGCGCGCCGGACACCGACAGCTGGCTGGTGGAGCATCGGTATTCCGGGCGGCTCGTCTGCCACCTGACCGGCTTTTCCATGAAGAAGCCGGACGCCTGTCCCCACTGCGCGGCCAAGGACTCGCTCACCTCCATCGGCCCGGGCGTCGAACGGCTGGAGGAGGAGGCGCGCGAGCTCTTTCCGGACGCACGGGTGGCGGTCTTCTCCTCCGACACGGTGATGGACGCCGAGGCCGCCCGCCGGCTGGTCGCTCGCATGGCCGAGGGTGAGATCGACATCCTGGTCGCCACCCAGGCCGCCGCCAAGGGCCACAACTTCCCCGGCCTGACGCTGGTGGGGGTGATCGATGCGGACCTGGGCCTGAAGGGCGGTGACCTGCGCGCTGCCGAACGCACCTTCCAGCTGCTGGCCCAGGTGGCCGGCCGGGCGGGCCGGGCGGACAAGCCGGGACGGGCGATGATCCAGACCTACATGCCCGAACACGCGGTGATGCAGGCGCTGGCCGCCGGCGACCGCGACGGCTTCCTGGCGGCGGAGGGGGAGATGCGCGAGCTCTCCGGCCTGCCCCCCTACGGCCGGCTGGCGGCGGTGATCCTGTCCAGCCTGGACGGTGCGCGCCTGGAAGCGTTCGCCCGGGAGCTGATCAGCGCGGCGCCGGTCGCCGAGGGCGTGGACGTCTACGGTCCGGCCGATGCTCCGCTGGCCCTGGTGCGCGGCCGCCGCCGCAAGCGCCTGCTGGTGCGCGCCGAACGGCGAGTGAACCTGCAGGCCTACATCGGCGCCTGGCGCGCGCGGGTGAAGGTGCCGAATGCGGTGCGGATGAACGTGGACGTGGACCCCTACAGCTTTCTCTGAGGACGAGGCGCCGCATCGCCTCGTCTCGCTAAACGCCTTCTCTGCGCTTAGATACGCGGCTCAAATCTTTGCAGGACTTCATGCGCATGGGCGACGCGCCCGTCATCACGCCTCCGCCCACGCATTCGCCCCGGATCGGCATGGTCAGTCTTGGCTGCCCCAAGGCGCTGGTGGACTCCGAGCGCATCCTGACCCGGCTGAAGGGGGAGGGCTACGACACCTCGCCGGACTACGCTGGCTCTGATGCGGTAATCGTCAACACCTGCGCCTTCCTGGACAGCGCGCGGGAGGAGAGCCTGGAGGCGATTGCTGAGGCGCGGATGTCGGGACGTCCGGTGATCGTCACCGGCTGCATGGGGTCGGAGGAGGCGCTGCTGCGCGAGCGCTTCCCCGACCTCGCCGCCGTCACCGGCGCCCACGCTTATGACGCGGTGGTGGAGGCGGTTCACCGCGCCGCGCCCCAGCCCGATCCGTTCGCCGAGATCGCGCCCATGGCCGGCGGCGGGCTGAAGCTCACGCCGCGCCACTATGCCTATCTGAAGATTTCCGAGGGCTGCGACCACCGCTGCAGCTTCTGCATCATTCCGAGCCTTCGCGGCGACCTCGCCTCGCGCCCCGTGGGTGAGGTGCTGCGGGAGGCCGAGGCGCTGGTCGAGAGCGGGGTGAAGGAGCTGCTGGTAGTGTCGCAGGACACCTCCGCCTACGGCCTGGACATCCGCTACGCCCCCGGCGAGTGGCGGGGAGGCATGTGGCGCGCCAACCTGGAGGAGCTGTCGAGAGGTCTCGGCCAACTCGGCGCCTGGGTGCGGCTGCACTACGTCTACCCCTATCCGCACGTGGATGCGGTGATCCCGCTGATGGCGCAGGGCATGGTGCTGCCCTATCTCGACATCCCGTTCCAGCACGCCGCGCCCAACGTGCTGAAGGCCATGCGCCGCCCCGCCCACAGTGAGAAAACGCTGGAGCGTCTTGCGCGCTGGCGCGAAATCTGTCCCGAGCTGGCCATCCGCTCCACCTTCGTGGTGGGCTTCCCCGGGGAGACCGAGGCGGACTTTGAGGTCCTGCTGCAATGGCTGGAGGAGGCTCAGCTCGATCGGGTCGGCGCCTTTGCGTACGAGAACGTGCAGGGCGCGTGTGCACGCGACCTGCCCGACCATGTGCCCGAGGAGGTGAAGCAGGAGCGCCGCCGCCTGTTCATGGCAGCTGCAGAGCGGATCAGCCGCGCCAAGCTGCGCGCAAAGGTCGGTCGGAGGGTGAGGGTGCTCGTGGATGAGGTACGGGCCGACGGGGTCGCCGTGGCCCGTACCGCAGCGGATGCTCCCGAGATCGACGGCAAGGTGTTCGTGCGGGGCGCCGGCAGGTTGACGCCCGGCGATTTCGCTGAGGTGACGATCGAGCGGGCCGACGCCTTCGACCTGGTCGCCCGACTGGGCGAGGTGACGCTCAGCCGTGCGTCGCCTCGCCCCTCCCGCCGTTTGCACCGGGTGATCGGCAGAACCTAAGCGGCGGCCCGCCTACCAGCGGCGGTAGGGCCCAAAGCGCGGACCGTACCCGTAGCCAAACCTTGGCCCGAAGAAGGGCCGCGGACCGAAGAACCGGGGGCCATAGAACGGGAACGGCCGATAGGGGGGATAGGGTCGGTAGACAGGATAGGGTCGGTAAACCGGGTAAGCGCGGTAGACCACTTGCGGGTGGGGGGGGGG
>CALMGB010000307.1:0-3687 GCA_937863535.1 uncultured Caulobacteraceae bacterium
GTACGGTTGAGCCGCTCATCCGCCCATCAGCCGCTGCGCCCCCAGGTCGGCGAAGGCGCCCCAGGCCAGCGACAGCACCACGACCAGCACGATCGGCGCGAGTTCGTGGCTCAGCGTCTCCCGCGCGATGCGCCAGGTGACCAGCACAGACAGGCAGAGCAGCAGCAGGCTGCACAGGCTGAAGGCCTGTTCGCCCGACGGTCCCAGCAGGGCGAACAGGGAGGACGCGAGGAGCGCAACGTTCAGGTAGAGCGCCGCCCAGTTGCTCACGGTGACGAAGGCGGCATACCCGGCCTTGAACCGCATCGGGCCTGAGATGGCCGCCAGCAGCAGCGGGAAGCCGAAGGCGTCCAGCAGATGCGCCAAGGCCGCCTGCCAGAGCACGCCGTCCGAGGACGGGTGCTCCACAAGAGCGACCGCGGAGACATAGAGCGGCAAGGCCAGCACCGGGCCGATGAAGGAGCGGACGAAGCCGGCCGTGGTGAAGTCGAAGCCATGGTCCCAGGCGGGATCGCCCCGCACCAGCCGTACGATGCCCGTCGCCGCGGCCCTGGCCTCCAGTGTCAAGGCGAGCAAGACGTCAGGCCGCGCCGAAGGTCTCGAAGTAGCGTCGCAGCACGCCCTCGTAGACGCGCGTCAGCGCGTTCAGCTCGGCCACTGGCGTGCGCTCGTCCACCATGTGCATGGTGGTCCCCACCAGCCCCAGCTCCACCACCGGACACAGCGCGCGGATGAAGCGGGCGTCCGACGTGCCGCCGGAGGTGGACAGCTCGGCCCGGCGACCGGTGGCGTCCTGAGCGGCGACCGCCACCAGGTCCACGAAGGGGCTCGGTTCGGTGTAGAAGGCCTCGCCCGACATCTTGACGTCCAACGCCACGGAGCCCTGAAAGCTCGCCTCCGCCCAAACTCGCTCCTCCTCCAGCCAGGCCGACAGCTCCGCACCCTTCCAGCTGGGATTGAAGCGGATGTTCAGCCGGGCGCTCGCGCGCGCCGGGATGACGTTGTGGGCGGGGTTGCCGACCTCAAGGTCGGTGACCTCCAGGCGCGAGGGCTGGAACTCCGGATAGCCGTCGTCGAGCTTGCGCGCGCGCAGGCGCTGCAGGACGTCCAGCAGCACGGGCACGGGGTTGGCGGCGCGGTGGGGATAGGCCACGTGGCCCTGGGCGCCGACCACGGTGACCACCGCGTTCAGGCTGCCCCGCCGGCCCACCTTGATCATGTCGCCCAGTTCGGCCGAGGAGGTGGGCTCGCCCACCAGGCAGTGGTCCACCCGCTCACCTTCGGCCTTGAGCAGATCCACGATGCGCCGTGCGCCATCGTGGCCGGGCCCCTCCTCGTCGCCGGTGACCAGCAGCGAGATGGAGCCTGCCGGCGGGCCGTCGGCCAGCAGGTTGGAGGCGGCGGCGACGAAGGCGGCCACCGCGCCCTTCATGTCCACCGCGCCCCGCCCGTAGAGCACCCCGTCCACCACGTCGGCCGAGAAAGGCCCTTCGCGCCAGGCCGCCGCGTCGCCTACCGGCACGACGTCGGTGTGGCCGCCGAAGCAGAAATTGGGACTGGCCGTTCCGTGACGGGCGTAGACGTTCTCGATCTCGCCGAACTTCAGGCGGCGGCAGGCGAAGCCCAGCCCCTCAAGCGCCTGCTGCAGCACGTCCATGGCGCCGGCGTCGACAGGCGTGACCGAGGGACGGCGGATCAGCTCTCGGGCCAGCTCGACCGGGTCCACGCGCGTGCTCATGCCCGCGCTTAGCCCGCTGCTCCGCACCCCGCAACGTCGCTCGCTTGTAAGGCAGCCGTTAACCTCGAGACGCGACAAGGATTAACGCCCGGAATTCCGTCCGGCGCTTGGAGCACGAGGGCGATGGCTTATCGCATCGTAGCGGTGGACGACAATCCGGTGGTGACCCAGCTCATCGCCGCGGTGCTGGGGCAGGCGGGTTACGACGTGGAGGTGCTGGCCACCGGCGGCGAAGCCCTTGTGGCGCTGCAGCGCAATCCGCCGGACCTGCTGCTGCTCGACCTGCAGATGCCGGGCCTGGACGGGCTGGAAGTGCTGCGCATCGTGCGCGAGCAGAAGGTCTGCGCCGGCATGCCCGTGCTGGTGCTCACCGCGGAGGACGACAGCCACTACGTGGCGAAGGCCCGCGAGCTCGGCGCAGCGGGCTACCTGCTGAAGCCGTTCCGCGCCCAGGACCTGACGGCCAACGTGCATCGCATCCTGGTGGACGCCGACACGGTGTGGCTGGACGACTACCATACGGTAACCCGCGCCCCCGATGATGGCTGGAGCCGCGCAACGGGCCGCGCCAAGAGCTGATCGAGCGACACGACTCCATGGACGCCGAAGAGGCCCGCCTGGCCGCCCTGCACGCCTATGACGTGCTGGACACGCCCGCCGACCCGCAGCTGGACAAGATCACGGCCCTCGCGGCGGAGCTGTTCGACACCCCCACCGCCGGCATCACCCTGATCGACCGGGATCGGGCGTGGATGAAGTCCCGCTTGGGCGAAGCGCCCGTCGAGGTTCCTCGTTCGGCCGCCTTCTGCGACACCACCGTGCAGGTGAAGGCGGGCGACACCCTGCTGATCCCGGACGCCCGGCTCGATCCGGCCTTTCGCGACAATCCCTTCGTCGCCGCGCCGGAAGGCCTGAGGTTCTATCTCGGCGCGCCGCTGGTGAGCCGCGACGGCCATGCGCTCGGCGCGCTGTGCGTGTTCGACACCCGGCCGCACGCAGATGTCAGCGCGCGCGACCGCCGCCGGCTGGTGGTCCTGGCGGAACTGGTGGTGGACGAGCTGGAGCTGCGCCGCGCCGCCCGGCAGGTGGTGGAGGCCCAGCGCCTGCTGTCCCTGGCCGAGTCCATGGCGGGTGTGGGCCACTGGAGCATCCGTCGCCGCGACTCCCGCATCACCTGGTCCGACGAGGTCTACAGGATCCACGGGCTGGAGCGGGAAAGCTACAATCCCAACCTGCAGGCGGGCGTCAGCTTCTACCATCCCGACGACCAGGCCAAGGTGGCCGCCGCCATCGAGCGGGCCTTCGCCACCAAGGGCCACTTCAGCTTCGAGCTACGTCTGCGTCGGGCCGACGGGGCGTGGCGTCGCGTGGCCTCCCGCGCCATGTGCGAGCTGGACGAGGCGGGGGAGGCCGTCTCGCTGTTCGGCGTTTTCCAGGACGTCACTGAGCAGGGCGCCCTGGTGGAGGCCGCCAACGCCGCCTCCAAGGCCAAGTCCGATTTCCTGGCCAATATGAGCCACGAGCTGCGGACGCCGCTGAACAGCATCATCGGCTTCACCCACGTGCTGGTGCGCGACGACGACCTGGCCCCCAAGCACCGCCACCAGCTGATGCGCATCGAGGAAGCCGGGCGCGGCCTGCTCACCGTGGTCAACGACGTGCTCGACTTCTCCCGCATCGAGAGCCGGGGCGTGGAGCTGTCGGCGCGGCCCTTCTCGCCCGTGCGGCTGATGGAGAACCTGGTGGCGCTGGCCCATCCCCAGGCCATCGACAAGCACCTGTCGCTGGTGGTGGACTATCCCCTCGACCGCCAGGTGCTGGCGCTGGGCGACATGGACCGCCTGCGCCAGGTGCTGATGAACCTGCTCACCAACGCGGTGAAGTTCACCGCGAGCGGCGAGGTGCGGCTGGCCCTGCAGACGCGGCGGCGCGACGGGCGGGTGCAGCTG
>CALMGB010000307.1:3697-5576 GCA_937863535.1 uncultured Caulobacteraceae bacterium
GGCATCGGCATCGCCCACGACCAGCTCGGAAGTCTGTTCCACCGCTTCTCCCAGGCCGACGGCTCCATCTCGAGGCGCTTCGGCGGCACGGGGCTGGGCTTGGCCATCTCCAAGCGGCTGGTGGAGGCGATGGACGGGACCATCGAGGTGTGGAGCGAGCTCGACCACGGCTCGACCTTCGAGGTGCGCGTCAACCTTCCCGCCGCCGAAGGCCTGGCCGAGGCGGACCTCCTGCCGGCCATGGCGACGCCCGTCCAGGGTGCGGGCCCGCTGCCAACGGTGCGGGTCCTGGTGGCCGAGGACGTGCCGGTGAACCAGGAGCTGGTGCGCCTGATGCTGGCGCCGCTCGGCTGCGAGGTCGTGGTGGTCGGCGACGGCGAGCAGGCCCTGGACGCCGCGGCGTCCGGAGGCTTCGACCTGATCCTGATGGACATGCAGATGCCCGTCCTCGACGGGCTGGAGGCGACGCGGATGATCCGGCGGCTGGGCGGCGCGGCGTCGCGCACGCCGATCGTGGCCCTCACCGCCAACGTGCTGCCGGAGCAGATCGAGCGCTGCCGCCGGGCGGGCATGAACGACCACGTGGCCAAGCCCTTCGTCACCGAGGGCCTGCAGTCCATGGTGCTGAAGTGGGCCAACGGTTCCGCCGCGGGCGCGGCGGTCCTGGCGCCCAATCCCGTGCTGGACGACCTGACGGCCCAGATCGGACCAGGGCCCATCCGCGGCCTGCTCGCCAGCCTGGACGCCCAGATGGTGCAGATCCTCTCCACGCCGGTAAGCACCGATCCCACCGCCTTGTCGCGCCTGGCGCACAGCCTGCGCGGCGCAGCCGGCGCCCTCGGCTATGTGGAGGCGGCGCGCGCCTGCCAGGCGGTGGAGACGGCGCAGAAGGCGGGCGCCTCCGCTGACGGCGCCTTCACCGCCCTGCAGTCCGCCTGCTCCGCCGCCCGCGCCGCCTTGGTCCAGCGGCTGGCGGCGTAGTCCGGCCGCCAGCAGGCTTGACCCCTCTCCCACAAGGGGACAGGGAATTCGGCAGGCGCCCATCGATGTCCACTCCCGCCCCCGTCACCCACGCCCAGGCTTCCCGCGAGCGCCGCGACGCCGTGTCTGGCGAGGTCATGGCCGAGGCGCGCCTGGTGCGCTTCGTCGCCGCTCCGGACGGGGGCGTGGTTCCGGACCTCGCCCGCAAGCTGCCGGGACGCGGCGTCTGGATCGCAGCGACCCGGGCCGCGGTGGATCAGGCGGTGAAGCGCAACGCCTTCGCCCGCTCGGCCAAGGTCCAGCTCAAGCCGTCAGCCGATCTCGCCGACCAGGTGGCGGCGCTGCTGCGCCAGCGCCTGCTAGCCGGCCTCGGGCTTGCGCGGCGGTCCGGCGATCTTACCTTGGGCTTCGAGAAGACGGTCTCGGCGGTGGAGGCCGGGCGTGCCGCATGGCTAGTTGAGGCCAGCGACGGGGCGGCCGACGGGCGGCGCAAGATGTTTCAGGCGGTCGCCCGCACCGAGAAGCCGCCCGGCGTGCTCGCCGCCTTCAGCTCGGAGGAATTGAGTTTGGCCTTGGGGCTTGGACCTGTGATACACTTGGCCTTCCTGGTGGGTCAGGCTGCGCAGCGCTGGACGGTGGACGTCGAGCGGTATGCCGGTTTCGATCCGCTCCTTCCTCCAGGTTGGCGCGAGGGGCCAGGTGATGGGCGCAGCGGTGACACGCCCGCGTCCGTTTGAGTTTCTACAACCTTATGACTGCCCGGCAGATGGCCCGGCGTTGAGTAAAGCGAGCGAATGAGCGACGGCGATAACGAGAACGGCGGCGGCGGCGAGGTCCAGGGATCGGGCGCTGATGCTCCGGCTCCCCAGGTTGGCGGCCGCGCCCCCCTGACCCTCAA
>CALMGB010000308.1 GCA_937863535.1 uncultured Caulobacteraceae bacterium
AACTTCAGCCCTGTCGCAGTGAGGATGTATGAGTAGCGGGTCGTCGGCGCGCGCCAAGCGGGTGCTGATCGTCGAGGACGAGACCCTGGTGGCCATGCTGCTGGAGGACATGCTCGACGACGCCGGCCACTCCGTGGCCCACTGCGCCAACAACCTGCCACAGGCGCTGGGCTTCATCGAGGCTGAGGCGGACGCGTTCGACTTCGCCATCCTGGACGTGAACCTCGGCGGCCAGCCGATCTTCCCCGTGGCCGAGGCGCTGAAGGCCAAGGGCAAGCCCTTCGCCTTCGCCACGGGTTACGGGCCTGGCGGCCTGCCGGACGCTTGGCGTGACCGGCCGACCCTGTCCAAGCCTTTCGGAGCCTCCGATGTGGCTCGCGTGCTTGACGACGTTTGACCGACGGACGAGTGGCGATCGACGACATCCACCGTCACCCTCGGGACAGGCCCGAGGATGATGGAAGAACGACGGGGTGAACCGGAAGCTAGACGGCTGCCTGTTCGGCGACGGGGCTGGTGCGGGCCTTGACCTGGCGCTTCAGCTTCTGGGCGCGGGGCGACAGCACATCGTCGCTGGCTTTGAGCAGGTAGACGTCGAGGCCGCCCTTGAAGTCCAGGGTGCGCAACGCGGCCTTGGAAACCTTCAGGCGCACGCTCTGCTTCAGGCTCTCCGAATAGAGTGCGGTGGAGGCCAGCGACGGCAGGAAGCGGCGCTTGGTCTTGATGTTGGAATGGCTGACGTTGTGGCCGACCATCGGGCCGACGCCCGTGAGTTCGCAACGGCGCGACATGATCTTGATCCAAGCTCGGAATAGGTGGTCGTCGCGGGAAGCAGGCTCCGCCGCGCTGGAAGGCGGGATATAGGCCAGACGATGCGATCTGGTCAAGCTCACGCACAGCGCTTGGGCAGCAAGAGGGACAACGCCGTTGACCACTTCCAAGCGGCGCCCTAAACAGCGCGCCTTCCGACGCCCTGCAGGCCTTGCCTGCCGGAGCCTGCCCAGGTGGCGGAATTGGTAGACGCGCTGGCTTCAGGTGCCAGTGGTGTAAAAACCGTGGAGGTTCGAGTCCTCTCCTGGGCACCAGACTATTCGCCGGCCGGCGGCGACGCGGCCCCCAGGCCAATGGCGTTAGCATCGCCTCACGCCGCATCCCGCAGGGCATCTCCCGTATGACCGTCCATCTGCACCCCGGCGACCTACCCGATGGCGTCGAGTTCGGCGCGGCCGTTGCGGTGGACTCCGAGGCCATGGGCCTGCGCCTGCACCGTGATCCGTTGACCGTGGTCCAGCTCTCCGCGGGCGACGGCGACGCCCATGTGGTCCAGCTCGAGCGGCCCGGCTACGAAGCGCCGAACCTGAAGCGCCTACTGACCGATCCCGGCGTGCTCAAGATCTTCCACTTCGGGCGCTTCGACATCGCCATGTTCGAGGTCCACCTGGGCGTGCGCACCGGCCCGGTGTACTGCACCAAGATCGCGTCCAAGCTGGCGCGGACCTATACCGACCGCCATGGGTTGAAGGACGTCACCAAGGAACTCCTCGGCGTGGACATGTCCAAGGCCCAGCAGAGTTCCGATTGGGGGCAGGCCACCCTTACTGCGGAGCAGCAGGCCTACGCCGCCTCCGACGTGCTGAACCTGCATCGCCTGAAGGATCGCCTGGACGCCATGCTGGTTCGCGAGGGCCGCATGGAGCTGGCTCAGGCCTGTTTCGACTTCCTGCCCGCCCGCGCCCGCCTGGACGTCGCCGGCTGGGAGGACGTCGACATCTTCGCTCACAGCTGAGGGCCGGGAGATGGCGGATCTCGGCTATCCCGACGAGGCGCTCGGTCCGCTTCGCCCTGCGCCATTAGGGGCCGCGTCGCAGGCGCCCGCGCAAGACGCGTCCAATCCCGACTTCGCCCGCCGCGCCGCGGCGTTGGAGCGCTGGCGCAAGCGCTCGCGTCAGGTCCAGTTTTTCCGCAAGGCCCTTCCGGCGGCGATCGGGGCCATCATGCTGCTGGGTGTAAGCTGGGTGGGGATACGCGCCCTGCTATCCGCCTTCGCCCGGGCGGACAAGGAGCTGGGCTCCATCCACCTGATCAACCCGTCCTTCTATGGCCGTAACGAGAAGGGCGAACTCTACATCATGTCAGCCAGCGAAGCGGTGCGCGACGCGAGCGACCCCGACCGCATCACCCTGGTCAACCCGGACCTGCTGCAATATCCCGCCGGCGCGCCTGCGCCCATGACCACCAAGGCCCTGCACGGCCTCTATCACGAAGCGCATAAGCTCTTGGACTTGAGCGGAAACGTGGTCGCCACGGACGGGCGGGGCTACACCTTCCAGAGTCAGGTGGCCCATGTCGACATGCGCCGCAATAGCGCGGTCGGGAACGCCCACGTCCACAGCTATGGCCCTTCAGGCTCCATTTTGGCCGACGCCTATCAGGTGTATGACAAGGGCCAACACGCCATCTTCACGGGCAACGTGCACACCCACCTGACGAACAAGCCCGACGTAAGGGGCCCGGCTCAGGCCGCCGCCAAGCCGGTGCTGCCGGCCGGCGCCATTCCTGTGCCCTACCAGATATTCGGACATGCGGCGGCGCCGGTTGTCGCGCCCGCCCTGCGCCCCGCCATCCCAGAAAGACCCAGGCCATGAGACGCCTTTCCGTCCCCGGCGCCACGGTGGTGCTCAGCCTGGGGCCCGCCCTGCTTGCCGCCGGCGCGGCTTTCGCCCTGCCACCCGAGCCGGCGTCGGCTCCCAGGGGCGCACACGTGGCCGCGGCGCCTCCACCCGCAGCGCCATCCTCCACGGGTACGCCTGGCCTCACCCCTGGCACATCCAACGATCCTATCGACATCACGTCCGAAGGCGTCGAGGTGATCCAGCCGCAGCGCCTGACCATCTTCAAAGGTAATGTCGAGGAGACCCAGGGCACCCAGCGCTTGAGAACGCCGGAGCTTCGGGTCTACTACAAGGCCAAGACGCAGGCGCCGGGCCAGGCCGCGGCCCCGGCTGGCGGCGGGACCAGTCCCTTCGGCGCCGACCAGACCGGCGGCATCGACCACATCGAGGCGGCGGGTCCGGTCTATTATATCACGCCCAGCGAGAACGCGCGGGGCGACTACATGACTTACGTCAAGGACACCGACGTCATCACCCTTACCGGCCACGTGGTGCTGGCCCAGGGCAAGAGCGTGGCCAAGGGCGACAAGCTGATTATGTACCGCTCTACGGGCCAGAACCAGCTGATCTCCAACTCGCCCCAGACCGCTGACGGGCGGGTGCGGGTGATCCTGTATCCTCAGCAGCAGGCGGCCGCAGCGCCGGCTCCGGCCAAGCCGTCCGCACGCTGATGGCCACTGTCCTGCAGAGCCTCGCTCCCTCGGAGTCCGTCAACCGCGAGGGCTTGCTGGTCGACCGGATCGGCAAGTCATTCCGCGGCCGTGCGGTGGTGAAGAGCGTGAGCCTGCGGTTGGGCCGAGGCGAGGTGGCCGGCCTGCTCGGGCCGAACGGCGCAGGCAAGACCACCTGCTTCTACATGATCACCGGCTTGGTCGCCGCCGACTACGGCGCGATCTATCTGGACGGGGAGGACATCACCGCCCAGCCCATGTACCAGCGCGCCCGCCTTGGCGTCGGCTACCTGCCGCAGGAGACCTCGATCTTCCGCGGCATGACCGTGGAGCAGAACATCGCCGCGGTCGTGGAGATGCGCGAGCCTGACGACCGCAAGGCGGCGGAGACTACCCAGCGCCTGCTGGAGGAGCTGCGCATCTCGCACCTGCGCAACTCCCCGGCGGTGTCGCTCTCGGGTGGCGAGCGGAGGCGCTGCGAGATCGCCCGGGCGCTCGCCAGCGAGCCCGCCTTCATGCTGCTGGACGAACCCTTCGCCGGTATCGATCCCCTGGCCATCACCGACATCCGCGAGGTGGTCACCTATCTGAAGACGCAGGGGATAGGTGTCCTGATCACCGACCACAACGTGCGCGAGACGCTCGGAATCATTGACCGCGCCTCCATCATGCACGACGGCGAGGTGCTGTTCGAGGGCAGGCCGGACGAGATCCTGGCCAACCCCGAGGTCCGCCGCGTCTATCTGGGCGACCGCTTCGACTAGCCGTCCACTCTCCTCCGAGGAGAGCGAAAGGGCGTCCGGGGAAACCCTGATGTAACCCTCACAGGCCTACAACGGCGCGGCGTTCACTCGGAAGGCCCTGCATGGATATCGAGGTGGTGAGGCCCGAAGGCCTGCAGCCGTCCGACGCCGCGCGATGGTCCGAGCTCCGCCACGCTGCTGGCCTGACCAGTCCCTTCTTCTCGCCCGACTGGGTGCGCGAGTGCGCTCGGGCGGAAGGCCCGGATCGGCGCCGCGCCCGGGTGGCCATCCTGCGCGACGGCGGCCGCCCCGTCGGCTTCGGGCCGGCGCGGGTCTCCCGCTTCGCCGCCCAGCCGGTCGGCGCCCCCATGTGCGACTATCAGGGAATCGCCGTGGAGGCCGGCTACAGCTTTCAGCCCCGCGCCCTGGTGAAGGCGCTCGGCGTGCATCGCCTCGATTTCGACACCCAGATCGCCAGCCAGGCGGAGATGGCGCCCTTCATGCGCGGTCGCACCGTCAGCCACCTGGCGTGCCTGCGCCAGGGCTTCGATGTCTACGCCGCTCACCGCAAGGCCGCCGGCAGCGACATCCTGCAAGACTGCGCCAAGAAGCGCCGCAAAATCGGCCGGGAGCTTGGCGAGGTGCGCTTTACCGCCGCCTCCACCAGCCAGGCCGATTTCGATACGATGCTGACCTGGAAGCGCGCCCGCTACGCCGACACCCGCCAGTCCGACATCTTCGACGCCGGCTGGCCCCTCCGCCTGATCCAGAATCTGTTCGCAAGCCCCGTCGGCGAGATCAGCGGCAAGCTGTTCACTCTCCACGCCGGCGACCGGCTGCTCGCCACCCACTATGCGCTCTGCGACGGCCAGGCGCTCCACGCCTGGTTCATCTCCCACGACCTGGAGGCGTCGAAGTATTCGCCGGGCGTGGTGCTGATCGCCGACATCCTCAAGTGGGCGGCGACCCAGGGCATGGCGGAGTTCGACCTGGGCGCGGGCGACTACCGCTTCAAGCAGAGCCTGGCCAGCGTCCAACGCGAGGTGGCCTACGGCTATGTCGGCCGCTTCGCGCCGGCGACCGCGGTGCGCGCTGCGGCCTACGGCGTACGGG
>CALMGB010000309.1 GCA_937863535.1 uncultured Caulobacteraceae bacterium
GTCTTGATGATGTCGCCGCGCTCGCCGAGCGCGCGGAGCGTGGGCTCCGCGTCCGGCCTGATCGTCCACATGGCCGGCCCGACCGGCTCGGCCAGGCCGAAGCGCTCCAGCGTCTGCGCCCGCCCGATCAGGAGCCGCCGCAGCTCGGGATCGCCATCGCCGCCCGGGCGGAGGTCCGCAACCGAGGCGCCGTCATCGGCGGCGGCGCGCAGCGCGCGATCAAGGCTGGTCCAGCGCTCCGCCGTGACCTCCCGCTCCAGGCTGGAGCGGATCGCCTGCTCGGAGCGTGGCCCGAGCTCCAGTCCGACCAGCTCCTCGGCGCGACGCCTTAGCCCTGTGCTGATGTACTCCCGGCTGATGACCAGGTCTGCCCCGTCCTCTCCGACGCCCCGGACCAGCACGTGCACGTGCGGCTGGTCGGTGTTCCAGTGGTCGACGGCAACCCAGTCCAGTTTGGTCCCGAGATCGCCTTCCGCCCTGGCCATGAGATCGCGGGTGAACGCGCGCAGGTCCTCCATCTCGCCCGCGTCCTCGGGCGACACGATGAAACGGAAGTGGTGCCGATCGCCCTCGCAGCGCTCGCCGAAAGCGTCGGCGTCGGCCTGCCCCTGATGCGCCCCGAACACCTGCGCGTCCGCACCGTCCCGGCTCACGCCATCGCGCTGCAGGTAGCTCAGGTGCTTGGCCAACGGCGCCGAGCGGAAGCTGACGCCGCGCTGGCGCACCACCCGGGCCTTGACCACCACACGCCGGCTCGGCGAACGCAGCGACAGCCGCGCCGCAGCCGCGCGCCCACGGCCGAAACCGGCCGTGCGCGCCCGGCCTCCGGACCCGAAGCCAAGACCCGTATGTCCAGCACGCCGCACCGCCCCGGCTACCTGGTCGACGAACCTCTGCGGCCGGCCGGTACCCGCGGTTCTGTCCCGGACCCGACCCGGCCGGAGCCTAAGCTCCTCCTCCCGGGCGGTCACAGGGTGGCCCCAGTGGAAAAGAGGCGCGTGCTGACGTCTAAGCTTTTGTTTAAGATGAAGAAAGGACTGCTTGCGCCAGCAGGTGGAGCTAGTTTGGCTGGCAGGTCCTCAGTTCTCAACATGTTGTAGAGGCTAAGGAAATCACGACACGAATACCGCCGGCTGGCAGCCGTTTTATCTCGCCCTCCTAATCGCCCTGATTTTCTAAGCGACCTGCCCTCTTCAGCTGATCTGCGCTGATCTGTGCTAGACCTTTCCGACGCCCTCTGGAGCGTGCTCCTCCTCATGGCCGGGCTCGTGTCTGCATGGAGGGCGCAAACAGCGCGCTCCCTGCTGGAGTGGATGCTGCGGGTAGGGAATCGCTCGGTGGATCAGCTGCAGAAGCTGTTCCGCCGAACATTCTTCCCGTTGCCGAGACAATCGTCGGATTGGCAGCGATGATCTCGACCACTCGCCGACGCTCCGCCTGCCCATCGGTGCTCCGAGCCTCACGCGTCAACGGGACGAAGAGCGCCGGTTCGGCAGGCGGTCGTAGCGCCGCCACGGGCCCACCAGACCGCGAGTTCGCATCGAACCCGAACACCGGCGCGAGCCTCACGAGGTAGGCTGCCGTCTCGCTCGGCAGCGGCTGCAGCCCGGCGAGATAGGCGCCCCAGCGGGCCGGCCCGGCGTTGTAGGCGCCCGCCATGCCGATCGGGCCGTAGCGGTTGAACATGAGCCGCAGGTACGCCGTCCCCGCCAGGACGTTGTCCTGGATGTCGCACGGATCGGGGCCGAGATGCAGCCGAGGCGCCAAGGCGGCGTAGGTCGACGGCATGACCTGCATCATGCCGGCCGCACCCTTCAGCGACACGGCGCGTGGATCACCGAAGCTTTCGGCGCGGATCACGGCGCGTATCCAGCGCGCAGGAACGCCGAACCGCTGCGACGCCTCGGCGATCGCCAGGGTGGCGCTGTCGCTTACCGACGGTGCGGGAAGCGCCTTCAGACCGCCGGCGGCATGCCCGATGGATGGAAGCGCGACCAGCATGGCGAAGCAGGCCGTGACGATGCCGAGCCGCATCATGGCGATTGTCGCTCGGTCCACACCGGCGTCGCGCGGCCGATCACTGTGCTGAGTTTCAGGGGTCCGAAGTAGCGGCCGTCCAGCGAGTCCGGCCGCTCCACGTTCAGCAGGAAGACCTGAGCGTCCGTGAGCGCAAAGCAGCCCTGCCAGGATGGCAAAGGACGACCTCTTCGGTCGCGCGCCAGGGCGTCGGCGACGTGCGCGCCATCGATGATGATGCGCTCACCCTCACGGCAGACACCCTGACCCGCCAGCGCCGCGACGTGCTTCAGGAGCGGCACGCCTAAAGGCAGGTAGCCGCCACGATCCAGGAAGGCGGCGAGCGCGGAGGGTGGCCGCACGACCACGAGGTCGCCGACGCCGATCGAGCGCGCGGAGGTCACGTGGTAGAGACCGATGCGCGCGCTTGCCGAGGCATTCCAGATCAGGTCAGGCCGACCGTGCGGGAGCGCAGAAGTGGCGAGCAAGGTGACGCCGGCCGGCATTGCGGCAAGCGTTGTCCAGCCGATCCTCATGCGCTGTCCTTTGCCGAAGGAGCCAAGCCCGGTGGCGTTCGCGCGTGTAGAGGCGCGTCGCCTGGCCGGCGTTGATGCGGTTGTGGACGTGGCGCCAATGGTCGGGGCAGGCGTCCTCCGCCTCCAGGTCGAGCGCCTCGACCTGGTCGATGGCGGCGAGCACCGTCTCGACCTTGGGCCAGCCGGAAACGCGGAGCAGGAGCTCGGCGCCGGGGGTCACGTGCGGCAGGGTCGAGAACGGCTCGCCCGGCCTGACGGCGCGGGCGATGTCGATGCGGCTGACCGCGGTGCCGTAGTCGTTGGAGGCCCAGCGCGCGAAGGCGAAGAGGCTAACCGGCGCGAACGCGAGGACGCGGCGACGGCGATCCAGGATGCGCTCGGACTGCTCCCGGCCGAAGCGTATCCAGCGCTCGACCTTGCCTTCCAGATGGATGAGTTCGACCTCGGTGAGCGCGGTCACGGCGCGCCTCCAGCCTCGCCGTCGAACTCCCGTTCGAGCAGCTCCCGGAGCATGTCGGCGACCGTCAGGCCGCGCTGAAAGGCCGTGATCTTGATCCTTCCACGCAGCGCAGGCCTGACGTCGATCGTCAGCCGAGCGGTGTTCTGATCCTTCGGTTCGGAGCGGGGATCCGGCGCGCGAACCCAGGTGTCCGCAGCGCTTGGCCGGGCTGCGAAGGGCGGGGCGGAACCGCGCCGGCTCATCTCGCCATGCCCTCGATCTCGGCCGCGAGCGCGGAGATCTCGGCGGCGGCCAGGCAGCCTGGGTCGAGCTCGTCAGCCAGCCGCCCGGTGCGGGCCGCATCGGCGAACACCACGCGCTGACCGATACGGGTCGCCAGGGCAGGAGGGTCGTGCTCGGCAAGCGCGTCCGCCGTCTCCCGCGCGATGACGGTGCGCGCCGCGCAGCGGTTCAGCACCATCCGCGCGGCGAGCCCCGGGCGGAACACGCGCGCCTCTCCAAGCAGTCGCAGCATCTCGGCCGACGCCCATCCATCGAGGGGAGACGGGGTGGCCGGGATCAGCACGAGGTCGGCCGCGAGGAGCGCTGATCGTGCGACGCCGGCGATACGCGGCGCGCCATCGACCACCACGTAATCGACGTCCGCCGCGATCGCCGGCAGCTCCCGGTGCAGCGTCTCGCGAGGCAGGCCGAGGACGCCGAAAAGCCGCGGCACGCCTTCCCGGGCGCGCTGCTCCGACCAGTCCAGCGCCGACGCCTGAGGATCGGCGTCGACCACCACCACGCGCTTGCCCTTCGCGGCCCAACGCCCGGCGAGGTGCAGGGCCAGCGTCGTCTTGCCGACGCCGCCCTTCTGGTTGACCAGGGCTACGATCACGACCGTGGCGTCCCGGTGAGCGTGGACGTCCACAGCCGTCTCGGCCCAACTACAGAGTTAGTCTTCTTGTTAGACTCTAAGTTAAGGGACGGAATTGCGGTTGTGGGACAGCCATTTAAGACCAAGTTGGATCGGCGATAGCACGAGCCGCCGATCAGCGATGGCACGATAGGGCGCGTCAGCGATAGCACGACCGACCTCACAGCTTGTCCACAGGTTGCGGGTCATGAGCCGGCGCGAACGTCAGCCGCTCGGCGCGGCCGATGAGGCGTTCGACGCCGAGGCTGTAACCAGGGAGCGGCTGGCGGCGGATGATGTCGCGGAGCTCGAAGGCGAAGGCCGAGAAGCGGGAGAGGCTGGCCGACTTGGCGTGGAGGTGGGCGAAGTCGAAGGACCAGCCGCGCGGTTGGCGGCCGGCGTGCTTGCGCACCAGCCGGTAGAGCCAGCGCTCCAGGCCCCCGGTCAGGGCGAAGTAGGCCGGGTCTATGGTAAGGACGAGCGCGTCGTCCAGCACCGCGCGGTAGAACCAGTCGGGCACGATCAGGTCGATGCCGTCGGGCCGCCCGGACCGGTCCGCACGCTCGGTCCACTCGTTGATCCAGGAGAAGCGGTGCATCCGCCGCTCGGCCGCCTGGCGCAGCGTCGTGCCGACCGTGGTGGACTGGAGCCGGTCCAGCGCGGCCTTCAGCCGGTGGTAGTCGCGGACCGACGTTCCCCGGCCGACGAAGGTCAGGATCTCGTAGGGCGTGGCCGCCATCAGGAGCGAGGTGCGCAGGCCCGCGTCGCGCGCCTCGACGATCTGGCTTGCGGCCCAGATCAGCACGTCGGCGTCCCAGATGGTCGCCATCCCGCGCTCAGCGACGGCTTCGACCCGGATCGCCACCTCGCCCGAACGGAAGTCGATCGGGACGGTGCGGTGCGACTTGGCCAGCGAGAAGAAGGGATAGGCCATGAGGTCCTGGGCGTCACGGGGGCGGAGGTCGCCGGGGAGCGCGCGGAACAGCTCCAGCTGCTCTCGCTCGGAAGAGCGGCGGTGGTGTGACATGCCGCTCAGCGCCGCTCCTGGCCAGCGTAGCGGGCCAGCGGCGCATGGTGGGGCTTGGCGGGGCGGACGACCTGTCCCGTATCGTCCGAGGTCGACGCCTTCGAGCCCGAGGCGACCCAGGCCTGGAGGTCGTCGATCCGGTAGATCACGCGACCGCCGAGCTTGGAGTAGCGTGGGCCAGTGCCGTAGGTCCGGTGCTTCTCCATGGTACGGGGCGCGAGGCCCAGGAAGCGGGCGGCTTCCTGGGTTCTGAGGTAGCGGGGCGGGAGGTTGGCGAGCGCATCGGGCATGAGGGCGGCTCCGGCGGTGACGGGCTGCAGCCGGCTATCGGCGGCGGTCAGCGCGCACCCTGGCGGAGGGGAAACGGCGGGGTGGATGACGAACTGAGCGGTCGGCCGGCGTCATCCCCCGCAGGCTGTCAGCGACGCCGGCGCGGGGCCCGTCGCTCCGGTCGGAGCAGGTCGAGGTAGCCACCCTGCATGAGGCGGACGCCGTAGCGCACCAGGCGGATCGCCTGGGCGCGGAGGCTGTCGTCCCGGAAGGCCGCGCCGGTCGGCACGCGCCCGCCAAAGAGCGCCTCGGCGATGGCTCTATACTCGGCGCCTTCGAGCGAGCCGTCCAGGGCGCGGAGCGCGAGCTTCAGACGGCCGCGGCGATAAGGTGTGATGGTCGCGGCCGACTTGCTGCCCAGCACCAGCAGCCGATACAGCCGGCGCGCCGTCGCCACCCGATCCTCAAAGGCGGCGTCGAGCGGTAACAGGACGCCGACGGCGCAACCGGGATGTCCTGGAAGGATGATCGCGCTCCGGACCGGCGGCAGGGCCCTCAGGTCGAGGTAGGATCCTTCAGCGGCGGAACAAACAACAACAGGGGCGGCCGGGGCGAGGGGTGGCGCTTGGAACAGTTCTGGCGGGAGCGGCGCGAGTATAGCCAGTCTTGAGTTGACGCTGGCTAGCCAGACAAGGGTCGCCTGATCCGCGCGGAGCTTGGGATCGACGGCGAAATCGCAAGCCCCAGCGCCTCAGCGCCGGGGCGGAGTCTTCGGATGGGGTAGAGGCCGTGATCGTCGCATAGTCGGCGGCGTACTCGCCGTTGCGCCGAAGGAACTCGAGCGCGATCTTCTCGGAATCCAGGTCTTCGAAGTAGTCGTAGGCGGGTTCGTTCCGCCAATCGCCGACCGCCGGGGACATGCCGGGCTCCTCATCGAGGGGCGTGCAAGCCGAGTTTAGGGCGCAGCGCCAAGCTCAGAGTACAAGCCTGAGTTGCTCTGCATAGGCCGTAGCGGCGCAACGTGTGTTGCCGCCACTGCAACGCTCCGTTGCTAATGGATGTCGCGACCGATTAGCAGATCTTTGTAGCCGGAATGGGTCATCCAGCGAGCGCGCTCCAGGTGGGCAGCGTGGATGCGACGACAGCCGTCAGGGTCGGCTGACGGATCGAGCCCTAGCACGATCTCTGCGACCTCGCGCCAGTCGGCATCGTCGGCTGCGGCGTCCAGCAGGCGAAGGTAGGTCTTGAGATGTCGCCGGTCGTAGTCGGTGATGTGATCGGATGCGGGTGGCGCATCCTGCAGGAAGGCGTCGGTCATGCGCACCGTCCTCCAAAGCTCGTTTCTGAAGTTCTACCCAGCCTTCGAGAGCTCGCGCCTTCGCCAAGGGTGGTGAACACCCGATCAGTCGCCTCGAGACGTGTCCAACAGCAGCACGCCTCTTCCCCTCTGGGAGTCGATGAAGACAATGCCGTTCACCTCCAGCGCACGCTGAACCTGATCACGTGTGTCCTCACGCACCGGAAGCCGGCTCTCGGATTCCAGGCGCTTGAGGGCGGTCAGCGCGACCAAGGCCTTGTCTGCGAGCGTCTCCTGCGTCCAGTTCAGCAGCGCCCGCGCGGCCCGCACCTGGCGGGAGGTGATCATCGAAGATCACCTCCGACGCGAGCCACGCACGCGCTATGAAAACGACTATAATAGTCGCATAGACGCTTGTCGTCCCCTGGATTGCTTGTGACTTGGGGTCAGTCGCAATTCGCGCGTGGGTCGCTCGCAGTTGGCTGCGTTTCGCTGCCTGCAGCTCCGCCTTGCCCTCGTTCCTCGTCTCCGCAGAGAAGAGATCCCCGCCCGGTCGCCCGGGCAGGGTGTCTCGGGCTCAGTCGCCGCGCTTGCCGTTCGGCCGCGACCAGATGAGCGAGTAGGTGGCGCCGCCTTCGTCGTCGAAGAGGTTGGCGTAGATGGGGGCGGTGAAGCTCGGGTCGTCGAGCTTGAGGCCCAGGTAGTCGCGCCCCTCGTTGGTGCGCTTGGTCCAGGCGGCGCCGATCTCCGCCTTGCCCACGAAGAGCCGGTGGGAGGGTGCGTTGTCGTTGGACCGGTTGGCTTCCGGGACAATGCGGACGTTTTTGGCCTGCACGCTGAGGGTCACGATCTCGCCGGTGTACTCGCCGCTGGAGGTCTTCTTGAAGGTGCCGATGGTCGCCATGGTCTCATCTCCTTGCTGTCTCGAGCACCGCGCCAACCGCGGCCTCGATGGCCCGTCAAAGGCCGGGGGCGAGCGACGACGCATCCCGCACCCGGGGTCGCCCC
>CALMGB010000310.1:0-2220 GCA_937863535.1 uncultured Caulobacteraceae bacterium
CGCCGGCGCGCCCGCCGGCACTTGGCCCTGCCCTCACATTCGGCCTCATCCTTCCACAGGCTCAGGATGAGGCGACTTCTAGCGGGGCGCCCCGCCCGAAGCCTACACTATCCGCCCCCCACCCGCGAGAAGTCGGCGATCCGGTTAGCCGTATCCCGCACGCCGCTGAGCAGGCGAAGCCGGTTCAACCGCAGGGCGGGGTCGGGCGCATTGACCAGCACCTTGTCGAAGAAGGCGTCCACCGGCGCCCTCAAATGTGAAAGATGGCGCATGGCTGCTTCGAAACCCTCAGCCTCCAATGCCCGGTCGACCTCGCCCCGCGCGGCGAGCAGGGCCGCCGACAGCGCCTGCTCCTCCGGCTGCTCCAGCCGGTCTGGGTCCCAGGCCGGGGCGAAGTCCTCATCGGGCGTCTTCTTCGCCTCGGCGCGCGAGATGTTGGCGGCGCGCCTGTAGCCGGCCAGCAGGCTCGCCCCGTCCTCGGTGGCCAGGAAGGCAAACAGCGCCTCCACCCGCCGCACGATCCGCACCAAGTCGTCGTCACCGAGCGCAAACACCGCATCCACTAGGTCGTGCCGCTTGCCTTCGTCGCGGAGGAGGACTTTCAGACGGTCGGCTAAGAATGTTTGAATTTGGTGTTCAAGACCGATCTGCTCAGTCACCCAGTCTGCGTTCTCTATAACAACAGCATCGATCGGATCCGTAATGAGCGGATCAAGCCCAAATTCTTTCTCAACCTTCCAGACACGATCAGCACGCTTCTCAAGACGCCGCCGAGTCAACTGCAACGCTAAAGATCGATGGATCGTGTAAATCAGAGGACTGAATGCAATTGGCTTGGTTGATGCCGTGGTTAGCCTGATCACCCCCAACCCCGCTCTTCGCAGTGCATACGGGTCCTTGCTTCCCGTCGGGCGCTCGTCGATGGCGAAGAAGCCGACCAGGGTGTCGAGCTTGTCGGCGAGCGCCACCGCCACCGTCACCGGCGCGGTCGGCACGCTGTCCGAGGGTCCCAGCGGCTTGTAGTGGTCGCGCACCGCATCGGCGACGACCTCGATCTCAGAAGGCGTGAGGCCTGAGAGCTGGCCCCCTCCACCACGCTGCGCGTGGTCCCCATCCCCCACAGGAGGAGGATCGGCGGCGGCAAGCGCTGTGTCAGGTGCTCCCCCCCTGGGGGAGCTGGCGGCGAAGCCGACTGAGGGGGCCTGCGCCGTCGCCTGGGCGCGCACGTAGTAACCGCCCATTACACCCTGCAGTTCGGGAAACTCAGCCACCATGCCGGACGCCAGGTCCGCCTTGCACAGCTTCGCCGCGATCTCCGCCAGCTTCGGATCGGCGCCCACCAGCGGCGCGATTTCGCGCGCCAGCGCCGCGATCCGCTCCACCCGCTCGGCCAGCGTGCCGAGCTTGGCGTGGAAGGTGACGCCCTGGAGCTTCTCCGCCCAGCGGTCGAAGTTGTCGCCCTTCCGGTCCTCGTCCCAGAAGAAGCGGGCGTCGGACAGGCGCGCGGTCAGCACCCGGGCGTTGCCGTGGGCGATCACCGCGCCGCCGTCATCGGGCTCGATGTTGGCCACCACCACGAAGTGGGGGGCCAGCGCCGCCGTCGCCGGGTCGCGCACGGCGAAGTAGCGCTGGTGCACGCGCATGGAGGTGCGGATCACCTCCGCGGGCAGGTCCAGGAACCCTGAGTCCATGTCGCCCAGGATCGGGACCGGCCATTCCGCCAGCCCCACCACCTCGTCCAGCAGGCCCTCGTCGCGCACCCACTCCAGGCCCCGCGCGGCGCACGCCGCCTCCGCCCCCTTAGCGATCCGCGCGCGCCGCTCGGCGGGGTCGAGCACCACGTAGTGCGCGGCGAGCCGCTCGGCGTAGTCGTCGAAGCCGGTCACCGCGAAGGGCGCCCGGTCGCGGCCCATGAAACGGTGGCCCTCGGTGAGGTTCGAGACCGCGATCACGCCCGCGCCGGTCTCGATCTCCACCGGAACGACCTCGCCGTCGAGCAGGCAGAGGATGCGCTTCAGCGGCCGCACCCAGCGCAGGGTCCCCGCACCCCAGCGCATGGACTTGGGCCAGGGGAAGCCGCGCACGACGGCCTCCACCATCTCGGCCACGATCTCTGAGGTGGGTCGTCCGCGGTGGTGCAGGGTGGCGTAGAGCTGGCCGTCGCGCTCCGTCAGCTGGTCGCGCCTCACGCCGGTGGAGCGCAGGAACCCCTCCACCGCC
>CALMGB010000310.1:2230-3589 GCA_937863535.1 uncultured Caulobacteraceae bacterium
CCGCGTAACGCGCCTGGATGGTGCCGATGGAGTTCTGGATGTAGAGCGGCCGCTCGGGAGCTTCCGGCCCCGGGTTGGCACTGGTGCCGCTGCGCGTGTTGACGATCTGCACGTCGAGCGCCTTGACCTTGTCGGGCGCGCTGGCGCGGGGACCGCGGCGTTCCTCGGCCCGGTCGGCCTGGGCGTCGGGCAGGCCGTCCACCGCCAGCGTCAGCCGGCGCGGGCCGGCGAAGCTGCGGATAGCGGCGAAGGCGAGGTCGGCGGCCGTGAGGCGCTCGCGCGCCAGCCGTTCCAGGTCGCGCGCGGCCTGCGCCTGCATGCGCGCCGGGATCTCCTCGGAGAACAGTTCGAGCAGGAGGTCCATCAGTCTCCGCCCGCCACCCAGGCCTCGGCGCAGGCCTTGGTGAGGTCACGGATGCGGCCGATGTAGCTGGCGCGTTCGGCCACGGCGATGGCGCCGCGCGCGTCCATGATGTTGAACAGGTGCGACGCCTTCAGCACCAGGTCGTAGGCGGGCAGCACCAGCGGCTGGCCCTGGCGTCCGCGGCGGCTGAGCACGATGGGCGCCTGGCGCTCCATGTCCTCGAACTGGCGCCTGAGCGTGTCCACATCAGCAACTTCCAGCTCATAAGCGCTGAATTCCCGCTCGTTCTCCAGGAAAACCTCGCCATAGGTGAAGCGCTCGTTGAACCTTAAATCGTAAACACTCTCAACGCCTTGCAGATAAAGCGAGAGCCTTTCCAGGCCATAGGTCAGCTCTCCGGCGACCAGATCCACGTCCAACCCGCCCACCTGCTGGAAATAGGTGTACTGGGACACCTCCATCCCGTCGCACCAGACCTCCCAGCCCAGGCCCCAGGCGCCTACGGTGGGGTTCTCCCAGTCGTCCTCCACGAAGCGGATGTCGTGGACGGTGGGATCCAGGCCTATGGCCCGCAGCGAGCCCAGGTAGAGGTCCTGCAGGTCGTCAGGGTTGGGCTTCAGGATCACCTGGTACTGGTGGTGCTGGTGCAGCCGGTTGGGGTTCTCGCCGTAGCGGCCGTCGGCCGGGCGGCGCGACGGCTGGACGTAGGCGCACGCCCAAGGCTTCGGCCCCAGCGCCCGCAGCACGGTGTTGGGGTTCAGCGTGCCAGCGCCGACCTCCACGTCGTAGGGCTGCAGGATCACGCAGCCCTGGTCGCCCCAATAGCGGTGCAGCGTCAGGATCAGGTCCTGGAAGGTCAGCGCGGCGGTCATGGGGATAGTGGCTTCAGCCCAAACGAAAGCCGGCCGGCCCAAAGGGGGCGCCGCGGGGGGGGGGCGGCGGGGGCCCCCCCCCCGCCCGGGGGGGGGGGGGGGGCGGGGGGGGGGGGGGGCCGC
>CALMGB010000311.1 GCA_937863535.1 uncultured Caulobacteraceae bacterium
TCAAACTCGCTTCAACCCGCATCTGGCTACGCCATAATGAGTCGGTGACCTAGTGCGATGACCGAGGCGGGCTATGACATCTCGTGCATCACTGGACCGCCCCGCGGGCTTGGCGCCGAAGGGCGCGAGCTGGGGCGTCGGTCTGGGCCTAACCTACGATGCGTTGCGCCCATGCTAACGATCATGTGTCTGTCGCCCGGGCTGCCGGGCGGTGTCGTCACGGGGTTCAGCATCGCCATGCCGCTCGGGCTGGTCTGGATGTTCGCCGCCATTCCCGTGATCATCGGCTTCAAGGACCGGCGTCACTGGAGCGTAGTGACCTTCTTTTCGATCTGCACGTTCAGCGCCGTCTCCCTGCCGCCAGGCGCTGGTCGGTGTCGCCGGCATGCTCTTGGCCACCACCGGGCGATAGCCGGATCAGATCTATCTCGTCTGGTTCTACGCGCCTTGGCTGCTCCTCATGGCGCTGTTCTGGCCGCTCCTCATCCGCACGCTGCGCCTGAAATACTGGCAGCCCTGGACCACCCCGGATCAGTGGGCGGTCGGCGACGAACGCATGGCCTCCTGGGTCTACAAGGCTGCAGGAGCGACCTCGCCCGACAGCAGTTCAGCCCGCCGGAAGAAATAAGCGTCTCCAAAGATTCTGAGATCAGATGCAGACGACTTGGTTCAATGGGACCGGCGTATGACCTAGACGCTTGCCTGCTCTTAGTGCTGGTTACAACCTTTACCTTGCGGCAGCTGCTCGGCCGACTTGCCTCTGACGTGACCCCCGTTTCTCATCCAGTCGTAACGAGAGTCCGGCGGTGATCTGAGCCTTGTTGGTGGTGGGTGGCAAGAGGCGGGGGCGCGGAGCCGTGGCGTAGCGCAGCGATCCCGCCGGCCTTTCCGCAGAGGGCGTCGGCGTAGGCCCGAGGCGTCAACCAGCCGAGCTTGGAGTGTGGCCGCTGCTCGTTGTAGTCGCGCCGCCAGTCCTCCAGCACGCCACGGGCATGGTGCAGCGACCGGAACAGCGTCTCGTTCAAGAGTTCGTCACGTAGGCGGCCGTTGAAGCTCTCGTTGTGGCCGTTCTGCTGGGGCTTGCCGGGCGCGATGTAGTGCCAGCCGACCTTCGTTTGATCAGCCCAGGTCAGGATCGCGTTGGAGGTCAGCTCCGTTCCGTTGTCGCTGACCATGGTCTTGGGTCGCCCACGCCAGCGTATGATCGCATCGAGCTCGCGGGCGACCCGCAGGCCGCAGATCGAGGCAGCCACCCCCAGCGAGAGGCGTTCGCGTGTGCAGTTGTCGATCACGGTCAGGATGCGGAACCGCCGGCCGTCGGTCATCTGGTCGGAGACGAAGTCCAGGCTCCAGCGCTGGTTCGCAGCCAGCGCCACCTCGATGGGCCGCCGCGTTCCCATGGCCCGCTTGCGCCCGCCTCGCCGGCGCACGGTCAGCTTCTCCTCGCGATACAGGCGCTGGACCCGCTTCCTGTTCACTGCACGGCCTTCGCGGCGGAGCAGGACATGCAGCCGCCGGTAGCCGAACCGGCGACGCTCGCACGCCAGCACCTTCAACCGGTCGCGCAGCTCCGCGTCGTCAGGCCTGCTCGCCTGGTAGCGGACGCTGGTGCGGTCCAAGCCCAAGACCCGGCACGCCCGCCGCTGGCTCATCTCATGGGTAGACTGCAGATACGCCGCAGCCTCCCGATGCGCAGCGGGCGTCACCACTTTTTTCCCAGGAGGTCCTTCAGCGCGGCGTTGTCCAGCATGGCGTCAGCCAACAGCCGCTTGAGCCGCCCGTTCTCATCCTCCAGCGTCCGCAGCTTGCGCGCTTCCGACACGTCCATGCCGCCGTACTTGGCCTTCCACTTGTAGAACGTGGGCGAGCTGACCCCGTGCTTGCGGCACAGCTCCTTCACCGCGATCCCGCTCTCCTGCTCCCGCAAGATGCCGATGATCTGCTCTTCGCCAAACCTTGACTGCTTCATCCGTCCGTCCCTTCGTTGGGCCGGACTCTCCCTAAACGTGGAGGAGTTTCAGGGGGTCACGTCACAGCTAAGACGCCGGTACATCACATTCTTCTGCAACTCGTGCCGCCAAGTGCAACAAGTAACAAAAACAGGTCTAAATTTATCATGAGTTGCCTTGACTGCTATGCGGTGCTGCGCCACAAATCGGTCTACACTATCAGACACGGGGCTCGATTCATTGAGTACTCGCTTCACGTAGGACGGTTAGGCGCGGCACTCAGTGGCGCCTTCCGATTTCCTTCAGTCCGACCAGTACATCGGCGTCGTTCCGTTTGAGACTTGATCCCTGGAGGCCTGGCCGGGATTCGAACCCGGGTGCACGGATTACAAGTCCGAGGAGTGTGCTCACTCTCTGCCAAAGGCTTAAGGCAAGTCGTCTTCGACGCAAACCAAGGTGCAGGACGACGCCCAGCGCCATCCAGGTCTGCTCGCCCACAACCCCGTCGACTTCCCAGGTTCTGCTGTCTCTGGAAGTGCGTCACGGCGGCCTGCGTCAGCGGGCCGAAGACGCCGTCACGCGCCAGACCCAGCTTTGCGTGCTCCGCCTCGCTGACCAGCTGCTGAAGCGCCCGCACGTCACCGTTGCGAGAGCCGTTCGCAGTTCGGAACGGCCCATCAAACGTCCCCTCCATGGTGCTCAAGCAGGATCAACTTGAACGCGTGTTCGTCCGAAAACAAGGTGTTAAGACTTGTTAGCAAGAGGTCAGCTGCTCGACTGACGCTAAGCGCGAATCGCATTCGTGTGAGCGGGCCTGGGGTCACGGACGCGCTTGAGCAGATGTGTCCCCTCAGTCTTGCCTTTCGCCAGCAGCCGTCGCGGTACGGCTTGGAGCGGCAGGGGCCGCATTTACTGATATAATTGGTCGAAGGTGCACTGCCGCGGCGCCTTGTCGGGTCGCCAGCGCAGCAGGCGCGTGCCGTGGCGGAAGCGATCACCGGTGACGTGGTCGAAACGCACCTCCACGACCAGCTTGGGTCGGAGCGGGCGCCATTCGGTGGAACGCTCGGTCGTCCAGCGACTCGGACCGCCAGGCGCACGCCCCGTGAACCCCGGCGGCTCTACCAGCGCCTCCAGCCGCTGCGTGAGCGCAGGACGCTCGCTATCCTTCAGGCCGGAAGTGAAGCCCACGTGGTGCAGCAGGCCTGCGTCATAGAGGCCGAGCAGCAGTGATCCGACGACATCCGCATCCTCGCTGTAGCGAAACCCGCCAACCACGCAGTCGGCGCTTCGCAGGCGCTTGACCTTGATCATCACGCGCTCGCCCGGCGAATAGGCGGCGTCCAGCCGTTTGGCGACGACGCCGTCCATGGTCGCGCCCGTGCTCGCCAGCCATGCGCGAGCCTGAAGGACGTCGGTGGTCGAGGGAGAGAGCTGCAGCATCGGCTCCTCGACGCGCTTCACGAACGCCTCCAGCGCTCCTCGGCGTTCGGCCAGGGGCCGATCGCTTACGTTCTGGCCCGCGGCGTCGACGAGCATGTCGAACAGCACCAAGGACGCAGGCGTCTCCGCAGACAGCTTGCGGATGCGACTCTCTGCAGGATGCAGCCGCATCTGCAAGGCATCGAAGGAGAAGGAAGCCCCAGAGGCGATCATCAGCTCGCCATCCACGACGAAGCGATCGACAGGCAGCGCGCCAAGCCTGGCCGCCACTTCGGGGAAGAAGCGGGTGAGCGGCTTGCCCGACTTGGCCTGCAGCTCGACGGCGCCGCCGTCGCGGAAGGCTAAGCAGCGGAAGCCGTCCCACTTGGGCTCGAACGACCAGCCTTCCGCCTGCGGTAGCTGCTCGGCCGACTTGGCCTCCATGGGCTCGAGCCCAGGCTGGATCGGCAGCCGACGGAAACGCGCTTCGACAGAGCTCATCGCCCTAACCTGCGCCAGCCTTGTCCCGATGGCGAGGCTACAGGCCTGCAGACAGTTCGGGCGACACAGGCGCCGAACTCAGCCGATTGCGCTGAACATAGCACCGCGGCCAGGCTTCACGCCGCCAGTCTGCCCTTCAGCGCCGCCCAGGCGGCCAGCTGCACGCCCAGCTGGTCGTGGAGGCTCTTGAAGCGGGCGAGCTGCTGGGTGGTCGGCGCGGTGTCGGCGTCTTCCAGGATGGCGGCGGAGGTGGCGTACTGCTCGTTGAGCATGCCGGGGAAGGCCAGGTTGGCTTCCGAGCCCTTCATGTTGACCTGCATCAGGGCCTCTTCCACCTGCGACAGCTGCTGGACCGTGGCCGTCCGGTCCGCAGGCACGGAGCCGGCGCCCCCGGCTCCCAGCTTCGCCTTGGCCGCGCGGATGTCGTTCACGGCCCGATGCAGGGCGTCGATGTCGTGGACGGTGGCCTCCGCCAGGGCGACCTTGGCCTCGACCGCAGACCCGTCCGCATGGGTGCGGGGGTCGGCGACGAGGACCAGGGGAGCAGTGCGAGTGACGCCGCCCATGGTGAGCTTGACCTGGTAGCGGCCCGGCGCCGCGATCGGGCCCCGCGGGGCCTCGCCGGAGTAGAAGGCGCCGGGTATCTGCACCGGATCGTCCATGCGCAGATCCCAGACGAAGCGGTTCATGCCGGCTTCGGCGGGGATCAGGTGGGGCGGCTCCACCTCGTCGGGCCATTCCGGAGGCTGCTTCTCGCGAGCGCTGAACTTGCTGGAGACGTGGCGGATGGAGCGACCCTGGGCGTCCAGGATGTCGAGAGTGACCTCGTCGGTGGGCCTGGCCTTCAGCACGTAGTCGATCAGCGCGCCGGCTGGCGGGTTCTCGCCTACCGGGCGGCGGGAGTCGACCTGTTCGGGGTAGTAGAGCCGGGTCGCCGTCTCGGGCGTGTAGAGCCACAGGGCCTGCGCCATCGTGGACGGCGTGGCCTGGCGTAGCGGGGTGAGGTCGTCCAGGATCCAGAAGGCCCGGCCGTGGGTGGCGGCGACCAGGTCGTCGCCCTTCACCACCAGGTCGTGGATGGGGGTGACGGGCAGGTCCAGCTGCAGCGCCGCCCAGTGGCCGCCGTCGTCGAAGGAGACGAAGACGCCCAGTTCCGTGCCGGCATAGAGCAGGCCGCGCCGGGCCGGGTCCTCGCGCACCACGTGGACGATGGCGCCCTGCGGCAACCCTTGCGTGATCGGCGTCCAGCTACGGCCACCGTCGATGGTCTTCCAGGCATAGGGGGCGATGTCGTCCAGCTTGTGCCGGTCGACCGCGATGTAGGCCGTGGCGGGGTCGAAGTGGGAAGGCTCGACCATGCTGATCGTGCTCCACTCGGGCAAGGCGGGGGGCGTCACCTTGCTCCAGTGGCCGCCGTCGTCGGGGCTGGTCTGCACCACCCCGTCGTCGGTGCCGGCCCACAGCATCCCCTTGCGCAAGGGGCTTTCGGCCAGGGCGAAGACGGTGTCGTAATATTCGACGCTGGTGATGTCCTTGGTCAGCGGGCCGCCGGAGGCCGTCTGCTTGGACTTGTCGTTTCGGGTCAGGTCGGGGCTGATGATGCGCCAGCTCTTGCCATGGTCGGTGGTCTTCCACACCGCTTCCGAGGCGACGTAGAGCGTGTCCGGATCGTGCGGCGACAGCATTATCGGCGAGGTCCAGTTGAACCGGTGCTGCAGTTCGCTGGCTGGGTGGCCGGAATTATCGACGGGGTCTGGGCTGATGTCCTGGGACTGCTCGGAGCGCTTGTCGAAGCGGTTCACCGAATTCTCGGAGTCGCTGTAGACGATGTCGGCGTCGCGGGGGTCGGGCACGACCCAGCCCGCCTCACCGCCGCCCACGGGATAGAAGTCGGCCGGGCCGATCACGCCCTCGTCGTCGAAGCTGGCGACGGTCAGGTTGCTGTTGTCCTGCTGCGCGCCATAGACCCAGTAGGGAAAGCGCATGTCGGTGGCGACATGGTAGAACTGGGCGGTGGGCTGGTTGTTCTGGGTCGACCAGGTCTTGCCGCCGTCCAGCGAGACGCTGGCGCCCCCGTCGTTGGCGTTGATCAGCCGCCTGGGCTCGGCCGGGTCGATCCACAGGGCGTGGTGGTCGCCGTGGGTGGCGGACACCAGGTTGAAGCTCTTGCCCCCATCGGTGGAGCGCAGCATGCCGGTGTTGAGGGCGTAGACGGTGTCCACGGCCTTGGGGTCGGCGTAGATCTTGGAGAAGTACCAGGCGCGCTGGCGGATGCGGCCGTCCTGGCTGACCCGCATCCAGTGGGCACCCGCGTCGTCGGATCGGTACAGCCCGCCGTCGGCCGCCTCGACCATGGCGTAGATGCGCTTGGAGTCGGCGGCGGAGACGGAGACGTCGATGCGGCCGAGGATGCCGGAGGGCAGGCCCTGGCCCTTCAGCTCGCTCCAGGTCACCCCGCCGTCGGTGGAGCGGAACAGCCCGCTGCCCAGGCCGCCGCTGGAGAAGTGCCAGGGCTGGCGGCGGACCTGCCACAGGGCGGCGTAGACGATCCTGCTGTTGTTCGGATCGAAGGTGACGTCGATGGCGCCGGTGTTGGCGTCGCGGTAGAGCACCCTGGTCCAGGTCCGGCCCCCATCGGCGGAGCGGAACACGCCGCGCTCGGAATTGGGGCCAAAAGCGTGGCCGATGGCGGCGACTAGGACAACGTTCGGGTTGGCCGGATCGACGATGATGGCGCCGATCTGGCGGGTGTCCTTCAGGCCGATGTTGGTCCAGGTCTTGCCGGCGTCCAGCGACTTGTAGACCCCGTCGCCGTAG
>CALMGB010000312.1 GCA_937863535.1 uncultured Caulobacteraceae bacterium
GGGCTGGCCGCCGACCCGCCGCCACCCGGGGTCGCCTGCGAGGCGCTGTCCTGCCCGGCGGCCGATGGCGCCCGGCTGAACATGCGCCGCTATACGCCCGCCACGCCCGAGGACGGCGCACCGGCCGCCATGCTCTATCTGCACGGCGGCGGCTGGGTGGCCGGCGACCTGGACACCCACGATGGCGTCTGCGGCGCGCTGGCGGCCTCGAGCGGCTGCGTGGTCTTCGCCCTGGACTATCGACGGCCGCCCGAGCACGTCTTCCCCGGACCGATCCAGGACGCCCTGGACGCGCTCGCCTGGCTGGCGCGGGAGGCCTCTCGGCTAGGCGTCGACGCGGAGCGCCTCGTGCTGGCGGGCGATTCGGCCGGGGCCAACCTTGCGGCGGCCTGCCTGGTCGCAGGCGGCGGGCCGCCGGTGGCGCTGCAGCTGCTGATCTGTCCCATCCTGGACCTGCCCCGGACGACCGGCTCGCGCGCGCGCTTCGGTCGGGGCTTCTTCCTCAACGCCGAGCGGCTGGCCGCCGACGCCGCGGACTATCTGCAGGGCGCCGATCCGGCGGACCCCCGCGTGTCGCCGCTGAGGGCGCAGAGCCTGTCGCACCTGCCCCCCACGCTGATCCACGCCGCCGCCTGCGACCCGTTCCTGGACGAGGCCCTGGCGTTCGCCGAGCGGGTGGAAGCGGCGGGCGTGACGGTGCGCGCCACGGTGCATCCCGGCATGATCCACTACTTCTACGCCCTGCCCCGCGCGATCCCATCTGCATGGACGGCGCTGGTGGAGATGGGGGTACAGGTCAGGGCCGTCCTGGCCGCATCCTTTGCAGAACGAGCCTGCTGACAGGCGCTCCAGAGATCAGAAAGCAACGTGTTGCGTGCTTGGAGACACGAGCAAGCTCGCTCTTCAGCATGACGAATGTTGATGCAGCCTACCGATTTCGTCATCCTGAGGAGCCGCCGGAGGCGGTGTCCCGAAGGACGCACCGCCCGAAGACATCCGCTCAGCCCTCGACCTCCAGCGAATAGCCGGCGGAACGGACGGTGCGGATGGGATCGAACTCCTCGTCGCGGTTCAGCGCCTTACGCAGCCGGCCGATGTGCACGTCCACCGTGCGGGCCTCCACGTAGACGTCCGATCCCCACACCGAGTCCAGCAGCTGCTCCCGGGAAAAGACCCGGCCGGGATGCTGCATCAGGTAATCCAGCAGCCGGAACTCGGTGGGGCCGAGGTGTATCTCGCGGCCGGCCCGCTTCACCCGGTGGGCCACCCGATCCACGATGATGTCGCCGTGGTGCACCCGATCCTCGGCCAGGCCCGGGCGAATGCGGCGGAGCACGGCGCGCAGCCGCGCGCTCAGCTCGGTCATGGAAAAGGGCTTGATGACGTAGTCGTCGGCGCCGGTGTCCAGGCCGCGGATGCGGTCGCTCTCCTCGCCCCGGGCGGTGAGCATGACGATGGGGACGTTGCGGGTCTCGGGCCGGCTGCGCAGGCGCCGGCAGACTTCGATGCCGCTGATCTTGGGCAGCATCCAGTCCAACACGATCAGGTCCGGCAGCCGCTCGTCCACCTGGACCAGGGCGTCCTCGCCATCGGCGGCCAGCCGCACGGCGTAGCCCTCCTTCTCCAGGTTGTACTGGAGCAGGGTCGACAGGGCGTCCTCGTCCTCCACCACCAGGATCTGGGGAGTCACCGGCCTACAGCTCCGGTTCCACCGGACCAGAGACGCCGCTCCACTTGGGCCGGTCGCCGACGATCTCCTCGCCGGTCACCTCGTAGTGGACGATCTCGGCGATGTTGGTGGCGTAGTCGCCGATCCGCTCCAGGTTCTTGGCCACGAACAGCAAGTGGGCGCAGGCGTTGATCATGCGCGGGTCGCCGATCATGTAGGTCAGCAGCTCGCGGAACAGCGAGTTGTAATGCTCGTCCACCTCCTCGTCGTTGCGCCACACGTCCATGGCGCGATCGAGTTCGGCGTTGGTGTAGGCGTCCAGCGCATCCTTCAGCCGGCCGGAGACCAGCCTGCCCATCCGCTCGATGGAGCGGGTGAGCGCGCTCAGCGGCTCGGCGTCGGCGATGATCAGGCCGCGCTTGGCGATGTTCTTGGCGTAGTCGCCGGTGCGCTCCAGGATCGAACTCATCTTCAGGGCCGAGACGGTGCGGCGGAGGTCCTGCGCCACCGGCTGGCGCAGCGAGATGATGCGGATCGCCTTCTTCTCGATGTCGTGCTGCATCCCGTCGAGCCGGCGGTCGCGGCCGACCACGTCCTCGGCCAGCGCCACGTCGCGCCTGGCGATGGCCTCGATGGCGTCGGCGACCTGGGCTTCAGCCACGCCGCCCATGCGCGCGACCTCGGCCTTGAGCTGGCCCAGCTCCTCGCCGAAGAACTTCAGGGTGTGTTCGTTCATGCTCATGGCGGTAATCCGGCCGGGCGCAGCGGGCTTGAGCCTAAGCACCACGGTTTTGCAGACGCAGAGCGACAGTTCTACGACAGTTTTGTCACGCCGCGCGAGGCTCGTGTGACGCGGCGACCCTCGGCCCGGCTTCCGCCAGCTGCATCGATCTGCTCGTCATGGGCAGATAGATGCTGAAGGCCGCGCCGTGGTCAGGCGCGCTCTCCACGTAGAAGCCGCCCATGTGTCGGTTGACGATGTGCTTGACGATGGCCAGGCCAAGGCCCGTGCCGCTCCGCTCGCCACTCTTCTGACCCTCCACCCGGTAGAAGCGCTCGGTCAGGCGCGGCAGGTGCTCGCGCGCCATGCCGGGGCCGCCGTCGTCCACCCGCAGCAGGGCGTAGCGCGCTGCGCCGTTCCGCGCCGGGGTGAGCAGCGGCATGCGGCCGCCGCCGGGCGCAATCTGGCGGACGTCGTCCGGCCGGCTCGCGGTGGCGCTCTCCAGCGTCAGGTCCCGGGTCACGGACACCCGGACCACGCCCCCGTCGGGTGCGTACTTGACGGCGTTGTCGAGCAGGTTCTGCACCACCTGGACGATCTGGTCACGGTCGCCGACGATCTCCGCCGCGCCAGAGGAGACGAGGTCAAGCTCCAGCCGCACGTGCTTGACGGCGATCTGGGGGGCCAGCGCGTCGAGCACGTCGGCCACCGCCAGCGACAGGTCGCAATGGCCGCCCGGCCGGATGTGCTCGTTCAGCTCGATGCGCGAGAGCGACAGCAGGTCGTCGATCAGCCTCGCCATCCGCTCGGCCTGACGGCTCATGATCAGCAGAAACCGCTCGCGCGCCGTCGCGTCGTCGCGGGCATGGCCGCGCAGGGTTTCGATGAAGCCGGTCAGCGAGGCGAGCGGGGTGCGCAGCTCGTGGCTGGCGTTGGCCAGGAAGTCGGCGCGCATCCGCTCGTTGCGCCGCGTGTCCGTCTCGTCGCGCATGATGACCAGGGCGAGGCGCGCGTGGCGGGCGTTGGGCGGCAGCGGCTTGGTCCAGACCCGCCAGAAGCGCTCCTGGGCGCCGCGGGCCTCATAGCTGAGCACCTGGGGGATGTGGCCGAACAGGGCCTCGTCGATCGCCTCCAGCAGGTCGGGATCGCGGAGCGCTGTGACCAGCAGCGCGCCTTCGCGCTCGATGCGCAGCAACTCGCGCGCCTCGGCGTTGGCGAACACGACCCGCCGTCCGGCGATGTCGTCGGCGTCCTCGGCGCTGACCAACAGCACGGGGTTGGGGGCCAGCTCCAGGGCGAGCACATAGGTCTGCACCTCGTCCGGCGGCGGCGTGGGCGGGTCGTCAGGACGAAGGCGGAACGCGGCGGTAGCGCTTGAGCGTCGCTCCAGCCGCCATCCCGCACCGACGCCCAGGGCCAGGACCAGCAGCGCGGCTCCCGCGCTCCACTGCGGGTCAGCGCGCCCTGCGGCCGCAAGGACGCCCAGCAGCACCGCTGCGAGAAGGGCGACGCCGAGGGGCGACTTGAGCCACGTCAGGACACGACCGCGCTCGTCGAGCCCCTGATCGGCGGCGGGAGACTGCGGGTTCGGTAGGGTGGACACTTGAGGGAGCATCGCGGATATGGCGGGCGCTTGGGCGCGACATGACGTTGTGACCCGCGATGATGACAATTGCCACCGCGGCGGTCCTCGGGTGATCGTGCACGCCGATGTCTTCGCGCACCGGCCAAAGGCGTTGCGCAATGGACCATGCCGGAACCGGCGCCGAGGGCGCGGGTTCAGTCAACCTGAACTGTGAGGCTTGATCCATGTCGGTCGACGCGAACCGCCGCTTGGCCATGGGGGCCGTACGCCGCTCGATGTCAGGCGCAACGGTGGGCTTGGCCATCCTGGCGCTCTGCGCCTGTGGGAGCAAGACGGCCTCCAGCACGGACGGCGCGGACGCGGAC
>CALMGB010000313.1 GCA_937863535.1 uncultured Caulobacteraceae bacterium
CAACGCGGCCTCCCCGTCGTCGTCCACGAGGGCGCGCGCCAGGCCGGCGGACGCGGTAGCAAGGACGACGGCGGCTCGGCCGGACGGTTGCTGGCGCTGGCCTTTCCCGACCGCATCGCCAAGGCGCGCGGCGCCGATGGCGTGTTCAACCTGACCACCGGACGCGCGGTGCATCTTGATCCCGCGGACGCCCTGGCGCGCGAGCCCTGGCTGGCGGTGGGCGAACTCGGGGGCGGGACCGCCAGCGACCGTGTCCGGCTCGCCGCCCGCATCGAGCTGGCCGAGATCGAGCGCGCCTTCGCCGACTCCATCGTGGAGGAGACCCGCACAGAGGTCGATCCCGACGGTCGCGTCCGCGCCCGCCGCCTGCGCCGTCTCGGCGCATTGCTGTTGGAGGAGCGCCGCCTCGACCGACCGCCGCCGGAGGCGCTGCGGAGCGCGCTGTTGCAGCACCTGCGGTCGCAGGGCCTGGTGGCGCTCTCCCTCAACGAGGAGGTCCTCCGGCTGCGCGACCGCGTCGCCTTCCTGGCAGGGCTCTACCCGCAGGACGGCTGGCCCGACCTGTCCGACGTGGCCCTGCTGGAGACGGCGGAGGGGTGGCTGGGCGACCAGCTCGGCGCGGTCAGCCGCTTGGCCGACATCGCCTCCGCCGACCTGCACCAGGCGATCCTGGCGCACCTGGACTATCCGCGCCGGCGTTGGCTTGAGGCGGAAGCGCCGGAGCGGCTCAGCCTGCCCACCGGCTCCCACGCCGCCATCGACTATGGGGCCGAGGGCGGTCCGCGGGTCGAGGTGCGGGTGCAGGAGCTGTTCGGCATGGCCGTGCACCCGAGCGTGGCGGGCGGGCGAGTGGCTCTGACCCTGGCCCTACTGTCGCCGGCGCGCCGGCCGGTGCAGGTGACCCGCGACCTGCCGGGCTTCTGGGCGGGCTCGTGGAAGGCGGTGCGGACCGAGATGAAGGGCCGCTATCCCCGCCATCCCTGGCCGGAGGATCCGCTCGCCGCCGACCCGACGACGCGAGCCAAGCCGCGGAGAACGTGAGCGGCGGAGAAGGCGCCCCCTCAGTCCGCTGTGCGGCTCGCCCCCTCGAGCTAAAAGACGCAAATCATCTCCCCGCGAGGCTCTCATGCACATCGACCTCACCTCCAAGACCGTGCTGGTCACGGGCGGCAGTCGCGGGATCGGGGCGGCCTCGGTTCGGGCGTTTGCGGCGTCCGGTGCGCAGGTGGCGGTGCACTGTGGGCGCAACCTTGAGGCGGCCAAGGCGCTGGCGGCTGAGGTTGGTGGGGGCGCGGAGGCCTTCCGGGCCGACCTTGCGGACCCGGCCGCCTGTAGGCCGCTGTGGGAAGCGGTCGCGGCGCGTTTCGGCAGGATCGACGTGCTGGTGAACAATGCAGGCGTGGCGACCGGCGCGCCTCTTGATGGTGACGAGGCGGTGTGGCTGGAGAGCTGGACCCGTACGATGGCGGTGAACCTGACGGCGCTCGGCCTGCTCTGCCGCGAAGCCATCGGCCACTTCCAGGCGCACGGCGGCGGCCGGATCATCAACATCAGCTCGCGGGCGGCCTTCCGGGGCGACGCGCCGGACTACATGGCCTATGCGGCCTCAAAGGGCGGCGTCGTGGCGCTGACCCGCTCCATCGCGCGCGGCTTCGGCAAGCAGGGGATCGTGGCCTTCGACGTGGCGCCGGGCTTCACCCGGACTGAAATGGCGCAGGACTTCATCGACCAGTACGGCGAGGCTTACGCCTCCAGCGACATCGCCCTTTCGCGCCTGACCGAGCCCCGCGACATCGCGCCGATGCTGGTCTTCCTCGCCAGCGGTCTGGCCGACCATGCGACCGGGACGACCATCGACCTGAACGCCGGCTCCTACGTGCACTAAACCTAGCCGCACCCGCTCAGAAGGCCTCATCCATGCAGCGTCTCCGGCGAAGCTGAAGCCGGCCCGCTTCTGATCGCCTTCAACGCCCTCGACGCCGGTCCGCCAATCGGGAGCGCGCACGAGGCCGCGTGGCTTTCATCGGCGGGCGGCCTGAGCTATCGGCACACTGAGGCGCTATCCCTCGTCGGTCCACGAGCGCCTTCCCGTCAGGAGCGGAAACATGAAGACGCGCGCCGCCGTCGCCTTCGAAGCCAAGCGCCCGCTGGAGGTGGTGGACCTCGACCTGGAGGGGCCTCGCGCCGGCGAGGTCCTGGTGGAGGTCATGGCGACCGGAATCTGCCACACCGACGCCTACACCCTGGATGTGCTGGACAGCGAGGGGCTGTTTCCGAGCGTGATCTGCCATGAGGGAGCGGGCGTGGTGCGGGAAG
>CALMGB010000314.1 GCA_937863535.1 uncultured Caulobacteraceae bacterium
GTTCTTCATGGGGGGCTCGGCGCTCGCCGTCCTGCCGCTCACCGAACAGCGCGCCAGCCTGGTCTGGGTGGAGCCCACGGCCCGGGGCGAGGCGCTGCTGGCCGCGAGTCCTGAGGCCTTCGAGGCGCACCTGAACCGCAGGCTCGGCGAGACGCTCGGCCCCGCGAAGTTGGTCGCACCGCGCTTCGGTTATTCCCTGGGGCTGCAGATCGCCGAGCAGATGACCGCCGACCGCCTGGCCCTGGTGGGCGACGCCGCCCACGCCATCCACCCCATCGCGGGCCAGGGCCTGAACCTCGGCATGAAGGACGCCGCCGCCCTGGCCGAGGTGCTGGCCGACGCTAGGCGCTGCGGCGAGGACATCGGCTCCGCGATCGTGCTGGACCGCTACGCCCGCTGGCGCCGGATGGACCGAGCGGCGTTCGCGTGGGCCACGGACTTCTTCGTGCGCGCCTACGGCTCCGACACGCCGCTGCTGAAGGTCGCGCGCAACGCCGTGACCGGCGCGATGAACCGCTTGGCGCCGGTCAAGCGGTTCATGATGCTGGAGGCGGCGGGGTTCGCGGGCGACACGCCCAAGCTGCTAAGGGGCGAGGCGCTGTAAACCCTCGCCCCTCTGGCGAGAGGGAGGCGCCCGCGCGTCTCAGCCAGGCGCTTGGTTCTCCTCATCCTTCCCTCTCCTTTCTCCGTGGAGGAGCGAAGGAGAGCGGCGCTTCGCCCTCCTGTTGCGGCCGCTATTCCCGCAGCGCCGCTTAGCGCCTAAATGGGCGCTTGCCCTTCGCCGCCGCGATTGCGGCCGCCCGTCTCCACGTCTGGACTCTTGATGCTCGGTTTCGCCAGAAAGTTGTTCGGCTCCTCCAACGAACGCAAGGTCAAGCAGCTGCAGGGCCGCGTGGCCTCCATCAACGCGCTGGAGCCCCGCTTCTCCGCCATGAGCGACGACCAGCTCAAGGCCATGACGCCGGAGTTCAAGGCCCGCGTCGAGAAGGGCGAGAAACTCGACGACCTGCTGCCGGAGGCCTTCGCCGTGGTGCGTGAGGCCTCCAAGCGCGTGCTGGGCATGCGCCATTTCGACGTGCAGCTCGTCGGCGGCATGACCCTGCACAAGGGCGGCATCGGCGAGATGCGCACCGGCGAGGGCAAGACGCTGGTGGCGACCCTGCCGGTCTATCTGAACGCGCTCGAGGGCAAGGGCGTGCACCTGGTCACCGTCAACGACTACCTGGCCACCCGCGACAGCGACCACATGGGCAGGCTCTACACGTGGCTCGGCCTCACCACCGGCCTGATCGTCAACGGCCTGTCCCAGCCGGAGCGCCACCGCGCCTATGGCAGCGACGTGACCTACGGCACCAACAACGAGTTCGGCTTCGACTACCTGCGCGACAACCTGACCTACGACGTGCGCGACATGGTCCAGCGCGGGCACAACTTCGCCATCGTGGACGAGGTGGATTCCATCCTGATCGACGAGGCGCGCACGCCCCTGATCATCAGCGGCCCCACCGAAGACCGCAGCGACTTCTACCGCACCATCGACGCCCAGGTGAAGTCGCTGGTGCAGGATAAAGAGACCTACGAGTACGACGAGAAGCAGAAGTCGATCCACCTCACCGAACACGGCAACGAGAAGATCGAGGAGATGCTCACCGCGTCGGGCGCCTTGGCCGAGGACTCCACGGGCCTCTACGACGCCGCCAACATCAGCGTGGTGCACCACGTCAACCAGGCGCTGCGGGCCAACATCATCTACCTGCGCGACCGCGACTACATCGTGCGCGCCGGCGAGATCATGCTGATCGACGAGTTCACCGGCCGCATGATGCACGGCCGCAGGCTCTCCGAAGGCCTGCACCAGGCCATTGAGGCCAAGGAACACGTGGAGGTGATGCCGGAGAACCAGACCCTGGCCTCGGTCACCATCCAGAACTACTTCCGCCTCTATACCAAGCTCTCCGGCATGACCGGCACCGCGGCGACGGAGGCTTCCGAGTTCAGCGACATCTACAACATGGACGTGGCGGAAATCCCCACCAACCGCCCGATCATCCGCATCGACGACGACGACGAGGTCTATCGCACCGCCGAGGAGAAGAACCAGTCCATCTGCGCCACCATCGCCGACTGCTTCGTGCGCAGCCAGCCGATCCTGGTCGGCACCGTCTCCATCGAGAAGTCCGAGCAGCTGTCGGAGCTGCTGAACGCCTACGACTACAAGGTCGAGACCGGCCGCACGAGGAAGCCCGAGCATGCCGGCACGGACGCCAAGGCGCTGGAGAAGCTCGGCGACGAGGCCTTCGACATCACCTGGCAGACCGGCCACGGCGTGCCGCACAACGTGCTGAACGCCCGCTTCCACGAGCAGGAGGCCTATATCGTGGCCGAGGCGGGGGCCCCCGGCAGCGTCACCATCGCCACCAACATGGCCGGGCGGGGGACCGACATCCAGCTCGGCGGCAATTTCGACATGCGCATCCAGCGCTGGCGCGAAGACCTCGGCTACGGCGCCGAACCCAGCGAGGACGAGGTGAAGGCCAAGGAGGTCCAGACCAAGGCCGACATCGCCGCCGGCCGGGTGAAGACCCTGGCGGCGGGGGGCCTCTACGTGCTCGGCACCGAGCGCCACGAGAGCCGGCGCATCGACAACCAGCTCCGCGGCCGCACGGGCCGCCAGGGCGACCCCGGCCACTCCAAGTTCTACCTGTCCTGCGAGGACGACCTGCTGCGCATCTTCGCCGGCGAGCGGCTGGACTCGATCATGCGCACCTTCGGCGTGCAGCCGGGCGAGGCCATCACCCATCCCTGGCTGAACCGGGCCATCTCCACCGCCCAGAGGAAGGTGGAGGAGCGCAACTACGAGATGCGCAAGAACCTGCTGAAGTACGACGACGTGGTCAACGACCAGCGCAAGGCCGTCTTCGAGCAGCGCCAGGCCTTCATGCTGTCCGACGACCTCTCCGAGTCGGTGACGGAGATGCGCAACGACACCATCGAGGACTTCGTCACCCTCTGCCTGCCGCCCAAGAGCTATGCGGAGCAGTGGGACGCGGCCGGCCTGCACGAGCGGTTGGCGACCTATCTCGGCATGGACCTACCGGTGGTGGACTGGGCGACCGAAGAAGGCGTCACGCCTGAGGACCTCCACACCCGCATCACCGAAGCCGCCGACGCCAAGGCCGCCGAGCGCGAGGAGCAGATCGGCCCCGAGCAGGCGCGGGGCCTCGAGAAGAACTTCATGCTGCAGATGATCGACATGCAGTGGCGCGAGCACCTGACCCACCTGGACCACCTGCGCCAGGTGATCGGGCTGCGCGGCTACGGCCAGCGCGATCCCCTGAACGAGTACAAGTCCGAGGCCTACGCCCTGTTCGAGAAGCTGATGCTCGAACTCCGCCAGAACGTCACCCGCTGGATGATGACCGTGGAGTTCCAGTTCGCCACGCCGCCCGAAGCCTTTGCGGCCCAGCCTCAGCCCATGTTCGAGCTGCACCTGGACCCCACCACCGGCGAGAACGAACGCGAGGGCGCAGCGCTCGCCACCGAAGGCGGCTTCATGACGCCGGATCAGGCCGAGCGCCTGCCGCCCTCCGCCCTCCCGGCCGGCTGGGAACGCACCTCCCGCAACGCCATGTGCCCCTGTGGCTCGGGCAAGAAGTTCAAGCATTGCCACGGGACGCTGGTGTGAGCTGAGGCTCCTCGACCGCCCGGCGGCCCGGCGCCGTTCAGGGCCGGCGGAAGGCCCGCTTGATCGCCCGCTTCCAAGCGGGCTGGGGATGGCTGAACGGAGCCTTGGCGTCCAGCCAGGCGGCGGCGGAGCGGGGGTCCGCCTCCGCATGCAGGCGCGGCAAGCCATAGTCGTAGATATCTACCGGCGCCCACTTGGCGAGGGTGGCGTCATAGGCGTTTGCTAGAACGCGGCTGGCCGGATCAAGACCCGTGCAGACCACCAGCCCGGTCGGTGGCGCATCCAGGCAGGTGAGGCTGATTTCCGGTCGCAGCGCCCGCAGCACGGGGACCATCTTCCAGACGTCGCCTGTCCAGTAGCCACGGTAGCGGGCAAGGCCCTGCTCCCGCCGCTCCGGACCACCCGTCATCGACGCCTCGCGGGGCAGGCAGTCGTGCAGCACGATGGTGGAGCCCGGCGCGCTCGCCCGCTCGGTGTTGATGAAGTCGCGCAGCAGGAAGGCGAAGGCGTGCATGCCGTCCAGGAAGGCGAGCTCAACCGGGCCGCCGAAGAGGGCGGCGAGGTCATGGGTGGCGAAGAAGTCGTCGCTGGTCTGCTCGAACAGGCGGCAGGACGGCTTGCCCTCGTGCACGTCGCAGGTGAGCTGGAAGGCGGGATCGACCGCGACCGAGGCGCACCGGGCCAGCGCCAGGGTCTGGCCGTGGAGCGTGCCGATCTCGAAATAGCTGGCGGGCTTCAACCGCGCGTGCAGGGCGCGAAGCACGTCCATGTAGTGGGGACCATCGAGCCAGATCTCCCGCCCGCCTCGCTGCAGAACCGCCGCCATGGCGCGGTCTAACGGGATGGGCGAGGGGCGACAAGGTTCGGCGGCGGCGCGAGACCGGCCTCGGCGTGACACGCCGCCGCCGTTTCCCTACACAGCCACGGGGGCTAGGTGTGCGCGGCGCTTCCGGCGCGCCGGTGGAAAGTAGAGTTGCGACGCTTGCGCTTCGCTCTGATCGCCCTGGCGGCGGTGTCGCTCGCGGGAGGGGCGGCGAAGGCCGCGCCCAAGCGTGCGCCCCAGCAGCCCCGCGCCGAGGTGCAGGGCGTCGCCGACCGGACGCGCCGCGCCGCCCTGCAGCGCGCGGTGGGGGAGGCGACGGGCGATCCGGTGAACCGGGTCGAGGCCCGCCGCCGCGCCCGCCAAGCCGCCGACAGCGTCATCGCCCTGCTGCGCTCCGACGGCTACTACGACGCGACTGTAACCCCCGACATCGGCGAGGGCGAGCACGCCAGGGGCGTGGTGCAGGTCGATCCCGGTCCGATCACCCGGCTCGTCGCGCCGGAGGTGCAGTGGGTGGGGCTGCGCCCGTCCGCAGCCGCGGACGCCGCCGCTCATGCCGCGATAAAGCTGAAGCCGGGCGATCCTGGCCGGGCGCCCGACGTGCTCGCGGCGGAGGGGCGCGCGGTCGCCGCCGTCGCCCAGGCCGGTTACGCGGACGCCGGGGCGACGCCGCGCGAGGTGGTGGTCGATCACGCCGACCACAGCATGCGGCCGATCTTCAAGATCGCCGCCGGCGCCCTGGTGCGCATGGACGGCATGCAGATCACCGGCCGCACCCGCACGGAGAAGCGGTGGCTGCGCAGGCTCGCGCCCTGGAAGACGCACGAGGTCTACAGGCCCAGCGATGTCGCCGAGCTGGAGCGCCGCCTGCTCGACACCGGCGTCTACGACAGCGTCACCGTGGCGCTCGCCCCCAAGGCCAACGCCGACGGCCTGCGCCCGGTGGTGGTGAGCCTGGCGGACCGGGCCAAGTACGCCCTGTCGCTGGGCCTTGGCTACTCCACGACCGAGGGGCCGCTGGTGGACAGCACGTTTTCGATCTTCAACGTGCTGCAGCGGGCCGACACGGTGACCTTGCTGGCCAAGCTCCAGACCATCGACACGCGGCTGGGCGTGACCGAGAGCTTGCCGCACTTCCTCTCGCCCGGCCAGACCCTGCGGATCGGCCCCGACGCCTTCCGCGACGTGACCAACGCCTACACCACCCAGGGGGCTGAGCTGGTGGCCGACCTGACCCAGCGCTACGGCAAGTATTCGTTCCTCACCAAGGGCCTGTCCTTCGTCTACAGCCAGATCGACGACCATGAACTCGGCCGGCTGGACATCTATTCCATCCGGCCGCTGCTGGCGGGCTCGCTGGACCACACCGACAACGTGCTGAACGCCACCCGCGGCTACAAGCTCGATGCGCGGGCCGAACCCATCTATGTGTTCGGCCAGGAGAACCTGATTTATCTGAAGCTCCAGACCCAGGGCAGCACCTACCTGGCCCTGGACGGCGCCGGGAGCCGCGTCCTGGCGCTCCGCGCCCAGGCGGGCTCGATCATCGGCGGCCAGATTCCCCAGGTGCCCGCGTCGGACCGCTTCTTCGCCGGGGGCGGCGGCACGGTGCGGGGCTACGAGTACCAGAACGTCGGACCCCACTATGCCGACAACACGCCCCAGGGAGGCCTGTCGCTGATCGACGCGACTGTCGAGCTGCGCCAGCGCGTCGTCGGACCGCTAGGCGCGGTGCTGTTCCTGGACAGCGGCACTGTGGGCGGCCAGGCCACACCGAGCTTCAGCCACATCGCCTCGTCGGTGGGGGTGGGGCTGCGCTACGACCTGGGCTTCGCGCCGGTGCGGGTGGACCTCGCCACGCCGCTGAACCGGCTGAGCGGGGCCGCCCAGCCGCCGATCCAGGTCTATCTCAGCGTGGGCCAGAGCTTTTGAGCGCCGCGCCGCCCGAGCTGACGGCGCGCGCGGTGGAGGCGGAGCGGCCGTCCGCTCCCCAGCGGCGTTCCGCCCGGCGTTGGGGACGGTGGATTGCGCTCGGGCTGGCGATGCTGGTCGCGCTGCTGGCCCTGCTCGCCGGGGGCGCGCGGCTGATGGTGCGCACTGAAGCGGGCCGCAGCCTGGTGGCGAACCTGCTGGAGGGCCTACCGCTGGGACCCGTAGGGCGGCTGCATGTGGAGGGCATCGGCGGCGATCCGCTCACTGACCTGACCCTCGCGAAGCTGCAGATCATAGACGCGCGCGGGCCCTGGCTGGACGCCCGCGATCTGAAGATGCGCTGGCGATGGAGCGAGCTGCTGGCCAGGCGCTTCCACGCCCGTGCGATCACCGCCCGCACCCTGACCCTGATCCGCGACCCCGTCCTCAAGCCGCAGCCACCCTCGAAGGGCGCCGCGCAGCTGCCGATCGCGGTGCAGATCGATGCGCTGCGGCTGCGCCTGGATACGCTGCCGGCCTTCAGCGTGCGTAGCGGTTCGTACCGGCTGGACGGCCGTTTCGCGCTGGAGCGCAACATGGCGTTGCAGGGGCGGCTCTCCGCGCTGGGCCTGCTCCATACCGGCGACGGGCTGTCGGCGATGTTCCAGGTGGGGCAGGGCGGCCGGGTGCTGATCCGCGCCGACGCCGTGGAGGGCCAGGGCGGCGCGCTGGCGGGCGCGCTCGGGCTGCGGCTGGCCGGGCCGCGAACCTACGGGACCACGCGGGTGGAGGATTCGTGGATGGGCAGCGGGCGGGCCGAGTCAACGCCCGCCGATCTGCGCCGCGCGCTGTCGCTGTTTCGCACGGCGTGCGTAGTG
>CALMGB010000315.1 GCA_937863535.1 uncultured Caulobacteraceae bacterium
CCCGCGGCGGCGAGTTCGTAGAAGCGGCGACGGACGTGGGCCCAGCAGAAGGCCACCGTCCTGGCTTCGGCGCCGCGTTCGACGCGCACCACCATGCCGTCGATCTCCAGCTCGATGCCGCCCGGACGCGTGCGTCGAGCCTTCTTCGGTTTGGCCTCACCTCGCTGGACCGCCGCCGCCTCGGGCGTAGGCTCCAGCACCACGGGGGCGAAGATCGGCTCCGACGGCCCGGCGTCGCGCGCATCCCGCCGCCAGGTGAACAACTGCGTCTTGGCCAGCCCATAACGGTCCGCCACCTCACCGACCGATGTCGCGTAGCTCTCCGCCACGATCTGCGCCTTCGCCTCGGCGCTCCACCGCCGACGCCGCCCGGCGCCGGTGAAGACCTCCACCCGGCGCACGACCGGCTCCGACAGCACATCATCACCAGGCATCATCAGCACACCAAGCCCGTCCAACCCCGAAGGGCTCCAGACTCGGTCATCAGGTCAGCGCAAGAAAGGTGCGAGCGGAACGAGGCTTACTTACAATGTTTGGACCGTTGTCGACGACCATCCGTAAAGTCAGCCATAAAACCCCCGCAGCCTATCGCAACCTGCGGTCTCAGCGCTCGCACTGCCGGATTACAGGAGCTCCTTAAGCCACCTCGCTCGTTGGCGACGAGTGCCAGTATGATGGTAGAAGAAAAGCTGGCCGAAAGGGGAGCAGTTTAATACCGATAGTGCAGTTCAAACCCAAATGTCGTCGGCAGTCCTGCCAACCGCGCGATGGCGTCACCTTCCTGGACGACGGTGTTCCAGTAGTAGGTATTGGTGACGTTTCTGCCCCACACCTCGACGCGCCAATGCTTGTCCGAAGACGCAACGCCGGCCGTTAAGTTGAGGATATTGTAACTGCGAATGTTTAACGAAGGCCCCCCTTCGGCGACATCGTGAGCCGCACCAAACACCGAGGTTGAGTCGCTCTGGTAGGACGCGTCTGCGCTGACGAAGGCGTACAGGTCTTGCGTGAGGCTCCAGTCGTAGCGCGCGCCGTACTGGACCGAGTAGCGAGGCGTAAAGGGGAAAGGCTGACCCTTGAAATTGAACGTATCATTGGAGCTTGTGATGTAAATACCGTAATTGAAGAAAGTAGACGTGACCCGAGAGTCTAGGTAGGTCAAGGCGCCATTCAAGGTAAGGCCGGCGATCGGAGGACGCCAGGCGGCAGTGACTTCCGCACCATCCTCCTGCGATCGCGGGATGTTTACCAGCGATTGCAGAGCGCCGAAGATGCCGAGCGGATCGTCGACGTCAGCTAGCACTTGCTTGTCCTTGTAGTCGTAATGAAAGTAGTCGACGTTCAGCTGCAGACTCCGGTCTAGCAGCGACGACTTCGCCCCGATTTCGTAGGACACTAGCGACTCCTGGGTGACCGGCTTCAGCTGGACGTAGGAGGTTGCCCCGAGCGAGGGCGAGGTCCCGGCCTTGTAACCCTTGCTGATGGAGGCATAGATCAATTCATGCGGCAGCGGGGTCCAATCAACGCCGCCGCGCCAGGGAGAATTGTTCTGATTTAGTTTGTTGTACTGCGTGCCTGGCTGGAAGTTCGGCGGCGGACCGAGCGTGGTGCACTGCCCCGTCGATACAGGGGTTGGAGCTTGCCCGCCGAACGCTGCGGCAAGTTGCGACGCGGCTGCATCAATATAGGCTGTGTAGGGACTAGTGCCGAAGCTGCAGCCGGAAATGTCCTGGTCAGACTGCGTATGGCGAGCTCCTGCGTGCAAGGTCACCGTATCCACCACACGGTAGTCAACATTTGCGAAAACAGAGGTGTTGCTGGCGTTAACGTTGTTGTGCGCGCCGAACTCGAACGACCCCAGTGGGATAGCTGAGAAGGCGGAGCCGCCGGTGAGATAGGATGAACTGGCGAAGAAGGGCGAGAAGAAATCGGTCTCGCGGCTCTTATCGTCCTCATAGTTTACGCCAGCCAGCCAGTGAACCCGGTTGTCGTCAAACGCACCGTGCAGCCGGACCTCCTGCGAGACAGTATCGACATTGCCGCTAATCTGGTTGGTTAAGTATGCCGCGCCCACCCCACTTGCGTCCACGACATCATGCTCTGTAAACCGCTCATAAGTCGTCAGCGACGTAATCCCTAGATTGTCAGAAAGGTTATAGTCCAGGCGCAGCGCGCCTTGGTAGAAGCCCTCGTTATTATGCGGGTGTTCGCCGGGAGTCCAATCGGCCTGTCGGTCGTTGATGAGCTCGATAGGCTGGCTCACGAGTGACTTAATCGGACCCGGGTAGGTAGGAAAATAACCGGCGTTCGGCAGGAAGTTCGCCGTGGAGGGCGTCAGGGCGGCAGGCGATATATATTGTGGGCTTATGAAGCGTGCACCCTCGAGCTGGGCCGCCTGTGTGTCCGAATGATCCAACCAACCGTTCAGGTTAACACTTGCGCTGAGCTTGGATGTCGGCTTCCAGTCGAGGAGCAGTCTCGCGATCTGGGTGTCCTTGTTGCCGAGATCGTCGTCGCGGGTCTCACTCCTCTGCCAGGCCCCGCCGTCTTCGGTGCTGGCGGAGAGGCGCGCACTCAGCGTCGGAGTCACGGGGCCGCTTACGAAGCCACTAAGGAGATTGTCGTTAAAGCGCCCGTACTGCTCGTCTATCCCCGCCGTGAAGAAATTGGTCGGCTTGGCTGCGATAAAGTTGATCGCGCCGCCAGTGGCGTTCTCGCCGAAGAGAGTGCCCTGCGGACCTTTGAGAACCTCCACCCGCTCGGGATCGAGCAAGACGCCCTTGGACAAAACCGGAAAAGGGAACGCAACCTCGTCCTGGTAGATGCTGACGGCGGGCGTGGCCGCCAGTGACTCCTCGAAATAACCGACGCCGCGGATCGTGTATACTGGTGTGCCGTAGTCAGTTTGCGAAAACTGCAAGCTGGGCTCGATCCGTGTCAAATCCGAGACGCTGGTAATCTGCTTTTGCTCAAGCTGCTGACGACTTGCGGCCGTGATTGCTAGCCCGATCGCGTTAATGTTCTCGCTGCGCTTCTGTGCGGTGACCACGACCTCTTGGATCTGGTTGCCTGGCGACGATCTTTGCAGCTTGGTGGGCGCCCCCAGCGCACCGACGGAAGCTTGTCCTGCCTCGGGCGAGCCGGCCGGCAACACCTGCCTCGGCGCGGACATCACCGCATTCAAGGTGCCCGCCTGCTGAGCCTGCGCGTTGAAGGCGCAAGCAGCGGAAATCAGCACCGTGCTAACCAAAAGAAGGCCGTGGCGGTTCGCAGGGCGGGCGGCGGCCCTGTTGGATTGAAGCATATTCCTCCCCATACGGCGCCACTTGATCCGAGAGCGCTCTTGGACGGGTTTGTCGAACAAAGCGGTCAAGAAAAGGAGGTCAGATTGATCCATCTTTGCGAGGCCTTTTGCGCCACGGGTGGAACCGAGGCGATCACCTTGGCCCAATTACTTAAAGTAGAAAAGTGACCTCAAGCTTTGCAAGGAGAGAGGGCCTTCGGTGCGGCGTCGCCGCTCAAAGTCAAGCGAAAAGCGAGCCGCCCTTAGTCCGCTACTCACCCCCTCTTTCCCTGCTGAGGCCTAGCCTATTCCCCTTGTCAGCGAACGGCAGAAGGATAAGAAGGTCCTCTGGAGAGTAAACTACGGAGTGAGGTCAAGGCGAGCATCGCGCCTGGGCTGAAGCTGGAGATTTGGTGGCAAGACGAAGCCAGGGTCGGGCAGAAGAACAAGATCACCCGCCGCTGTTGGAAGCGCGGCGCCCGACCCTGCGCCCCTCACGACCAGAGAACGGCTTCGGCCTACATCTTCGGAGCCATATGCCCTCAGCAAGCAAGACCGCCGGGCTCGTCCTGCCCTTCTGCAATACCGCGGCGATGAACCTGCACCTGGCGGAGATATCTCGAACCGTCGCGCCCGACGGACACGCCGTGCTGATCATGGATGAGGCGGGCTGGCACACCACCAACAAGCTCGACCTACCTTCCAACATCAGTATCATCGCGCTGACGGCCCGCTGCCCTGAGCTAAACCCGGTGGAGAACATCTGGCAGTACATGCGAGACAACTGGCTATCGAACCTCATCTTCAAGTCTTATGATGATATCGTCAGCCAATGCTGTGCGGCGTGGAACAAGCTCGTCCAGCAACCCTCCACCATCATCTCAATCGGGACGCGAGAGTGGGCACATGGGTTTTAGTCAGCGGGATTTGGTATAAGCCCTTCAGCAAATCCACTTGGTCGGCGCTCCGAACAACATTCACTAAGGGCACGCGGTCGGCGGCGCAGATCCTGACCAACATCTGGCCTAGGTTCGAAGCGGCGGCTATGTGGGTGACACCGGTGAAGCCGTCACACCGCATAGTTTCTATGAAGCTGAGCGCCGTCATAGAGTTGACGAACGAGGAAGCGCCCTGCTCGGCGGTGACGCCATCCGCAAGCGGTATGGCCAGGCGCGCGTCCGCCAAAGCATGGGTTGCGAAGGCAGTCCCGGGTGTGCAGGCGACCCGTTTGCCAAGAAGCGCCTGCGCTGCGGGATCCTCGCTGGCGGCCACTACCACACCCGCGCACTCGTTGCCGCTCGGCATTGGTAGCCCGTGGCGCGCCTTCATCGCGCGGGTCACCCCAACTGGCATCCGCGCCAAAACTTTTCTGGGCGAGTAGTCGGCGTTGTCCATATCTGCCGGCCCAAAGATGAGGCCAAGGTCGGACGGATTAATCGGCGCGGCTTCCACACGTATCACAACATGACCGCCTTGCGGGTCGGGCAGCGAGAATGGGACGAGTTCCACCGTCAGAGCGCCGTTGTCAAAAAGCGTGCTAAGGACCTGCTGGCCAGCAATGCTCATTGTAACGTTCCCTTTGTCAGTGTCGTTCTGCCGACCTCAGAGATCGTTTCGTTTCCGAAGCACAATCTGGCTTGTGGAAATTAGTTTGCCGCGAGCAAGACGAAGCCGACCTACAGGAGCCTTACGCAAAACAGGTGTATCTGATGAAGCTGGCGCTACTGTCCACGTTCAGCCTGCGCCTTTTGTCCGGGACGTTGAGGTAGTTTCAAATGCGCGGGCATATACGTTATGCAATCGCACTTTTCGGCGATCTCCTCAGGCTAGGTGAGCCATAGGCCTCCCTTCATCGGTTCAGAAAGTCGGCAATTTCGCCTAGCGCCTCGCGAGCCTCCGGGAAAAGTCCCAAAAAGGCGTGCCAGACGTGGGGCAGCTCCGGCCAGAGGCTGAGATTCACCCTAACACCGGCGTCCTCTAGCCGTGCCGCAAACCTTCTGTTGTCATGGGCGAGCGCCTCGATTGTGCTCACCTGAATGAGGGTGGGAGGAAATTTACAGAGAAGTTCCTTTGAAGCGAAGACAGGCGACACGAGCGGGTCCAGCGCGTTGCTGGAAGGTGGCAGATAAGCCGCGGTGCAAGCAGCCAGCTGCTCGGGCGTGCAGATCGGGTCATCAATGCCGACCCGCTCCGTCGTGGCCGCGTTGTCCAAGGTCCCAGCGATAAGGGCAAGCCGATCAGGCATCCGCCCCTCGCCCTGCGCAAGCCGCAAGCAGGTCGCCGCCGAGAGGTTGCCGCCCGCCGAGTCCCCCGCCAAGCTGACCCGTTCGGCGGTGTCCCGGCCAGCCAAGCCGGCCTTCCCGCTCCCAGGCCCGTTGTCCAAGATCCACCGGTAGGCCTTTACGCAATCATCCAAGCCGGCTGGAAATTGATGCTCCGGTGCGAGACGATAATCTACCATCAGTATGCTCGTCCCGGACAGTCGTGCAAGGGTCGCCGAGTACGCCCTGTAGTCTTGAGGGGCGCCAGACATCCAACCGCCACCATGGATGTAGAGGATGCGGTGACTCAGATTTGCACCTGCGGCGGTCACCCACTCGGCGGCGACGCCGTCGGCAATAACAGGTGTGAAGGTGACGCCTTCCAAGCTGATCGCCGGCCCGACGTCGCCATATCTCGGAACGACATGCTTGCGGGCCGCGGTCAGCCATTGTTGCATAGGATCTGTGGTGCCGGAGAAATTTATTTTGGCCGCTACATTGGCCAAGTGTTGAAACGCCTGCTCCAGTTCAGGGCGTCGTACGCGAGCCGGTGCACTCTGTTCGGTCATTATAACCCTTTGGCCTTGCGTCGTTCAGATGTTGCGTGTTGATCGAGATTGTCGTTCGAGCGTCGCTTCTAAGCCAGCCTTGTCGGCAGATCGGCGTGCGACAGCATGGTGTCGCCGGCGCGGTGCTTGCGAGTAACCGATCACGCCACCGCCTCGGCGGGGACGGCTTGACCGTGGAGCATCGACATCAAGCGCTGCCGGATCAGCATGTCAGCGCCTTCTACGATTCGCTCGATCAAGTCGCGCACAGAAGGTATGTCGTGGATCAAACCGACCACCATGCCGCAACTCCATGCCCCAGCATCCATGTCGCCGTCGATCATCACCTTGGGATAAACACCGGCGACCTGCTCGTGGATGTCGGCGATCGTTAGCTGGTCGCCAAGCCTCTTCTCGACATCAAGAAGCCGCGCAACGGTTATGTTGTTCAGCACGCGCTCAGTGTTGTGCAACGGCCTCATGACCAGCCGGGTGTCGATCTCAGACGAGTCGATCAAGGCCCATTTTACGTTGTCGTGCACCGGCGCTTCCTTGGTCGCGATAAACCGGGTCCCCGTGTTGATCCCCTCCGCTCCGAGGGCGAGCGCCGCGACGAGGCTTCGCTCGTCGGCCATACCGCCCGACGCCAAGAATGGGAAACGCAAGACCTCGGCAGCCCGCGGCAACAGGACCATGTTGGTCACGTCGTCCTCGCCGGGATGTCTCCCGCATTCAAAGCCGTCGACACTGACCGCGTCGCACCCGATGCTCTCGGCCTTCAACGCATGGCGTACCGACGTGCATTTATGGACCACCTTGACGCCAGCAGCCTTCAACGCCGGCATGTGGGTTTTCGGGCTCCGGCCAGCCCTCTCAACAATCCGGATCCCGCCCTCGATTATCGCATGTAGAATTTCGGCGTACGGCGCCGGGCTGAAAATTGGAAGCAAGGTGAGGTTTACGCCGAAGGGCTTGTCCGTCATCTCGCGGCATCGGAATATCTCCCGGGCTAACAGTTCAGGTGTCCGCTGAGTTAAAGCGGTAATAACACCAAGGCCACCCGCGTTGGATACTGCAGACGCTAATTCAGCAAGCCCGACAAAGTGCATGCCGCCTTGCATGATTGGGTGAGTAATCCCAAATAAGTCAGTGATCCTGGTGCGCATATCTGGCTCCTAATAGAGCGGCCCATCGCGGACCGACGATGGGCCGGAGCGAGAACCACGACCTTGCTGATCGCCGAGCCGTGTGCAACTCGCGTGATTGAGCGGCGCAACACCATCTTCTTGATCCGCAAACTCGGGCGGAGACGTGCGGCCTCATTAAAATACTTCAAACAGGCCGGCGGCACCCATTCCGCCGCCAACGCACATAGTGACGACGACGTGGCGGGCCCCCCGCCGCTTGCCCTCGATGAGTGCGTGACCCACCATGGCAATTTCTTTGGCCGCAGCCTTGTTGCCGATCGTGTCCATCATATGGGCGGCGTTCAGCACCATGAAGCGAGCCTGATCGATCAACATCTGGCTTTCAGCCACCCGCTCGCGCCAGACGCCTTGGTCCGATAAAGGCCGGCGGAAAGCTGTGCGCGACGACAGGCGTACGCACATGAGCCTTAGCGCCTCCTCGGCCATGCCAATAAGGCGCATGCAATGATGGATGCGTCCTGGGCCGAGGCGCCCCTGGGCGATTTCAAACCCACGCCCTTCGTGAAGGATAAGATTTTCCTTTGGAACGCGAACGTTGTCGAACATGATTTCGGGATGACCGCCGGGCGGCTCCAACGCGCCGAATATCTGCATGTCGCGCACGCGCACGAAGCCCGGCGTGTCGGTCGGTACCAGGATCATCGACTGGCGGCGGTGGGCGTCGGCGCTGTCTGGGTCGCTCTTGCCCATCACGATCAGCACTTTGCAGCGCTCACTCATGGCTCCTGTGATCCATCACTTGCGCCCCGTGACCAAGTAATCGTCACCGTCGCGAACGATACGGGTCTCGATATTGGTAGCATCGGATGAGGCGACGGCCGGCTCCGTCATGGCGAAAGAGGAGCGGATCTGTCCGTCCAGGAGCGGCTTCAGCCAGCGTTGCTGCTGGGCGGCCGAGCCGTACTGGGCCAGGACCTCAATATTGCCCGTGTCCGGCGCCGAGCAGTTGAAAACTTCCGAAGCCCAGTAGGCCCGCCCCATTGCTTCGGCGAGCGAGGCATAATCATAGTTATTTAGACCGGCCCCATGCTCACCTGGCAGGAAGAGGTTCCACAGTCCTTCTGACCGGGCAATCGATTTTAGAACTTCTATCAAAGGAAGCGGCGCGTAGGGGCGGCCAGCTGCAACGTTAGTGCGCAATTCATCCTTGTGGCGCTGCAAGTTCGGTAGGATGTGCGCATCCATAAAAGACTGGACGCGGCCAACGTAATCAATAGTGCGCGGAGAAGAACCTTCCAAGAACACTAAGTTACTCCCTGGTCGCCCGACTATGCGGGCGCTTCTTTTCTATGGCTTCACTGTCAGGCGATGTCATCAGGCCTCATTGGTGCAAACCAAAGTGACGCTGGCATAACGGAGTTCACCGCGACGTCTTCTAATTTCCAGAGGTGTGAGCCTCTCACCTACTACGATGAACAGTTATAAACTACCACTCCGATGTATTAAACCTTAAAAGAGCCCATGGAGAGTGACCGAAAAGTCCACTTTCGAGGGACATTATGGGACATTGCCTCCCCTCGCGTGAAACCACTTATTCTCCGGCAAGGAACGGCCGCACCGGGTCGTTAGGACTGCATACCGCTTCCTTGAAGGTTTGACCGGGCACGATTGTACGGCGAGGCTGTTGATGCGGCCTGTTTCGACGAGGAAGGCGGTCCAGGCTGCGCAGCAGGCGTCTAGGATGGCGTCGTAGGCAGCGAAGAGCCGGTGGCTGGCGATAGCGCTCGCGTAGGTACAGCCAGACGCGTTCGATGGGGTTCAGCTCGGGGCTGGAGGCCGTTAACGACCGGGTGGTGTCGTTTGGCCAGTTCAGGCGATCAGCGGTATGCCAGCCTGCTCCGTTCATAATCAGCAGGGCGTGCTGCGGGCATGACGAACAGCGGGGAGTCCCCCCGGATTACCTTGCCGGCCGCAACGTCGCCGAACAGTTTCGCGACGTCCTCGACTGTTTCTCCGGCGATCTCGGCTTGGTCGGGCCAGGCATCTTCGAAAGCAACGCGGCGCTAGGCGCGTTCCTCGATGAAATCGCGGTGAAGCGGGGCGTTGCGATCAAGCTATCGTCCGGGGGCAGCGATGACTAATTTGGCGACATGAGCACCTACATTTGCAGATTTCGGGCTGATGGCGCCCCTCGTACCGATCTGATGGCGCCCGCCATTCCGATCTGATCCCGCCCACCGTTCCGCTTAATCGGCGCCCACCCTTCCGAGGTGACGGCGCCCGCCCGAGCGGACCGGGAGAGCTCCTCGTCGGCGCTACGGTCCCCACCTTCAGCGGAGGGGACGATGCCTACGAAGAGGTTGGCGAGGCGCCGTGTGCGCGAGGTGCTGAGACTGAGCCGCGAGGGCGGTCTGGCGACCCGGGAAGTGGTTCGAAGGACCGGCATGGCGCGCTCCACCGTCCGGGAGATGCTGGAGCGGTTCGAGGCGTCGGGGCTGATCTGGCCTCTGCCGCTGGAGCTGACCGACGCCGAGCTGGAGACACGCCTCTATGGGGAGGCCGGACGGCGGCAGGGCTGTCGTCGCCGGGCGAAGCCCGACTGGGCGGCGGTGAACCGCGAGCTGAAGCGCAAGCACGTCACGCTGCAAATCCTCTGGGACGAGTACATCGAGGCCAACCCCGAAGGCTACCGCTACAGCCGCTTCTGCGAGCTCTACCGCGGCTGGGAAGCCCGGCTGCCGGTGACCATGCGCCAGACTTACCTGGGCGGCGAGAAGCTCTTTGTGGACTACGCCGGCGATACCGTGCCGGTGATCGTGGACCCGGCGAGCGGACGCACCCGCCAGGCCCACATCTTCGTGGCGGTGATGGGCGCCTCCAGCCTGTCGTTCGCCTACGCCAGCTGGAGCGAGAAGCTGGTCGACTGGGTCGAGGGCCACGTGCAGGCCTTCGACTACTTCGGCGGCGCGCCGAAGCTGATCGTGCCAGACAACCCCAAGGTCGCGGTGATCAAGGCCTGCTTCTACGATCCGCAGGTGAACCGCACCTACGCGGAGCTGGCCGAACACTACGACACCGCCATCCTGCCGGCGCGCCCGCGCAAGCCGCGCGACAAGGCGAAGGTCGAAGCCTGCGTTCGGATCGTGGAGCGCTGGTTGCTGGGACGGCTGCGCCACCGCCGGTTCTACAGCCTAGCCGAGGTGAACGCCGCCATCGCCGAGCTGCTCGTGCGGCTGAACGACCAGCGGGTGCTCCGCTACGTCCGCCGCACCCGCCGCCAGCTGTTCGAGGAGATGGACCAGCCCCGGTTGAAGCCGCTGCCGACGCAGGCCTACGTCCTGGCCGAGTGGCGCGTGCGCAAGGTCGGGCTCGACTACCACGTCGAGGTGGAAGGCCACTTCTACTCGGTCCCCTACCGCCATGCCCGCACCCAGGTGGAGGTGCGCCTGACGGCGCGAACGGTGGAGGTGTTCGCCCGCGGCGAGCGGATCGCCGCCCACATACGCGGCTCCGGCGACGCCAAGCACACCACGCTGCCCGACCACATGCCCTCCAGCCACCGGCGCTATGGCGACTGGACCCTCGAGCGGATCCGGGGTGAGGCGCGCGCCATCGGGCCTTCGGTCGAGATGCTGTGCGAGCTGATCCTGGAGGAGCGGCCCCATCCCGAGCAGGGCTTCCGCTCCTGCATGGGCGTCGTACGCCTGGCCAAGCCCTTCGGGTCGGCCCGGGTCGACGCCGCCTGCCTCCGGGCCCTGGAGATCGGGGCCAAGAGCTACGGCTCGGTCAAGTCCATCCTTGACAACCGCCTGGACGGCCAGCCCGCGCCGCAGCGTCGCCGTGCTCGAGGCGACGACGACCAGGCCCTCCCGCCCGCGCACGCCAACGTCCGCGGCTCTCGCTACTACCACTGAGGAGAACGACAATGCTGTCCCACCCCACCTTGGACCAGATGAACGCCCTGGGCCTGCACGGCATGGCGAAAGCCTTCACCGAGCTCGATGGCGGCGACCAGACGGCGGGCCTGCGTCACGCCGAATGGCTGGCGCTGCTACTCGACCGCGAGGCCGTGCACCGTCACGACAAGCGCCTCGCCACCCGGCTCAGCGCCGCCAAGCTGCGTCATCAGGCCACGCCTGAGGACATCGACTATCGAGCTCCTCGGGGCCTGGATCGACGGATGATTGAAGAGCTCCTCAAGGGCGACTGGATCAGGGCGCACGAGAATCTCGCCATCATCGGCCCCACCGGCACGGGAAAGTCATGGCTGGGCTGTGCGCTTGGCCACAAGGCCTGCCGGGACAACCACTCCGTCCTCTACGTCCGCGCTCCCAAGCTGTTCGACGACCTCGCCATGGCGCACGCCGACGGCAGCGCCGGCCGCCGGCTGAAGGCGCTCGGCGCCGTGCAGCTCCTGATCCTGGACGACTGGGGCCTGAGCCCGCTTGATGACCAGGGCCGACACGACCTTCTGGAGATCTTGGAGGATCGCTACGGCCGCCGCTCCACCCTGGTCACCAGCCAGCTGCCCGTAGCCGACTGGCACGCCGCCATTGGCCAGACCACCTATGCCGACGCCATCCTGGACCGCCTGGTCCACAACGCCCACCGGATAGAGCTCTCCGGCGACTCTCTGCGCCGCACCCGCCGCTCGGCGAAGGCTTGACGGGAGGACCAGCTCACCCCCTTCTATTCCTGCCGATGACGACCTCCTGCCCGGGCGGGATCAGATCGTAGCGGTGGGCGCCATCAGATCGGAATAGACGGGCGCCATCGTCGGAATCCGCATTCTGATGAACCGGGGCGTGGCAGTGGCCGTCTCCACGCTGTGGCGCTTCTTCGCCCGTCGGAAGATCACGCTGAAAAAACATATGGCCCACCCCGTCTGCAAGGGTGATCTCGAGCTGGCGTGCTGGTCTGCATCAACGTATCCGGTCTCAGGGCGTCAGCCCTGGCCAAGATGGATCGCGCGCGTCGCGGGCCTCATAAAGACGGCGGTGTCGGACACCACATTTTTGGCCAGGCTTTCGCGATGCGGGATCAACCGTTACGCCATCTGTCCTTCACCTCCACAGACCTTGTGAGCGGCGTCGGCGCTGAGCCGGCCGCTGTTCCTTGTCAGGCCGCCATGGCGGCCTGATGTTCGAAGTCGCGCCCCTGGCGCAGCACCGCCCAGGCGATGCGCGCCAGTTTGGCGGCGAGCGCCACCACCACGACGTTTGGATGCGCCCGCGCGAGCAGCCGGCGCACCCACTCACCCGTTGGCGTGGGCTTGTTGGCGAAGTGCGCCATGGCGGCTTGAGCGCCGTGGATCAGCTGCACTCGGATGTACTTGTTGCCTCGCTTGCTGATCCCGAGCAGCTTGGTCTTGCCCCCGGTGGAGTGCTGACGCGGTGTGAGCCCCAGCCAAGCGGCCAGGTCTCTACCCTTCGCGAAAGCCGAACCGTCGCCGATCGCGGCGAGCAGGGCTGTGGCGTTAATGACGCCGATGCCGGGGATGGTGGCCAGCCGGCGCGCCCGGTCGTCCTCGCGGGTCAACGCCGCCAGCTCGTCGTCGTAGGCCTTCACCCGCCGATCCAGGCTGGCCCACTCGTCCCGTAGGTCCTCCAAGAGCCGTAGCGCGCGGGCGCTGATCCCGAGCTCGTCACCGCCCATCAGCTCGTCCAGGCGCTGGCGTAGGGGCGCGCGTCGCTTAGGCAGGATGACGCCGCGTTCCAGCAGCACCGCGCGGAGCTGGTTGGTCAGTCGGGTGCGGCCAGACACCAGCCGCTGGCGGGCTCGGTGCAGCACCTGCAGGTCCAGCTGCGCCTCGCTCTTCAAGGTGACCAGCCGCATGGTCGGCCGGGTCGCCGCCTCCGCGATCGCCTCCGCATCCCGGTCGTCGGTCTTCTGCGCCTTGACGTAGGGCTGCACGTACTCCGGCGACATCAGCCGCACCTCGTGGCCCTGCGCCTTGAAGAGCCGGCCCAGGAAGTGCGCCCCACAGCAGGCCTCCATGGCGACCACGCAGGACGGCAGCTTGGCGATAAACGCCACAACGCCCTCTCGCGTCATCCGCCGTCGCAGCACCACGGCGCCCTTCGTATCCATCCCTGCAAGGCTGCAGCTATTCTTGCCAAGGTCGATCCCCAGCACGGCGACAGGCGTCTTGGTCATGGTCCTCTCCTCTGATCGACGCAGTCTGCGCCGGCTGGTGAGGGGTGGGCCATCCATAAAGTCGGGGCATGCGGCGGAGCAGGATCGTCCCGACGTCCTCGAGCGCCGTCATGACTGGTTCGAGGGCCAGCTCGATCTCGACCCTGCACGGCTGATCTTCATCGACGAGACGGGAGCCTCGACCAAGATGGCCCGCCTCCACGACCGCGCCCCCCGAGGTCAGCGGCTGCGCGCCGCCCTCCCGCACGGACATTGGAAGACGACCACCTTTGTCGGCGC
>CALMGB010000316.1 GCA_937863535.1 uncultured Caulobacteraceae bacterium
AAACTCAGCTCAGCAGCTGCATGTTTTTCCACAGCCTCGGTCGAACCCGGTCACCAGTTTTGGTCCGGCGCCTCACCGCGCCTAACGGCTGAGGCATCTGGCCGCAGAGCGGACTTTCGGCTCGGCAGAGAAGGGTGGGTTTGCGGCCATTCCCGGGAGGCGACTCTACGCCGCTTAATTAGTGGGGGAGCCGCTGGTGTTCGCAGCATTGCCAAAATTTAAGATGTCCCGCCCAGTCGAACCAGCCATCCTGCCTAAAATCAGGGAAAACAGGCATGTTGGGACGAATTGCACTCCTGGCGCTTGCAGTAGCGCCGGTCACGACGCAAACGACCGCACCAAAGCCCGACTTCATAGCGACGGAGGCCGCGAAGCCGAACGCAACCCGAAATCTTAATCTTGCGGAGCGGGCGTGGATTGCCGCGTCTATATATCGGACAGTCAAGGAGTATTTTGCTCATTGGAGTGGTCTGCCGTCAGACTACGACTTTGATCGCGAGTTCAGGACCTATCTGCCTAAAGCACTCTCCGCACCAGATCGCAAGAACTTCTCCTTGGCAACCATGCGACTAGTGGCGAGCCTTGAGAATGGTCACACTGGCTTCACCGATACCGGTCTTATGGCCAATATGACACCTCCCCCCTTCTACGCCGAGCCCGTGGAGGGTCGCTGGACGGTTACGGTGTCGCGTACCGAAGGCCTCAAACCTGGAGATGTCATCCAGTCGATGGACGGCGTGCCGGTCGAAGTCTGGGTGCACCCGATCCAAGCTATCATCGGGCAATCGTCGGAGCGGGCGCGTGATCATCTCGTCTTCACCCGCTGGTTCATGCTCCCACAGCATCTTACCGTCCAGCTAACAGACGGACGGCGGGTCCAGGTGGATCAGGCTGCGATCCGAGCACCGCGTCGAGGCCGACCAAGGCTTAAAGATGTTGCTGTCCAGAGACGACCAGATGGCGTCGTGGTGATCAGTATACCGAGCTTTGACGGCCCACGCTTCGAGGCGGACGCAGTCAAGGCCGTCAAAGCGCAAGCAGGTGCACGTCTCATCCTGTTGGACGTTCGTGGGAACGGTGGCGGCAATACGCCTCGCGATCTCCTGAAGGCTATCATGACCAAGCCATATGAGGGCACAGTGGTGGCCACGCCTCTGACGATTGCCGAAAATGATGCCCACGGCTCCTTTTCGCCCGACGACAACCCCGCGCCGAACGCGTTCTTACGCTATGGACCGGACACGTCTGTCCCCGACCCTGCAGCGTACTCAGGGCCGGTCGCCCTCCTGGTAGATCGGGAGTGCGCTTCGGCCTGCGAGGACTTCGCGATCCGCTTCAAGTCAGGCGCCCGCGGCCCGGTTCTGGGCGAAGCAACATGGGGCTCGACAGGTCGACCCATCCAGGTGCTTTTCCCGGACTTTGGTATGAGCCTGCGAGTCTCTACCAAACGCGAGGCCTTCGCCGACGGGGCTCGCTTTGAGGGTGTTGGGGTCACGCCGGATATTCCAATCCCTCTAACGCGCGCGGACCTGACCGCTCAAGGTGACCCTGTTCTTGAGCGTGCTATTCAGGCCGCCCCGGCTAGAACTAACTAAGTTGATCGCACTCGGGCGACGCCGGTCCGGGCCTTTTGACATCTTGCATCCAGGTTTGGGTAGGGGAGGGTCTGCTCAGGGTCGTCAGCACGTATGAGCAGGGTTCCAGCAAGTCGCCGTTCAGTCGAGGCGAGCGAGAGACGGCGAGACGTGGCGCCGGGCTGGAGCGGATGGAGGCGTAACCACAGCAGCAAGACCAAGCGGAAAGCTGACCCTTGCGAGTAGCTCGGGGTTCATCGTCCAATCATTGCGCTCAGGCGGGCCACGCCGGCCGTACATAGACGCCGCCTCATCTAATCGTCGGCGCTCCTCGTAGCTGTGTCGATCGCCTGCAACGCGGCGGTCCAAGACAGGAACGCAGCCCTATGCCGAACTCGATCACGCCTAAGCTGGCCCTTGCGGGCGCCCTCACCCTGGCGATGCTCGCCGCCGGCGCGACCACCGCCTCCGCCCAGATGGCCACGACCGATCCCATGGTGGGCGGAGCCGCCATGTATCCGACCAAGACCATCGTCCAGAACGCCGTCAACTCGCCGGACCACACCACGCTCGTCGCCGCCGTGAAGGCCGCGGGCCTGGTGGACACCCTGTCCGGTCCCGGCCCCTTCACCGTCTTCGCGCCGACGAACGAGGCCTTCGACAAGCTGCCGCCCGGCACGGTGGACACGCTGGTCAAGCCCGAGAACAAGGCCACGCTGACCAAGATCCTGACCTATCACGTGGTCTCCGGCGCCTACACCGCCAAGCAGCTGATGAAGCTGGTCAAGGCGGGCGGCGGCACGGCCAGCCTGACCACCGTCCAGGGCGAGCCCCTCACGATCACCCAGATGGGCCATCACCTGATGGTCACCGACGCCAAGGGCGACGTGGCCCACGTCACCATCGGCGACGTAATCCAGTCCAACGGCGTGATCCACGTGGTCGACACCGTGCTGATGCCGAACTGATCCCAGCCGGGGCTGGGCTCCAGCGGGTCCAGGCCCGCCGGGCTCAGCGCTGGTCGCGGCAGGCGAAGATGGAGCGGGTCAGGCAGGAGAAGACCAGCCGGCCCGCTTCGTCCAGCAGGTCGTGCTGGGCGATGACGATGCCCTTGTCCGGGCCGACCGGGTCCTTGGCCAGCACCGTCATGCGCCCGCGCAGCAGCTCGCCCTCCGGCGGGTTGCGCATCCAGCGCAGCGCGTCCACCCCCAGCCGCTTGGTCTGGGGCCAGCCGGCGCTGGCCTCGGTGTCCAGCCGCGCCCAGGCGGCGTAGGTGAAGGCGTCCGGCGCCCCGTCGGCCTTGGCCCAGCCGGGCGCCAGCGTGTCGCAGAAGCCCTGCAGCGAGCGGGAGTCCACGGCGATCATGCCAAGCGAGGTCACCTGGCCGACCTGGATGTCGTCGAAATGTGCGGGCACGCGACCTCTCGTTCCTGAACCCATACTGGCCATCGCCCGTCGCCCTTGTCGAGGGCTTGCAGCGGCGTGCGCGAGGCGCGACTTAAGCTCCATGTCGAATGCCGCCGTCCTCCGCCGCCCTGGCCGTCCGCGCTCCGCCTGGAGGGCGCTCGCCGGCCTGGCGCTCGGTGTCTTCGCGCTCGGCCCAGGTGTCGCACCTGCGGGGGCGAACGTGGTGCAGACCGGCCATGTGAAGGCGGAGCTGGTGGCCCAGACCGCCGCCGCGACCCCGGGGCGACCGGTCTATGTGGCCCTGCACCAAACCATCGCGCCGGGCTGGCACACCTACTGGCGCAATCCCGGCGACGCGGGCCAGCCCACCACGCTGGCCTGGACCCTGCCGCAGGGCTGGAGCGCCGGCCCCATCGTCTGGCCGGCGCCGGAGCGGTTCCTGGCCGGCCCGATCATGAACTACGTCTATACGGGCGCCGTGGACCTGCCGGTGCGGATCAGCGCCCCCGCCGGCGCCCGCCCCGGCCAGACCGTCAGCCTGAAGGCCGCCGCCGACTGGCTGGTCTGCAAGGACGTCTGCATCCCTGAGTCCGCCAATCTGAGCCTCGACCTGCCGGTGGCCGCAGGCCCTGCGCCGATCAACCCGCAGGGCGGCGCCGCCGTGGCCCGGGCCGTCGCCTCGGCTCCCAGCCCCGAGGGTCTCTCGGCTCGCTTCCAGCCTGCCGGCGACACGGTGAAGCTGTTCGTGGCCGGCGCGGCGCTGAAGGGCCTGGACACCGCCCACGCCTACTTCTTCCCTTATGACGGCATGGCGCTGGAGCAGGCCTCGCCCCAGCGCGTGGCGCGCGGCGCGGGCGGCCTGACCCTGATCCTGCCGGCCGGCTACGGCTTCAGTCACGGCGCCCCGCCCGCCAAACTAGACGG
>CALMGB010000317.1:0-1787 GCA_937863535.1 uncultured Caulobacteraceae bacterium
GCGGGTGCCGGTAGCCGCCCTGAGGCTGGGCCTGGACCGGCTGACCGCCGCCAAGGAAGGAGACCGGCGCGCTGGAGGGCGCCTGCTGCTCCAGCGCCTCGATCCGCTGCTGCGCGGCCTGCAGCGCCTGGTCGGCCAGGATGGCGTGCTGGACGAGCAGGTAGGCGGCGTCGGGATTGGAGCGCAGGGCGCCGTTGATCACCGTGTCCGCATCCGGATCCTTGGCCGCCCCGCGGGTGGCTTCGAGGTCCGAGAGGAACTGTTGCAGCAGGTTGCGTTCGTCGGGGGTCATGGCGCGCCTTTGCTGTGGATCGACGCTCCAACGCCTGGGCTCAAGCTTCGTTCGGGCCGCGCGAGCTGGCTCAGGTGACGGACGAAGGCGGGCTGCGGGGCTTGAACAGCAGGTCCATGGGCAAGTGCAGCTCAAGGATCGCGCCGTAGAGTTCCGAGCCGCTCAGCCGCTCGCACCCCGCCTCCGCCCGGCGGAGCTTGTCGGGCGTGATGCGCATCGCCGTCGACAGTGTTTCAAGACTGGCGCCGCGCGCCTCCCTGGCGCTGCGCAGCCGCTCGCCCAGAGCCTGTTCCTGCGGGTCGCGCGATGGAAACTCGAGGATCATGTGGCCGATCTCCCTATGTCGTTATCTTTGTTGGCCTGAGGCTTGCAGGTTTTGACGCGGGTGTCATCCGATCTCCCCGCCTTGTGATAGCGGGCGGCGCCGCCATGTGCAGACCCTGAGGAGCCGACAGCATGACCAAGGACGAGGTGCGCCTGGAGCACGTGAACGCGCTGGCCCGCATGGACGAGGACCAGGTTCGCGCGCTCAAGCGGATCAACCGCGCCTTTCGCGAAGCCCGCTTCACCAACACGACGGTCAAGGAGGTGATGGAGACGGTGTTCGAGGAAGAGGCGAAGGAGCGTTCGGGCGGGGCGAAGGCCTGACGCTTCGCGTCCGACATCGAACATCCTAGAGCGGCGGACCATGCAGAGCCTGACCTCCCAAACCAGCTCGCTGGAGACCGTCGCCCACATCATCCAGCTGGCGTTGACGCCGGTCTTCCTGCTGTCCGGGATCGCGGCGCTGCTAAACGTCTTCTCCACCCGGCTCGGACGGGTGGCGGACCAGGTGGACGCGGTGAGCGCGCGGCTGGATGCGGAGATGAACCCGGGCGAGTCCGCCTACCGCCACCAGCTCGCCTACCTGCGCCACCGCTCGCGGGTGCTGGATGCGGCGGTGATCCTGGGGGCCGTGGGCGGGACCGCCACCTCGGGAGCGACTCTGACCCTGTTCCTCGGCGCGATCCGGAACAGCGGCGCCGGCCTGCTGCTGTTCTGCCTGTTCGGGGCGGCCATCCTGTGCACCATTGGGGCGCTGGGCTGCTTTTGCTACGAGATGCTGCTGGCCAGCCGGGGCCTGCGCGCCCGCGCCGAGCGCCACGAGGTTCGCTAGGCGCGCGCCCTTTGCATCGGGCGGGCGAGCATGCGCGTCAGCTCGTCAATGCCCACCGCCTTGCCGAACAGGAAGCCCTGCATGGCGTGGACGCCCGCGACCTTGAGGAACTTGCGCTGAGTCTCGGTCTCCACCCCTTCGGCTATGACCTTCATGCCGAGCGCCCGGCCGATGGAGACCACGGCGTGCACGATGGTGGCTGCCTGCATGTCGCGGGAGCAGTCGGTGATGAACTCCCGGTCGATCTTCAGCTTGTCGAAGGGGTAGCGGCGCAGGTGGCCGAGGCTGGAATAGCCGGCGCCCAAATCGTCCAGCCCCACCTTCATGCCGAGCGCGCGT
>CALMGB010000317.1:1797-9547 GCA_937863535.1 uncultured Caulobacteraceae bacterium
CGCGTAGCTGGTCGATGTTGCGGCGGACATGCTCCTCGTTCTGCAGGATGGCGGTTTCGGTGATCTCCACTTCCAGCCGCCGCGGATCATAACCGTGGTGCTGGATCAGGCCGTAGAGCCGGTCCACGAAGCCCGGATCGGCGAATTCGATGGCCGAGGCGTTGAAGGCGACCTGCAATCCGCTGAGATAGCGCGTCTCCGCCAGCAGCCGGTCGGCGACCCAGGTGGTGATGCGCCCGATCAGCCCGGCCTGCTCGGCGAGGGGAATGAACAGGGCCGGGCTGACCGGGCCGCGGGTGGGATGGGTCCAGCGCAGGAGAGCCTCTACGCCGACGATCGTCTCGCCCTCGCGGTCCACCTGGGGCTGATAGGCCAGGGTGAGCTGGTCGAGGGCCATGGCCTCCTTCAGGTCGCGAAGCAGCTCGGCGTCCTTGGGCGAGAGGCGTTCGTCGAATTCGGCCTCGGGAACCTCGCGCCCGGAGCGTTCGGCAATGGCCGAGAGGGTGCGGCCAAGCACACGGTTCAGCTCCTCCACGGCCTGCAGCGCAGGCGGCCGGCCTTCGCGGGCGGAGGCCTCCATGTCGCCGGCCATGCGCGCCACGATGCGGGCGCCCACGTTGTAGCTCATCGACTTCAGGGCGTGGGCGGCCTTGGCCGCGGCGCCCGCGTCCGCGGCGGTCACCGCTTCGGCCAGCTTGGCGACGCTGTCCGGCGCGTTGTCGCGGTACAGCCCGTGCACGCGGTCGACGAATTCAGTGCGACCCGCCGCCGCCATGGCCAGCAGCTGGGCGGCGACCTCCTCGTCGATCAGAGGCTCGCCGCCATAGAGCGCGGGTCCGGTCTTCGCCGGCGATGGGACCACCGTCACCACCTCCGGAGCGACGACGGCGGCGACCCGCGCCGGCGCGCTGGGCTGGAGGAACTGGCCCAGCACCGTGGCCAGCGAGGCCAGGGTGAAGGGCTTGTGCAGCACGGCGTCCATGCCGGCGCCGCGCCAGGCGTCCGCGGCGGAGCCCACAACGTGGGCGGTCAGCGCCACCACCGGCACGCGCGGGCGCACGAACTCGGTCTCCCGCGCACGGATTTCCCGGGTGGCGTCGTAGCCGTCCAGCTCGGGCATGGAGCCGTCCATCAGCACCAGGTCGAACGGCTCGGCGAAGACGGCGTCGACGGCTTCGCGGCCGTCATTGACCAGCTTCACTTCTACACCGAGCCGGCTCAGCGCCTCTTGAGCGACCTCGCGGTTCACCGCGCTGTCGTCGGCCACCAGCACGCGCGCGCCCACGAAGGCCGGCGTCGCTTCGGCCTGCGTGGCGGACGCGGCGTCCGCCTGGGGATCGTTCAGCGCTTCGCCGGCCTGCAGCTGGCGGAGCACCGCCTCTATGTCGCGGCGGCGGAAGGGCTGGATCAGGACCGCCTGAGCCATGCCCGCCCGCTGCAGTTCGTGGGGCGCCGAGTCGCCGTAGGCGGCGAGGCAGACCCTCGGCGCGTCGCCGCCTGCCATCTCGCGAAGAGCCGACGGATCGCCCACCACCAGCACGGGCGCGTCGCCCTGCTTGGCCAGCCCGTAGCCGGCCCGGGACAGGTAGCGCGCCATGGCCCGGCGGGTGGACAGGCCTGCGGCTCCCAGCAGCACCTTCTCGCCGAAGTGGCGCGGCTTGGGCCAGGGCGCCGCCGCCTCCAGAGCTTGGACCGGCAGGCGGAAGGCGAAGGTCGATCCCCGGCCGACATCGCTGGTGACGTGGAAGCGGCCGCCCATGGCGTCCACCAGCCGCTTGCAGATGGCCAGGCCCAGCCCCGTGCCGCCGAACTTCCTCGTGGTGGACTGGTCCGCCTGGCTGAAGGCGCCGAAGACGCCGCTGATCTTGTCCTTGGGGATGCCGACGCCGGTGTCGTGGATGCTGATGCGTAGCGAGGCGGGCGTGTCCGGCTCGACCTCGATCAGCACGCCGCCGGCCTCGGTGAACTTGATGGCGTTGTTGGCAAGGTTGCCGATCACCTGGCGCAGGCGCACGGGATCGCCGGCCACCAGCCTCGGCGTCGCCGGATCGACGTAGGCGGCGAGGTCCAGCCCGCGCGACGCGGCGCGTTCCCAGAACAGCGAGCAGACGTCCTCGACCACGTCTGCGATGTCTACGGGGACGGACTCCAGGTCCATCTTGCCGGCCTCGATCTTGGAGAAGTCGAGGATGTCGTTGATGATGGCCAGCAGGCTAGAGCCGGACTTGGCGATCACCTCGGCGAAGCGGCGCTGGCGGGGCGGCATCTCCCCCGCGGCCAGCATCTCGGCCATGACCATGATGCCGTTCATGGGCGTCCTGATCTCGTGGCTCATGGTGGCCAGGAAGTCGGACTTGGCGCTGTTGGCCTGCTCGGCCGCGTCCTTGGCGACGCTGAGGTCGGCGGTGCGGGCGGCCACCTCCCCCTCCAGGCCTGCCATGTGCGAGGCGATGGAGACGTCGCGGGTCTGGATTTCGCCGAGCATGCGGTTGAAGCCCGCCACCAGCTCGCCGATCTCGCCGTCGGCCTGCACCCGGACGCTGCCGCTGAAGTCATGATCCTGATGCACCTGATCCATGGAGCGGGTGAGCGCCAGGACTGGCGTGGTGATCGAGCGCTGCATGCGCCAGGCCACCATCAACCCGACCAGCAGGGCCGCCGCCGCCGCGAACAGGCTGACCTCGAGGCTGGAGGCGAGCCTTCCCAGCACGCCTTCGGTGCGGCTGACCAAGACGAGATGGCCGACAACATGGCCGCCGGAGCGGATGGGGGCGGAGACCTGCACCGTGCGGCTCTGCAGCTGGGAGGCGAGACTCGGCCGATCGTGGCTCTCTGCGTCCAGCGAGACGTCGGTGGTCAGCCGTGCGCCCGAGCCGGTCTGCACCAGTGCGCGTCCGTCCGCCTGCTCGATGCTGGCGTAGAAGACGCCTGGCATGCGCGCGATGGAGCGGATCACCTCGAAGCCCCGGGCCCGGTCGCCCGTGGCCACCGCCTCGGCGGAGAGCGAGCTCATCACGGTGGCCGTGGCGCGCAGGCGGTCGATCTGCATGGCCGCGTCGCGCTGGCCGTCGCGCCAGGCCGAGACGCTGGCCACCAGGGCCACCGCGACGCCTACCGACGAGACCACCAGGAAGCTCAGCTTGCCGCGGAGCGTGCGACGCCTGCGGACGGGGTTGCGCTTCGACTTCGCGTCCGTAGAGCCGCCCATGTCCACTCCGCAGCCCGCGAACTCTGCGGGCGTGGTTACCGGGTTACCCCGGATTAATGACTGCGGGCTTAAGGCTCGTCTTCGTCCGGAGTGGGAGTGCAGGGTGGTGGAGGATCGCGCGGAGGAGGACGGCGGCTCGTTCTTCTACGTGAATCACGACGCCGCCCATATTCTGTTCGTCGACGACGACCCGATCATGCGCGAGTTCGCCCAGGTCCACCTTTCCACCGACAAGGCGCAGGTGAGCCTGGCGGCCGACGGGATCGAAGCCCTGGACAGGCTCGCCGACCACCTCCCCGACGTCATGCTGCTCGACCTCGAGATGCCACGGCTGGATGGCTTCGAGGTCCTGGCGAGGCTCAGGGCCGACCCCGCCACCCGCGAGCTGCCCGTGATCGTGGTCACCGGGCGCGAGGACGTGGCGGCGATCGACCGCGCGTTCGAGGCCGGCGCGACCTCCTTCCTGGTCAAGCCGATCAACTGGCGGCTGCTCAGCTACCAGATCCGCTACGTCATGCGCGCAGGCCGGGCCGAGCACGCCGATGCGATCACGGCCGTCGATGTCGCCGGCTTGCGCGCCGGGCTGCTGAGGCTAGCGCAGGCGGGCGCCGAGCTGGTGCGCCAAGCCCTTGGCGGCTCGTCGGGGCTGCGCCCTGCCGCGCAGGTCTACGCCGCCCTTCTAGCCGAAACCGTCGAGCTGACGAAGCCGTCGAGGCGGCAGGCCTGAATGCTGCGGCGGGGTCGCCCGGACGCCGAACGCGGCGGCGAGGGACAGGACCGAAGCTGCCTTCGGGCGAGTGGCGGAAACGTGGCCCTCGTCTTCGCCCTGCTGCTTCCCATGCTGGCGGTGACGGGCCTGGGCGCCGTACAACTCAACCAGGTGATGACCGACAAGAAGCGCACCCAGGACGTGGCTGATTCCGCGGCCTTGATGGGCGCTTCACAGCTCGGGGTGACGCCCGTCGGCGCCGATCAGCGCGCGCAGAGCTACGCCCAGGCCCAGCTCGCCGACGTCGCTGCGAACGCCACGGTGACCGTGGCCGCCTCCGTGGGGCAGAACAGCACCATGACGGTGGCCGTGGACACCCAGCGCGTCTCCTTCTTCGGCAACCTGCTGCCTCTCGGCGGCTTCCACACCCACGCGACCTCCACCGCCAAGGGGGTGAACACCACGCCGCTCTGCGTGCTGGGCATCGCACCGGCCCTGAGCGACACCATCCACGTCACCGGCACGAGCGAGCTCCAGGCCGGCCAGTGCCTGGTGCACTCCAACCAGTCGCTCACAGCCGACCCGGCCGCGTCCATCTTGGCCTCGGCCAGCGAGGCGGGCACCGTCGCCACGGGGCCGATCACACCCGCCGCCCTGGTCGGCGCACCTCCCACCAATCCGCTCGACCCCTTCGCCAACCTGAACGTGAACCCGAGTTCCTGCTCGGGGACGGCGACGCCGATCAACGTCAGCGGCGGCGCGACGACAGCCTTGGCCGCCGGCGTGCACTACGGCCCCATCAACGTCTCGGGCGGCAGCACCCTGACCCTCGGCGCCGGCGACCACTACTTCTGCCGGACGCTGACCGTCAGCGGCGGGTCGACGGTGACGGGAACGGACGTCGACCTGGTGTTCGACTCGGCCGCGACGATGAGCCTGTCCGGCAACAACACGGCGTTGAACCTGGGCGGCCGTCAGAGCGGACCGCTCGCGGGCTTCGTGATCATCGCGGACCGGAGCTACACCAACACCTTCACCCTGCAGAGCGACTTCATCACGGGCCTGACCGGCACCGTCTACGTGCCGACGGCGACCCTGGCGGTCCAGGGAACCGGCCGATCCGGCGCCACCTCGCCCTGGACAGTCATCGCCGCCAAAGCGTTGACGGTGAACGGCGGCGCCCAGCTGGTGATCAACGCCAACTACTCGATCTCCAACGTTCCCGTGCCCCACGGCGTAGGGAACCAGCGCCAGAACGTCCAGCTGACGCAGTAGGTGCGGGTCTAGCGTCACTAGGCTGTCGCGGAGAATCGCTTAAGCCTTGACGCCGGCCGTCGAGTGGCGACACACCGGCCGGAGCCAAAGGAGACCGGTCTTCAGTCAAACCGCAAGCTCCAGTCATATGGAAGTGTCCAACCTGCGCGCCGCAGCGCGCCAGGCGTCCATGCAGGTCTTGAAGCGACCGCCGTCGGGCTGGCCGGCCCTGGTGCTGAACGCCGACTTTCGGCCCCTGTCCTACTACCCGCTGTCGCTTTGGTCCTGGCAGGAGGTGATCAAGGCGGTGTTCCTGGAGCGGGTCGAGGTGGTGTCCACCTACGACTTCAAGGTCCACTCCCCTTCCTTCGAGATGCGGCTGCCTAGCGTGGTGGCGCTGAAGAGCTACATCGCCCAGGACCGGCCGCCGGCCTTCACCCGCTTCAACCTGTTTCTGCGCGACGCCTTCACCTGCCAGTACTGCGGCTCCCAGTCGGACCTGACCTTCGACCACATCCTGCCGCGCTCACGGGGCGGCCGCACCAGCTGGGACAACATCGTCACCGCCTGCGCACCGTGCAACCTGCGCAAGGGCGGTCGCACCCCGAAGGAGGCCGGCATGCACCCCGGCCGCCACGTCCGCCGCCCCACCATGTACGAGCTGCAGGACCTCGGCCGCCGCTTCCCGCCCAACTTCCTGCACGAGAGCTGGGTCGACTACCTCTACTGGGACATCGAGCTGGAGGCGTGAGCCGCGGACCGCCGTAGCGCAATGCAACCGACCTTGGCCGCAGGCCTTACATGATCTTTCGGGGAGAGATCATGGCCGAGGACGAGGCGAGGCCCGGGACGTGGGTCAGGGACGCGCCGACGGCCATGTCCAGGGGCCAGGTCACCGCCGGCGTTATCGCCGCGGGGCTGTTGTTGCTGGCTGGCCTGCACACGATCGGCGACTTCCTGCCGGCCCTGGTCTGGGCGGTGGTGATCGCCATCGCCGTCTGGCCGCTCTTCCGCCGCCTCGCCAAGCGCTGGCCGAACCATAGGCGCGAGCTGCTCCCGGCCGTGGTGGTCGTGGCGATCCTGCTGATCTTCGTCGTCCCGCTGACGCTCGTGGCCGTGCCGGCCGCCACGGACGCGCATTCCGTGGCCCAGTGGATGCAACAGGTCCGCGCCAACGGCCTGCCCCCGCCCCCCTTCCTGCAGAACCTTCCCGAAGGCCAGAAGCTGACCGGGCTGTGGCGCAGCCGGATCGGTGAACCCGGCGCGATCTCCGACCTGACAACCCACGCCATGCAGGGCGGCCTGCTGCAGTTCGGCCGGCGCTTCGGCGCGGAGGCGCTGCACCGGGTGGTGCTGCTCGGCTTCATGCTGCTCGCCCTGTTCTTCCTGCTGCGCGACGTGGACGGCGTGGTCGACCAGCTGCGCGTGGCGAGTCGGCGCACCTTCGGGCCGGCCGGCGAAGACGTGGCGCGGCAGATGATCCTGTCCATCCACGGCACGGTGAACGGCCTTGTGCTGGTGGGACTGGGCGAGGGCGTAATTCTTGGCGTCGCCTACGTGGTCGCAGGCGTTCCCCACGCCACGCTCTTCGCCCTGTTCACCGCCATCCTGGCCATGATCCCCTTCGGCACTGGCATCGCCGTCGCCGTGGCGGCCCTGGTCCTCCTGGCCGTCAACAAGCTGGTCGCCGCGGTGGTGATCGTGGTGCTGGGCCTGACCGTGACCTTCGTCGCAGACCACTTCATCCGTCCGGTGCTGATCGGGGGCGCCACCAAGCTGCCCTTCGTCTGGGTGCTGTTCGGCATCCTGGGCGGAGTCGAGGCTTGGGGGTTGGTCGGCCTGTTCGTTGGGCCGGCGGTGCTTGCGGCCCTGATCCTGCTGTGGCGCGAATGGGTTGGCGCCAAACGCGGTCCGATCAACCCGACGCCGGAGGAGGCCGGGCCGGTTCGCGACGCGCCGACCTGAAGGTCTCCCCGGGGGGAGTCGCACGGAAAGGAACGTCAGCCTGCCTACGCAGTTGTCCGGGCCCACCCTCAGGATCTTGAATGGACCTCCCCTCGCGCCCGGAGCCCATAGACGGCGACGGACACGAGGCGGTCGCCGAACCGCAGCGCGGCGGACCCGCAGCGCGCCCATCGAAGCCGTGGCCGCAGCTTTGGCGGAAGTGTCTGACGCCTACGGGGACGGCTTTATCCACCTGGCGGCTGGTGAGCACGAGGCGGAGGACCTCACCGCCCTGGTTCGCGGGTTCAACCCGCACATCGAGGTGCTGGTCTTCCGCCTTGGGACTGCCTGCCCTACAATCGGGCGTCTCCTTCCGCCGCAAGCATCGGCGGCCGGATGGACGTCCTGCTGAGGCTGGCTCCAGCTTACCCTGGCGGCCGGAGCCCTGAGGGCCGTCGAGCATGACGTCGTACTCGGCCAGGGCCCGGCCATTGTCCGCTGGTCCGGGGTGGCGCTGGACTTCGTCGACGCGGTGGCAGCGGCCCGGGCGGCCGACGGACGCAACGACGCCACGGTGCGGCACGCGCGCCTGGTGTGGCCGCTCGCCACCGGCCCTGGTCCGGACCGCCTTGAAA
>CALMGB010000318.1 GCA_937863535.1 uncultured Caulobacteraceae bacterium
GGCTGAACACCCTGATCGACTACCGCTACAAGCAGCACTTCAAGGCCGGCACCGGGGTGCACGGCATGGGCCGCCAGCGGAGCGGGCTTTCCGGCGAGGACGTGGTGCTGAAGGTTCCCGTGGGCACCCAGGTGCTGGAGGAAGACCAGGCGACCCTGATCGCCGACCTGGACGAGGTCGGTGCGCGGCTGCAGCTGGCGCGGGGCGGCAACGGCGGCTTCGGCAACGTGCACTTCAAGGGGCCGATCAACCAGGCGCCCCGCTTCGCCATGCCTGGCCAGGACGGGATCGAGCGCTGGCTGTGGCTGCGGCTCAAGCTGATCGCCGACGCCGGCCTGGTCGGCCTGCCCAACGCCGGCAAGTCCACCTTCCTGGCCGCGGTTTCCGCCGCCAAGCCCAAGATCGCCGACTATCCCTTCACCACGCTCACGCCGAACCTCGGCGTGGTGGACCTGTCGGCTCAGGAGCGGTTCGTCATCGCCGACATCCCGGGACTGATCGAGGGCGCCTCCGAGGGAGCGGGGCTGGGCACGCGGTTCCTCGGCCATGTGGAGCGGTGCAAGGTGCTGATCCACCTGGTGGACGGGACGAGTGAGGATGTCGGCGAGGCCTACGCCCAGATCCGCCACGAGCTGCAGGCCTATGGCGAGGGCCTGGCCGACAAGCCGCAAGTGCTAGGCCTGAACAAGGTCGATGCGCTCGATCCCGCCACCCGGGCCGAGCGTCTGGCGGCGCTGGCCGAGGTTTCGGGCGTCCAGCCGCTGCAGGTCTCCGGCGTCTCGGGCGAGGGCGTGACCGAGCTGTTGCGCGCCGCCCTCGCCCGCATCCGGCCGCCCCGTGGCGACGATGACCCGGCCGAGGCGGCCGATGCGCCGTGGCGCCCCTGAAGGCGTCGCCCGTATCCGGCGCCGGCTGATGTGGCTCGCAGGCCCTGCGCGGCGGCGGCCGGTGGGCGGCGGCCCGTCCGACCTGCGCCTGGGCTTCCACCTGGAGACGGGGATGCGGGTCGGCCTGTTCGGCGGCTCGTTCAATCCCGCCCATCCCGGCCACGCCCATGTGGCGCAGACAGCGATCCGGCGGTTGCGGCTGGACCGGGTGATCTGGCTGGTCTCGCCGCAGAACCCGCTGAAGTCCGGCCGCGAGACCGCCTCGCTCGCGGAGCGGATGGCGGGCGCGCGCCGGACGGCCGGACCGGACCCGCGCATGATCGTCTCCGACGCCGAGAGCCGGCTGGGATCGGCCTACACCGTGGATACTCTGAACCGGCTGAAGGCCCGCTTCCCCGGGGTGAAGTTCGTCTGGATCATGGGTGGCGACAACCTGGCGAGCTTCCATCGCTGGCGCGGCTGGACCGACATCGCCCGCACCACCCCTATCGCCGTGGTCGCCCGGCCGGAAGCCCTGCTGCAGAGCCGCATCGCCCCAGCGGCGCGGCGGTATGCAGCGGCGCGGCGGCCGTCGCGGGAGGCGACGCTGCTGGCCGATGCGGCGACGCCAGCCTGGATCTACCTGCGCGCGCCGCTGAACGCCGCCTCGTCCACCAAGCTACGGGCGGTTGCCCCAGCGCCATCACATATGGAAGAGTAGAGTCCCCTTCCCCATTGAGGGGGAAGGGGAGCCATAAGCGAGAGCCCCGCCCTTCGCAGGATATGAGAAGCGCGATCTACGGGTTCGCCTTGGCCACGTCCGGCCGCAGCGCCCGGACTGCGGCCACCGCCGCGACCGCCCGCCCATGCACCTCGTCCGGCGTGAAACCCGGCTTGAACAGGTCGCCCCCCATGCCGCAACCGCGCGCGCCGGCGGCCCACCAGTCGGCCATTTGCTCCGGTTTCACACCGCCCACCGGCTGCACCACCACGTCATCCGGCAGCACATCCAGCATCGCCTTCACGTGCGCCACGCCATAGGTGGAGGCCGGATAGAGCTTCAGGTAGCGCGCGCCCGCAGCATAGGCCTCGAACGCTTCGGTCGCGGAGCCGAAACCGGGCATCGGGACCAGCCCGCGCTCCACCGACCGACGGATCACCGCCGCGTCGGTGTTGGGCGCCACGATGATGCGGCCGCCGGCTTCGGCGACCTGATCCACTACAGCGGCGCTCAGCACCGTGCCCGCCCCATGGACCGCGCGGTCGGCGAAGCGGCCCAACCGGCGGATGCTCTCCAGCGGCTCGGGCGAGTTCATCGGGACCTCGATCACCCTCACGCCGGCGGAGATGAGCGCCTCGGCCACCGCCTCGACCTCGTCGGCCATGACGCCGCGGATGATGGCGATGATCGGGACCTCGCCCAGCGCCGCCTTGAGGTCCATCATCGGTGCGGGTCCTGTCGCGTGACGGCGTGGAACAGGGCGACGAGACCGCTCAGCACCGCGCCTTCGCCGTCATGAACGCGGGCGTCGATCCCCCGATGCGTCAGCGCCCGCTGATATTGCCTGCAAAGCTTGGAGTCGCCGACGATGGAGACCGGCGCGCCAGTGGGCGCCTGTAGCAGGGGCGGGGTGGATGCCACATCGGCCCCGATCAGCAGGCCGGACAGGTAGGCGCGCACCTCCGCAGCCTTCAGCCCGCCGCCGCCCACGATCCGGGAGCGGGCGGTGAACAGGCGGGCGGCCAGGGCGGCCCCATCGCCGGCCGCCTCCACGCCATCGTCGAAGGCCGGGCCGTCGACGTCCCCCTCCCCGCCCTTGAGCACGCTGTGCTGGGTCAGGAGCGCGAACAGCTCGCCGGTCATGGCGGTGACGAAGCGTTCGATGCGGCCGTCCACCGCCAGCACCCACTTGGCGTGGGTGCCCGGATGGCAGATCACCTGGGGTCCGCGGCGACGCGCAGGGTCCTGGGCCAGCCAGCCGATCAACTGGGTCTCCTCGCCCCTCATGACGTCGGGGCCATAGACACCCGGACCGCGCAGGCCCGGTACGATGCCGACATAGGGCGTCTCTCCGGGCACGGCGGCGACGCCGCGTGACAGGGCCTCCGCGTCGGCGGGACAGTCGGCGTAGGGGACCTCCAGCCAGCCTATGTTGGAGCCGGCCATGCCGGTGATCAGCGCGGGCAGGCCCTCCGCGCCCAGCGCCGGGCGGACCTCCTCGCGGAAGCGCACCGCCGCCTCGCCGGGCGCCAGCCGCGAGACGCCGAGGGCGAACTCCTTGTGCGCCGTGGGGCGACCCTCGGCGTCTACGACCCAGGCGCGCAGGTTGGTGGTGCCCCAGTCCAGGGCGAGAAAGGCCTCAGAGGTCATGACAGCGTCCGATCTCACGCCGGCTCACCCGCTTCATACGGCCTCGGTGAGGGCGGCGATACCTCACCGGCCGTCCCTCAAAGGGGAGCATGGGCGAAGCGCAGCAGGTTTGCCGAGCCAGGCGCCCCGAAGGGCACGCCGGCCAGGATCAGGATGCGCTCGCCAGGCTTGGCCAGGCCGAGCTCGGCCACAACCTTCACCGCCTCGGCGGTCATCTCGTCCACGTCGCCCGGGTCCTTGGCCACGCGGGGCTCCAGCCCCCAAACCAGAGCCAGGCGCCGCGCCACTTTCAGGTCCGGCGTCAGGGCGACCACCGGCTGCAGGGGCCGCTCCCGCGCCAGCCGCCGTGCGGTGGCCCCGGTCGCGGTGAAGGCGACCAGGCAGGCGGTGGACGCCGCCTCCGCCGCGCGCCGCGCGGCCATGACCAGGGCGTCGGCGTCGTCCTCCGCGTCGTGGCGCTCGGCGCCCATCAGCTCGGGCCAGCGGGGGTCGCGCTCCACCCGGGCGATGATGCGGCTCATCATCGTCACCGCCTCCAGCGGGTAGGCGCCCGACGCCGTCTCCGCCGACAGCATCAGGGCGTCAGCGCCTTCATAGGTGGCGTTGGCGACGTCGGTGGCCTCCGCCCGGGTCGGCGTTCCCGAAGTGATCATCGATTCCAGCATCTGGGTGGCCACAATCACCGGCACGCCGCGCGAGCGGGCCGCACGCAGCAGGGTCTTCTGCGCCACCGGAACCTCTTCGGCCTCCACCGCCACGCCGCGGGCGCCGCGCGCCACCATGACCCCGTCGCAGAAGTCCAGGATCTCCTCGATCTGGTCCAGCGCCGACGGCTTCTCGATCTTGGCCAGAACGGCGGCGCGGCCCTGCACCAGCTTCCTCAGATCGGCCATGTCGGCGGCGCGCTGGACGAAGGAGAGTGCGACCCAGTCCACTCCGATGCGGAGCGCGAAGGCCAGGTCCTTGTGATCCTTGTCGGTCATCGCGCTCATGGGGATGACCGCGCCCGGGAGCGCCACGCCCTTGCGGTCGGACAGGCGCACGCCCTGCAACACCACGGTGTCGGCGAAGCCTCGACCGACGGCTGTGACCTGCAGGCGCACCTTGCCGTCGTCCACCAGCAGCACGGCGCCTGGCCGGAGGGCGGCGAGGAGCGGCGAATGGGGCACGCCGACGCGGGTCTCGTCGCCGGGCGTGGGGTCCAGGTCCAGGCGGAAGGCGTGACCGAGCTCCACGAGCACCGCGCCATCCTTGAAGGCGCCGAGCCTGAGCTTGGGACCCTGCAGGTCCGCGAGCACGCCCAGAGGGCGGTCCAGCGTGGCTTCGGCCTCGCGCACGGCCTTGGCCGCGGCCGCGTGGTCGTCGTGCACGCCGTGGCTGAAGTTCAGGCGAAAGACGTCGGCTCCGGCCTGGGCCAGGGCCAGCACCTGCTCCGGCGTCCGGCTGGCGGGGCCGAGGGTCGCGACGACGCGGGCGCGGCGGGCGCGAATCATGCAGGTCTCCCGGGCTGCCCGCGGCGGACCAGAGCACCCAGCATCAGGGCCAGCAAGGCCGCCGTCGCGGCCGGCGCCACCAGGGCCGCCGCCCCGTAGCGGCTCGCGCCCAAGGCGCCCAGGGCCGCTCCACCCACCAGCCCGAGCCACATCAGCAGGTAGGCGCCCCAAGGCGAGGCCGAGCCCAGCATCGTGTCGGCCAACGCGTGTCCCAGGTTGACCAGGGTGCCGGTGACGTAGGTCGGCGTGGCCTTGGCGTCGCCGGCATGGTGCAGGACGGAGTTCTGCAGCCCCATGGCCAGGGCGAGGGCGGCGACGCCGATGCTCACCGCCGCGCCCTCCGCCTCCGGCGAGACGACCACCGCCGCCACCGCCAGCAGGGCCGCCACCACGCTCAGCAGGGCGGGCCTGCACCAAAGCCCAGCAGACTGAACGAGCAGGCGGCCGGCGAAGGCGCCCATGACGAACAAGCCGATCACACCCGCCGCCGCCGCCGCGTCAGCCAGCCGGTCCTGCGACGGAAGGGCCGCCATCCGGGTCGAATTCCCGCTCATGAAGGAAACGAACAGGCCGCCGAACCGGACGAAGGCCACCGCGTCCACGAACCCCGCGAGGCCCGTCAGGGCGACGGCGAGCGCCAGTTGGCGCTCTTCCCCGCTCACCTGCGCGTCGTCCTGGCTCACGCCGCCTCCTGCTCCGCCGACTTGGCGTCGCGCCCATATAGACGTCGTGGGGCGCCTGTCGCCAGCAAGCGGGCGAGCGCCTCGCAAACGCCTTGAGCGCCGCCCATACTTACGGGCATGGGACGAGTTGAACCGCCGCATTGGTCGGCCTTGAACCTGCCCTTCGCCAGGCTTTGCGTAGGCTCAGCCTGCAGCGCGCTTGCGATCGCTTACGCAACGGTGGGTCAAGCCCAGTCTTCGCCCTGGTCGACCATGCCGCCGGTCGCCTGGAGCCGCGACGCCCCGCAGGCCTCGACCGGGACGACGGGTGAGGTCGTGGTCACCAAGCATTTGCCGGGCCCTGCGCTTTGGAAGGTGACCAAGGGCGACGCGCAGGTCTTCATCCTGGGGGCCGCCACGCCCCTTCCGCACCTGCTGCAGTGGGACACCCTGCGGCTGGAGAATGCGCTGAGCGGCGCCGATGCGCTGTATCTGGAGCCGCGGCCCTCGCTGAGTCCGATGGAGCTGATGCGGCTGGCGGTGAACCGCGGCCCGCTGGAGCTGGCGGGCGGCCAGACCCTGGAGAAGGTGCTACCGCCTCCTGAGAAGGAACGGTTCTTGCGCCTGATGATCACCATCCACGGCAAGGCCCAGACCTATGACCGGTTGAAGCCCGCGGTGGCGGGCCTGTTCCTGATCGCCGACTGGCGCAAGGCCGCCGGCCTGTCGGAGGGCAAGCCCGGCACAACGGTGATGCACCTGGCCGAAGACGCTCACGTGCCGGTGCGCTCGGTGGGCGATTTCAGGCTCGATCCCTACGTGGACACCGCATCCAAGCTGTCGATGGCCGACAACATCGCCTGTTTCGATGCGGCGATGGACGACATCGACCACGAGGCCTCCCAGGCGCGCGCCATGGCGGCGGCCTGGGCCAAGGGCGACCTCAAGACGGTCGGAGAAACCTACAAGGCGTCTCTGCTCACCGGTTGCCTCATGCGCATCCCGAGCGTCCAGAAGCTTCTGGACCGGGGCACCGACCAGGGCGTGCAGACGGTGCAGGCGGCGCTGATCAAGCCAGGGAAGTCGGTGGCGGTTGTGGACCTGAACTTCCTGCTACGGCCAAACGGCGTTCTGGACCGGCTGAAGGCCCAGGGCGCGACGATCACGGTCCCGGACTGATCGCCCGCAGGACCGTCCGTCGGCTTCAGCGCGAGGCGACGCCCGGCTGGGCGAACACCAGGCCGGTGGAGGTGAGCGACATGGCGGCGCCTACCGCGGTGATCGTCGCGGCGGCGACCAGGACGGTGGCCAACTTCTTCACGTTCGGTTATCCATGTTTCGCTCGTGCAACGTAGGGCATTTCGCCGCCGCATGAAAACGCTTTTCATCTGTCTGGATGCATAAGCGGCGCCGCCTCGCATTTATCCCCAGGGACACTACATCTTGTGGACGGACGTGCATGGCGCCTCCACATCCTGCGATGATCGGTTATCGTGCGGCCATCGTGATTCCGCAGAGGGCGCACCGGATGAGCCAGTTGATCGCCAAGCCCGGCCTGCTCACCCCCTCCCATGCCTATAAGCCGTTCCGCTATCCTTGGGCCTACGACTTCTGGAAGCGCCAGCAGCAGGTCCACTGGATGCCGGAAGAGGTGCCGCTGGGCGAGGACTGCAAGGACTGGGCGGCGCGGCTGAACGACGGGGAGCGGAACCTGCTGACCCAGATCTTCCGCTTCTTCACCCAGTCCGACATCGAGGTGAACGACAACTACATGGAGCGCTACGCCCGCGTCTTCCGCCCCACCGAGGTGAAGATGATGCTGAGCGCCTTCTCCAACATGGAGACGGTGCACATCGCCGCCTACGCGCTCCTGCTGGAGACCATCGGCATGCCGGAGGCGGAGTTCGGCGCCTTCCTGGAATACGAGGCCATGAAGGCCAAGCACGACTACATGCAGCAGTTCGGCATCGACTCGAACGGCGACATCGCCCGCACCGTCGCCATGTTCGGCGGCTTCACCGAAGGGCTGCAGCTGTTCGCCAGCTTCGCCATGCTGATGAATTTCCCGCGCTTCAACAAGATGAAGGGCATGGGCCAGATCGTGTCCTGGTCGGTGCGCGACGAGAGCCTGCACTGCGAGGGCATGATCCAGCTGTACCACGCCTTCAACAAGGAGACCGGTGCGGTCACCAAGAGCGTGGCGGCCGACATCGTGGACTGCTGCAAGACCGTGGTGGGGCTGGAGGACAAGTTCATCGACCTGGCCTTCGAGGCCGGCGAGATCGAGGGCATGACCCCGGACGACATCAAGCGCTACATCCGCTTCATCGCCGACTGGCGGCTGCGCCAGCTGGAGCTGCCCACCGTCTATGGCATCGAGGAGAACCCCTTGCCCTGGCTGCAGTCGCTGCTGTCGGGGGTGGAACACGCCAACTTCTTCGAGGCCCGCTCGACGGAGTACTCGAAGGCCGCCACCACCGGCCAGTGGCAGGGCGGCGAGGGCGTCTGGGCGGAGTTCGACCGGCTGATGTCGCGCCGCGGCGAGCCGGCGCTTACCCCGCAGTAGCCGCGAGCGCCGCGGGGCGCCATGCTGGGGACCATGATCCAGGTCCTGCCCGGTCCCTCCATCCCCGTGCTGTCGGATACACAGAACGACGCGACAATCGGGGTGGCGGCTGGTCAGGTGCTGGAGGTCCGCCTCTCGTCGCGCCCGGACTCCGGCTATGCCTGGCAGGCGGTGCAGGGGCCGCCCGCCGTCGCGGTCATCCGCCAGGGCTATGGTCCTGCGCCAGGCCCCTACCTGAAGACCAGGGGCGGCCTGCCGGGTCAGCAGGTGTTCGACGTGCGCGTCCCCGCAACGCCCGGCCGCACTGTCGCCCTGGCCTTCGCCTACAAGCCGGTCGGCCGCAGGCTGGCCTTCGCCCGCGTCTGGCGCATCCGCCTGAGCATCAGGCCGGGCGCAGCATCGCTTTCGGCGCCGCGGCGTTAGCGAGCCATGACCGACGCCACAGTCCCGCTTGTCCCGTGCCGCGGCCTCAAGGTGGCCAAGGCGCCGTTCTCCGACACGGTGCTCGTCTGCGGCAAGTGCGCCCGCAAGTTCAATGGCGCGGGCAAGCCGGTGGCCAAGCAGTTGAAGGCTCTGCTGAAGGACCGCCGCTGGGGCAAGGTGAGAGTGGTGGAGACCAAGTGCTTCGACCTCTGCCCCAAGCGCCGGCAGGTGCTGGCCAGCCACCGCACCCTGGCCGATCACCGTCTGGTGGTGGTCGAACCCGGCTTTTCCCCGGAGGAAGCCCTCCACGCCCTTCTAGGGCCACCGAAGGTGGTGGAGGTTGTGGCGGATCAGGCGCTGTCCCTGCCGAGCTGAGCGACGTCAGTCGATTAGCTCTTCTGGGTCTGCGTCGCCAGGATCGTAGGTCAGCAGGTCCCCCGGCTGGCAGTCCAGCTCGCGGCAGAGCGCCGCCAGGGTGGTGAATCGGATCGCCCGCGCCTGGCCCAGCTTCAATAGGGCCAGGTTGGCGGGGCTGATCCCCACCCGGTCCGACAGCTCCGCCAAGGACATGCGTCGCCCATGCAGAAGGGCGTCCAGGTGCATCCGGACGCTCATATGGTCAGCTCGGCGTCGCGACGCAGGCGTGCACCCTCGCGGAACACCTCGGCCAGCACGAACACCACCAGGATCGCGAACCAGGCGGTGAGGTTCAGGGTCGCGCCGGCCCCCGTGACCCGTTCAGGGAAAACGAAGGCCAACGTCATGCGCAGCAGGTAGCCCATGAGCTCAAGCCCGATCAGCGCCAAGCCAATCACCCGCAGCCGGGAGACGTTGTCGGGATGGAAGGGGTCGCCGAGGATGAGCGTGCCGAATACCCGCCTCAGCCGGTTGAACACCACCATCTGCCCCGCGACGTAGACGGCCAGCGCCAGCAGGGCCAGGGACACCGGCCGCCGCGGTTCCAAGCCGGCGGATCGCAGCACGTCCAGGTCCACCCGCGGCAAGGCGGCGGCGAAAGGCTGCAGCAGCAAAGACGCCAGGCCCGCGACCAGCAGGGCCGACGCGGCGACCACCAGCCCCGCATGCACCACCTCGAC
>CALMGB010000319.1:0-813 GCA_937863535.1 uncultured Caulobacteraceae bacterium
GAACCCAGCGGCCGGCGCCAGCGCTGCGGCCGTGACCCGGACCTGACGCCATGTTCCCAGACACCCTGCTCCCGGGCGCCAAATGTTCCTAGACGCCGGCGCCGAGGAGATCATGGTGGTGGCCGTGGTCGCCCTGATCTTCGTGGGCCCCAAGGATCTGCCCATCGTCCTGCGCAAGGTCGGCCAGTTCACCGCCAAGATGCGTGGCCTGGCGGCTGAGTTCCGCGCCAGCTTCGACGAGATGGCCCGCCAGTCCGAACTCGACGAGCTTAAGCGCGAGGTCGAGGCGTTGCGCCGCGGCGAGTATGTGAAGCCCGTGAGCCAGGAGATCGACAGCCACTTCGAGACCCTGCACAAAGAGCTGGGCGCGCCGCCGCCGGCCGGCTTCGGCGAGCGGGAGGGTGAGATCACGCCGGGTCCCCACGCCATGATGCCGCTGCCCGGCCCTCCACCCGACACCCTGTCCCAGGCGCCTGAAGCCGTACGGCCGCTGGTCCCGCCGTCGGAGCCCGCGCCCGCCGTCCATGCGGCGCAGGAACCCGCCGGGTGAGCCACGTCGACGAGAGCGAGATCGAAGCCTCCCGCGCGCCCCTCCTCGACCATCTGGCCGAGCTGCGCACGCGGCTGATCATCTGCGTCGGCTCGCTGGTGGTCGGCTTCATCCTCTGCTTTTTCTTCTCGCAGGCGATCTATCTCGCCCTGCTCCGCCCGTTCGAGATGGCCGGCGACCTGATCGCCGAGCAGAAGCTGCACGGCCACAAGGGCCCGTTCGACCTGCTGTTCGCCATCACCGGCCTTCGCCCGGTGGTCGGA
>CALMGB010000319.1:823-5015 GCA_937863535.1 uncultured Caulobacteraceae bacterium
GACATGCGGAGAACCTGCGGCTGGTCTTCACCGCGCCGCTGGAGTTCTTCTTCACTAAGATGAAGCTGGCGGGCTTCGGCGCCCTGATGATCTGCTTTCCGGTGATCGCCTGGCAGCTCTACCGCTTCGTGGCGCCGGGCCTGTACAAGAAGGAGCGCAACGCCTTCCTGCCCTTCCTGATCGCGGCGCCCGTGCTGTTCCTGATGGGGGCGGCGCTGGTCTACTACCTGATGCTGCCCTTCGTGCTGTGGTTCTCGCTGTCCCAGCAGATTTCCGCCGCCCACGTGCAGGTGGACCTGCTGCCCAAGGTCAGCGACTACCTGGACCTCGTCACCCACATGCTGCTGGCCTTCGGCCTGTGCTTCCAGCTGCCGGTGGTGCTTTCGCTGGCCGGTCTGGCCGGCCTGATCGACGCACAGACGCTGGCCAAGGGCCGGCGCTACGCCATCCTCGGCATCGTGGTGGTCGCCGCCGTGGTCACCCCGCCCGACCCCTTGAGCCAGTGCCTGCTCACCATCCCGATCTATGGGCTGTACGAGATCAGCATCTGGTGCGTCCGCCTGATCCAGCTCCGCCGCAAGCGCGAGGAAAGCCGCGAGCTTGCGGTGACGTGAAGCCTTCCCCCCATCGAGGGGGAAGGGAGAGAGCGCCGCTTCCCCTCCGCGCTTCCCGCCTCTAGACAGGTCGCCACGCGCACCTCCCCTGAGTCTCCCATCTGCAATGTTCGACGTGAAGGCCATCCGCGACGACCGCGCCGTGTTCGACCGCGGCTGGACCTCGCGCGGGCTGGACCCCCTCCCCACCGACGCGATCCTTGAGGCCGATGCCAGGCTCCGCGCCGCCAAGGCCGCCTTCGAGACCGCCCAGGCCCGCCGCAACGAGGCCTCCAAGCTGATCGGCGCCGCCAAGAAGGCCGGCGACGAGGCCCGCGCGGCCGAGTTGATGGCCGAGGTCGAGGCGCTGAAGGCTCAGCTCGCCGGCCTGCCGGAGGCCGAGAAGGCCGCGAACGACGACCTCCGCGAACTGCTCTCCGGCCTCCCCAACCTCCCCGCCGATGACGTGCCGCCAGGCGCGGACGAGCACGGCAACGTGGAGCAGCGCCGCTGGGGCGATCCCGCCGATCTTCCCGCCGGCCGGCTGGCTGCGCCCAAGGACCATGTGGAGCTCGGCGAGCGGCTGGGCATGATGGACTTTGAAGCCGCCGCCCGCATGTCCGGTGCCCGCTTCGTGGTCCTCAAGCGCGACCTCGCCCGCCTGGAACGCGCGCTCGGCCAGTTCATGCTCGACCTGCAGACGCGCGAGCACGGGTACGAAGAGGTGTCGCCGCCATTACTGGTACGTGATCAAGCAATGTTAGGTACGGGGCAGCTACCCAAGTTCGGCGAGGACTTATTTTACGCCACGAGCGTGGAGGCTCCTCCCAGGAATTCACTAGATATTGCTGTGTCGCTTCGCGAACTAAGAAATTTTGCTGCCCATGATTCCTTTGTTGTTCCCAAAATTATATCCGATTACAATGTGTGGGAGAAGTGGATCCGGCTACAGGACAATAGTGTGGGGCCAGACTGGTCCGGACTTTTGCCAGACCTAAACATATTTCAAGAAATTAGGTTTAAGGACGTTCGAGCGCTTGGGGAGCGCCGCTGGCTCATCCCCACCGCCGAAGTCTCCCTCACCAACCTCATCCGCGAGCAGATCACTACGGAAGAGGCGCTTCCCCTCCGCTTCACCGCCCTCACCCCCTGCTTCCGCTCCGAGGCAGGCGCTTCCGGGCGGGACACGCGGGGGATGATCCGCCAGCACCAGTTCACCAAGTGCGAGCTGGTCTCCATCACCACGCCCGAGGCCTCCGAGGCCGAGCACGGTCGCATGGTCGACTGCGCCGAGGCGGTGCTGAAGCGGCTTGAGCTGCCGTTCCGGACCATGCTCCTCTGCGCCGGCGACATGGGCTTTACGGCGAGGAAGACCTACGACCTTGAGGTATGGCTGCCGTCGCAGGCGACCTATCGCGAGATCAGCTCGATCTCCAACTGCGGCGACTTCCAGGCCCGTCGCATGGACGCCCGCATCAAGAAGACTGGGGAAAAGGGCACGCGCTTCCCGCACACCCTGAACGGCTCGGGCCTGGCGGTGGGGCGCGCGCTGGTGGCGGTGATGGAGAACTACCAGGACGAGGGTGGCCGCATCGCCATCCCCCAGGCGCTGCAGCCATACATGGGCGGGCAGACGCACATCGGGGGCGAGGCTTAATGCGCATCCTGATCACCAACGACGACGGGATCGGCGCTGAAGGTCTGGACGCGCTGGTGCGTGTCGCCAGGCGCCTGTCGGACGACGTCTGGGTCTGCGCGCCGGAGACCGAGCAGTCCGGGGCCTCGCGCCGTCTGACCCTGACCGAGCCGGTGCGGGTGCGAAAGCTCGATAATCAAAACTACGCCGCCTCCGGTACGCCCACCGACTGCGTGATGCTGGCGGTGCAGGAGCTGCTGGCCGATCGGAAGCCGGACCTCGTGCTGTCCGGGATCAACCGCGGGCAGAACGTGGCCGAGGACGTGACCTTCTCCGGCACCGTCGCCGGCGCGCTCCAGGGTATGGCGCTGGGCGTGCCCTCCATCGCGCTGTCCCAGGTGCTGACCCGCTTCCACGACAGCGTGGTGGCCCGCTACGACACCGCCGAGGCCCATGCGCCCGGCGTGATCACCCGCCTGCTGGAGATCGGCTGGCCGCGAAACGTGGTGATCAACCTGAACTTCCCGCCCGTCGCGCCGGAAGAGGTGGAGGGGGTGGAGGTCACCGTCCAGGGCATGCGCGACGAGTCCTACCTCCATTTCGACAAGCGTACCGACCTGCGTGGGCGCGACTACTACTGGCTCGGCTACCGCGCCAAGCAGGTGACGCTCACGCCCGGCGCCGACCTGCACGCAGTGCGCAACCGGCGCATCTCCGTCACGCCCCTGCACATCGACCTCACCCACCGCGAGAGCGTGCATGACCTGAAGGGCAAGCTCGGCGGCGACGTTCCGGCCTTTCACGGTCCCGTCGCGAGCGGCCCCGCCGCGAGCGGCCCCGCCATGGCCGGGAAGGCCTGAGCCGGGTGGCGGACGGGCCGCACGAGGGGGCGGACACCCGCCGCGCCAAGCTGGTGCTCGGTCTGCGCTCTGGCGGCGTGACCGAGCCCTCAGTGCTGAACGCCATCGAGGCCATCCAGCGCGACCTGTTCGTCCCCGAGCTGTTCAAGGAGCGGGCGTGGGAGGACAGCGCGCTGCCCATCGCCTGTGGCCAGACCATCTCCCAGCCGCTGATCGTGGGCCTGATGACCCAGGCCCTGCAGCTCAAGGGCCGCCATCGCGTGCTGGAGATCGGCACCGGCAGCGGCTACCAGACCGCAGTGCTGGCGGGCCTGGTGCGATACGTCTACACGGTGGAGCGCTACCGCACCCTGCTCGGCGAGGCCGAGGCGCGGCTGAAAAGGCTGCATGTCCAAAATGTCATCAGCCGATTCGGCGACGGCCACGAGGGGTGGCCCGAACAGGCCCCCTTCGACCGGGTGCTGGTGACCGCCGCACCGGCGGAGGAGCCGCGGCGGCTGCTGGAGCAGCTGAAGCCGAACGGCGTGCTGGTTGCGCCTGTCGGTCGCGGTCCGGTGCAGAGCCTGCTGCGCTATGTAGGGGACGGAAAGGGCGCCTTCGTGAAGGAGGAGCTCGGCGAGGTCCGCTTCGTGCCGCTGCTCAGCGGCGTGGCGCGGGAGTCGTGAAGGCCAAGAGTCTTTGAGGACTGGGGGGTCCTTATCGGCCTGGGCGTGCGTTAATATGCGGCCTGAGTCGCTGGTGTCGTGAGGTGACCATGTCCAATCCTTGGCGCGATGCAGGGCCGGCCGCGGTCCGCGCGCTCGCCTGTGGAGCGAATCGGCCTGCGATGGCGCGCCTGGCGCTCGGCGCGGCGCTGCTGTCCGGGACGGCTGCGTGCACCTCTGCGCCGCAGTATCCGATCTATGCCGGCGAGCGGCCGGGCGACGGCAGCATCATGGCCACCCAGCCGGCCTATCCGATCAGCGCCCGCGACGCTCAGCAGAACGCCGCCGATCGCGCCTCGCAGAACGGCTATCCGGCGTACGGCGCAGCCCCGGTCGCCGGACCGGAGGCGCCTGTCTACGCGCCGCCCCCCAGCGCCCCGCCGCCAGCCGCCCAGGACG
>CALMGB010000320.1:0-588 GCA_937863535.1 uncultured Caulobacteraceae bacterium
CCGCAGCCCATCAGGCCGATGAGGACGATCGAGCGCTTGCCCAAAGCCTGCACGAGCGCCGCGGTACGCCGATCGCCACGCCAGGGTGCCGGCGCGGCGGCACGCTCATCCAGCAAAGGCACGCTTCCGGTCATAGGCACCGGAATAGCACGCCGCGCGGCGTTTGGAACGGCTGTTTCGACGCTTTGCCGCCGCGGGAGGCCGCGGCGGCGGGTTCGTCGATCGTAAGCGTCAGTAGCGCGCGATCACCGGCGAAGCGACGGCGCGAGCGAAGTCGAACTTGTAGCTGAGCCCGGCCCGGACCACGTCGAGACTGGGCTTCTCGTACACGGCATAGGTGGAGGAGGTCGCGCACCCGCACGCGCTCACACCCTGGATGCTCCCCTGGGCGATGCTCTTCGAGTTGAAGTCGTAATGGAGATATTCGGCTCGCAGCAGGAGATTGTTGGTGAGAGCGAACTCCAGACCGCCGCCGTAGGCGATGCCGGTGTGGAAGTTCGACGTATGGCTGAAAACGCCGGCCGCCGGTGCGCTGACCGAGGATTCCGTTTCGCCGTAGGCGAAGCCGCCGGTTCCAAAGACGAGGAG
>CALMGB010000320.1:598-1357 GCA_937863535.1 uncultured Caulobacteraceae bacterium
CGACACCGAGGCGGCCGCGAACGGTGCCGACGTATTTGATGTCGGTCTGGGCGCCGACGTAGAGCGGGCTGCCGGTCAGGTCGCCGGAGGCGAAGCCGCCGAGCGTTCCGTTGGAGGCGACGCCGGAGCCGTCGAAGTCGGCTTCGACACCGATCACGGGGACGGCGCGAAGCCCTCCGAAACCGCCAAAGCCGCCTGCGCCGATCGCGTAGTTGTAACCGGCCTGGACCCCCCCGAGCACCCCGCCGGAGCGCTGATGCTCGGACTGGCTGTTGGCGCTAGCCGGGATCGCGGCAGTGGAGTAGACGCAGTTACCGTCGTTAGGATTGTACCCCCCTCCATTGCATGGAGCGGCCTCGTAGCTGCTGGCGGCGACGCTCGACGACGAATAGTCCGAGCGATAGTTCGCGTCGGCGGTGCCGACGCCGACGTTCACGCCGGCATAACCGCCGGTCCAGCTGAAGCCGGCGACCGGCAGAGGCAGCGGCGGGGGCGCCTCGATGATCGGGCCGCGAAGGTCCGCGGCGAAGGCGCTGCCGGACATTCCGGCCAGCGCGATGGTCAACACCAATCGCTTCTTCATGGTAAACGCTCCGTAAACTTGAACGCCGTCGTTCCGGGTCTCGCTTAAGGTGAGCATTTAACCTTAATATTCCGTGTCACGTGGGCGTGACTGTCTAGAGCATCGCGTCCGCAAATGGTTTCAAGATGGTGCAACGGGGTTGCGGCAGGGCGAGCCGGACGCCATAAGCGCAGCCA
>CALMGB010000321.1 GCA_937863535.1 uncultured Caulobacteraceae bacterium
TCGCAGGCCCCGCCCGGCGCGCTGAGCCTCAACGCTTCATGCGCATAACCTCAGGCCGGTTCAGGGGTAAGCCGATCCGCGCGCCGGAGGGACGCGCGACCCGCCCCACCTCCGACCGCGCCCGCCAGGCCGTATTCAACATCCTGGAGCACGCGCCCTGGTCGCTGGGCTTGCAGGGCGCCCGCGTGCTGGACCTGTTCGCCGGCTCCGGCGCGCTGGGGCTGGAGGCGGTCTCGCGCGGCGCGGCCTTCTGCCTGTTCGTGGAGACCGACGAGACCGCCCGCGGCGCCATCCGCGACAACGTGGAGGCGCTGGGCCTGTTCGGCGCCACCCGCATCCACCGCCGCGACGCCACGGACCTGGGCGGCCGCCCAGCCAGCGCGGGCGCGGCCTTCGGCCTCGCCTTCCTGGACCCACCCTATGCTGCCGGGCTGGGGGAGCGCGCGCTGGAGTCGCTGGCGTGCAACGGTTGGCTGCAGCCGGATGCGCTCTGTGTGCTGGAGCGCGGGGCTGGCGAGCCGCCGCTGGCCGCCGACCGGTTCGAGCTTCTGGACCAGCGCGTCTACGGCGTGGCGGAGGTCAGCTTCCTGCGCCTCGGCGCTGGCGGTTCAGGATGAACGCAAGCTGTCGACAGGCTCAGGCCCGATGCAGGCGGACGCCCCTAGGTTGACGCCACGGTCGAGCAACGGCCGCGACACCTTGGGAGCCACGTCATGAACCGCCTGATCCTCGGCCTCGCCGGCTTCGCCAGCCTCGCCGCCGCCATGCCCGCCTTCACCACCGCGGCCGACGCCCAGACCGTCGGCCAGCGCGAAGTCAACCAGCAGGCCCGCATCCAGCACGGCGTGGCCAGCGGCCAGCTCACCCCCGGCGAGACCCGCCACATGGAGACCCGCGAAGCCCGACTGAACGCCCGCACCGACCGGATGCGCGCCCGCGACGACGGCCACCTGAGCGGCCGCGACCGGGTCGCCCTGCAGCGCCAGGAGAACCGCGACAGCCGGGCCATCTATCGCACCAAGCACAACGCCCGGGTGGACTGACCCGAGGACGAGGGGTGTGGTCCGCCGCCCTGGCGAACCATGCCTCTCGCCCGGCGTTAGGGCTCAGCCGCCAAGCAAGCCGGGTCCATGGACGTCACCATCTCAAATCCCCTCGTCGATCGTCTGAACCACTATGTGGAGCTCACCACCGCCGAGCGGGTGGTGCTCGCCGGCCTGCAAGCCGAGCGCCGCAAGATGAAGGCGGGAGAGCAGGTCGTCGTCGAGACCCGCGCGTCCGACGAGATGTTCGTGCTCCAGTCGGGCTGGCTCTACGCCTCCACAGTGCTGGAGGGCGGCGCGCGCCAGATCCTTCGTATCCACCATCCGGGCAACATCGTGAACGTCTCCTGTCTGGCCTGGTCACGGGTGGCGGCGACGATCACCTCGGCCACCGCGGCGGTGGTCTCCCCCTTTCACCGCAAGGCGCTGAGCGACATCTTCGCCCACCATCCCCGGCTGGCGGCCCTGCTGTTCGGCGTCGCCACCATGGAGAACGTGGCCCTGTGCGACCGGCTGAAGTCGCTTGGCCGCACCGACGGGCGGGCGCGGATCGCCACCCTGCTGCTGGAGCTGCTCTCCCGCCGGGACCTGACCGAAGGTCAGGCGGGGGCGGACGTGCTGGACCTGTTCCTGAGCCAGTCCGAGATCGCCGATGCGGTCGGGCTGACCAAGGTGCACGTGAACCGCCTGCTGCGCGAGATGACCGACACCGGCCTGATCCAGCGGGAGGGCCGTCATGTGAACATCCCCGACAAGGCCGCCCTCGTCGCCATCAGCGGCTTCGTCAACCGCCATGCCGACCTCGCCACCGACTGGTATCCGACCCAGACCTGATCCCGCGATGGCCCCCGCCACGTCGCGGGTTGGCGTAGAGGCCGACACCCAGTGGCGCTGTAGCGTAGCCGTCGCGGACGCCAGCTAGACCGCATACGGCGCTCCAGGGCGGGCCGCTAACGCGTGAACGCCTTGGACGCCTCCAGGCCCGCGCGCCGGGCCTGCTCCAGCACGGCCTTGGCCTGCTCGGCGGCGTGCTCCAGGCCTAGCAGGCGCTGGTGGTGGGTCCAGATCCCGGCGAACTGCGCCAGGCGGTCGCTGCGGCAGGCGCCCAGGATGCGCTCCAACCCGTGGCGCTGGCCCGTGGTCAGGTGGCGGCCGAAGGCGGTGGCGCGAAGGATGTTCTCCAGCATCGCGTCGACGAAGGTGATGACGGGCGGGTCGTAGCTCGTGATGGACTTGTCCCCGGTCACCCGCTCCAGCAGGTCCGCGGGCGCGCCGATCCTTCGCCCTACCTGCTCCAGCACGTGCGGCAGCATCACGCCGTAGTCGAAGAAGTTGCCGGAGTGGTAGTTCAGCAGGGGCGAGTTGTCCGCCCGGTGCACCAGGTGGTTGGCCGAGGTGTAGTAGGCCGGCGCGCGGGCGTGCTTCTCCAGATAGCCCGCCACGTGCGGGTGGCGGGTGTCGGCCGTGAGGTAGAAGTCCGGGTCGATGCGCCGGGCCGCTTCGGTCAGCTCGATGTTGGCGCTGATGAAGGCGAACTGATTGATCCCCAGCGCGCAGAACAGCTCGATGAAGCTGTCGAAGCGGCGGTCCGGGACGGAATTGGCCGAAGGGTTCAGCACCTGGGTCAGGTCGGCGTTGGCCACCCGCTTGTTCAGGGCCAGGAAGCCGGGCTGCTCTCGTTCCAGCAGGCCGACGATGTGGGCGACGCCGCCGGGCGCCAGGGCGTCGTCGGAGCCGAACACCCAGGTCCAGCGGCCGCGCGCCCGCCACGGCGCGGAGAAGAACTGGAAGAAGCCGCCCTCGTCGCGGGCGTGCACCAGATAGCTGACGGCGGCGTACTTGTCGGCCAGGGCCTTGATCACCGCGAGCGTTTCGGGTCCGGAAGCGTTGTCGCTGATGATGATCTCGACCTTGCGCTCCAGCCCGCCGGTGAGCTGGTCGGCCAGGCTGGAGACGGCGACGATCAGTTCGGCCGGGCGGTTGATGGTGGGGACCACGATGCTGAGCACCGGCGGCTCGGCCAGCTCGCGGAACACGGTTTCAGAGCGAGGGCAGTCCAGCTCGGCCATAAGGATCGGACCTCCCGCAGCGTGCGAATCAGCGTCTAGCCGAGCGGGAGCGTACCCATTTCCAGAGCTGGCCGTCTCGCCAGGCCGCCGCCGCGCCCCCGGCAGAAGCCGTCGATCACCTCGAGCATGTAGTCGAGGTGTGCATCCTGCAGCCCGGGATAGACGCCGATCCAGAATGTCTGCGCCATGATGGCGTCGGCGACGGGCAGCTCGCCGACGGCGCGGAACTCGCGTCCCGCCATGTAGGGCTGGCGCACCAGGTTGCCGCCGAACAGCAGGCGCGTGCCGATGCGGTGGTCCTCCAGCCATCGGGTCAGCGCGTTGCGGGTGAAGGGCGCGTCCGCCGCCACGGTGATCGGGAAGCCGAACCACGCGGGGTCGCTGCGCGGCGTCGCCTCGGGCAGCCGGAGGACGTCCTGCAGGGGCTCCAGGCCGGCCTTGAGCCGCGCGAAGTTGCGCCTTCGCGCGGCGATGAAGCCGTCGAGATGATCCATCTGCGCCAGGCCGACGGAGGCCTGCATGTCGGTCATCTTCAGGTTGTAGCCTAGATGGGAGTAGGTGTACTTGTGGTCATAGCCCTGCGGCAGCTGTCCGATCTTCCAGCCGAACCGCTTGCCGCAGGTGTTGTCGGCGCCCGGCGCGCAGAAGCAGTCGCGGCCCCAGTCGCGGAACGACTCGGCGATCCGGCGCAGGAAGTCGTCGTCGGTGAACACGGCGCCGCCTTCGCCGGTGGTGATGTGGTGGGCCGGATAGAAGCTGAGCGTGGCCAGGTCTCCAAACAGGCCCACCTGCCGACCGTCATAGGTTGAGCCCAGCGCATCGCAGCAGTCCTCGACCAGGAACAGGTCGTGCGCTTCGCACAGCGCCTTGATGGCGGCGAGGTCGAACGGGTTGCCGAGCGTGTGGGCCGCCATGATGGCGCGGGTCTTCGGGCCGATGGCTCGCGCCACCTGCTCGGGGTCAAGGTTGTAGGTGGCCGGCAGCATGTCCACGAACACCGGGACCAGACCCGCGGTGAGGATCGGGTTCACCGTAGTGGGGAAGCCCGTGGCCGCGGTGATCACCTCGTCGCCCGGCTTCAGCCGGCGCGCCTTCAGCTTGGGGGAGGTGAGTGTGGAGAGCGCCACCAGGTTGGCGGACGAACCGGAATTCACCGTCAGGACGTGGCGCGCGCCCAGCCGCTCCGCGAGACGGGCTTCCCAGGCGTCGTTGAAGCGGCCGGTGGTCAGCCAGAAGTCGAGCGCGCAATCCACCAGGCTCTGCATGTCCGAAGCGGCGTAGACGCGGCCTGACACCGGCGCCGCCGAGACGCCTGGAGTGAAGGGCTTGGGCGCATGGGCGAGGGCGTGGTAGCGGCCGACCAGCTCCAGGATCTGCGCCTTCAGCGCCTCCGCCTCGCCGGATGGTTCGGCGGCGCTGGGGGTCTGGTCTAACGGCACCGGCTCATCCTGAACTCGCGCTGGCCCATCAGCGGAGGGCCGCGCCTTGCGCGCCGGCCTAGGCGCGGCCAAGAGCTGTCACGAGTCGTCATCTCGCCGCAGCCGCGGCCTAGCCGGGAGGTCAGCCATCCGCCTGCTCGTCACCGGCAACCAGGGCTTCATCGGGCCGGTGCTCACCGCGCGCGCCAAGCGGGACGGCCACTACGTCACAGGCCTGGACGCCGGCTTCTTCAAGGATTGCGGCTCGCCGCTGGAGCCCGAAACGCCGCCCGACCGCCAGCTCGTGCGCGACGTGCGCGACGTCACGCCCGCCGATGTGGAGGGCGCGGACGCCGTCATCCACCTGGCCGGGCTGTCCAACGATCCCATGGGCGCGCTGGACCCGGACCTGACCCGGCGCATCAACCTGGAGGGCACGGTGCGGCTGGCCCAAGCGGCGAAAGCCGCGGGGACGGGGCGCTTCGTCTTCGCCTCCTCCTGTTCGCTCTACGGCGCGGCGGGCGGCGCCGAGGCGCTGGACGAGGGCGCGGCCCTGCAGCCCATCTCCGCCTACGCCGTCTCTAAGGCGCGAGCGGAAGAGGCCCTGCGGGACATGGCCGACGAGGGCTTCTCGCCGGTGTTCATGCGCAACGCCACAGCCTACGGCGTCGGCCCGCGCCCTCGCTTCGACCTGGTCGTCAACAACCTGGCCGCCTGGGCCCACACCACGGGCCAGCTGCGGGTGAGCAGCGACGGGACGCCCTGGCGGCCCCTCGTCGCCATCGAGGACATCGCCCAGGCCGCGCTGTGCGCCGCCACCGCGCCGCGGCAGGCGGTGCACGCGCAGGCCTTCAACATCGGGCTGGCCGAGGCGAACTACCAGGTGCGCGACATCGCCGAGGCGGTGCGCGCGGCCTTCCCCGGCTCGGACCTGGTGATAACAGGCGAGACGGGTGGCGACCCACGTTCCTATCGCGTGAGCTTCGACAAGGCGCAGCGACAGCTGCCAGGCTTCGCGCCGGAGTGGACCCTGGAGCGGGGAGTCGAGCAGATCGCCGTCTGGCTACGCGCGGGCGGTCTGGACGGTCCTGCCTTCGACACCCGCGCCTTCGTGCGGCTGAAGCAGCTGTCCTACGCCCTGGAGGCCGGGGAGCTGGACACCGACCTGCGGCCCTCGCCCTTGAAGGACAGCGGGACTGTCCATGGCGCAGTTCCTTCTTTCTCCATGCTTAGGGGAGGAGAAGAGTAGAGCCGCCTCAGATCGAGGCCGCGATATAGGCCGCCGTATCGCCAACGATCGTGCGCAGGTCGCAAGGCTCGGCCCCCGAGCGGAACAGCGCCGCCTGATAGGCCTCGCCGGAACCGACATACCAGTCGGGATCGCCGGCGCGCAGGTCCGGCCGCTCTACCCGACAACTCCCGTCCCCAACGACCTCCGCCACCGTCCGCGCGAGATCACCCATCTCCACGGTCTCGCGGCCGCAGGTGTCGAAGACGATCTCCGGGCAGCCCTCGTCCAGCGCCTGGTCGAACAGCACCCTCGCCAGTTCGAGCACGTGCACATAGGAGCGGAACACGCCCCGCTCGGCGGAGACGCTGACCCGATTGTCGCGCCGCACCGACTGGATGAAGTCGCCCAGCGCATAGCGGTCCACGGGGTTGATGTAGGGGCCGCCAAGGTTGAACACCCGCGCGGTCAGCAGCGGCTGGCGATGCTGCGCCGCCCACTCGCGCAGCGTCATCTCGTGGGCGAGCTTCATGGCCCCATAAGGCTCGGGTTCGATCGCCGCTGCAGCCCGGCCCGCGGCGCCCGAGGAGGCGAACACCAAGCGCCGGGCAAGTCCAGACCCGGCCAGCCGCATGGTCCGGGCCAGCAGGGCGTCGTTGATCTCGCGCATGGCGACGGCATCGCCCCCGGCGATCCGGTCCGGGCCCACGATGGCCAGGTGCAGGACGATCCAGTCTCCGTCGTCGAGCGCGGCCGCGTCCGTCAGCGGCTCCACCCCGAGGCGGCGCCCGCTGATCTCCAGCGCCTGGGACCGGGAGCCGAACAGCCTCAGCCGACCCTCGCGAGGGTCCAGGCCGGCGTCCAGAGCAAGATGGACGATCGCGCGACCGATCCAGCCCGAAGCGCCGGTCACGGCGATCTTCGCTTGCCGATCCGCCAGCCACGCGACAAATTTACGGCTAGGCGTGGTCGCCGATTCCAGTTTAGCGTCCACATCCGTCATCACGTGTAGACCTAAGAACAAGCAGATCAATCGAAGTATGAGTTAGCCGGTCCTTCGGTTGCAAGCTGCAATGGAGGCAATCTCACCAGTATTGCGCTTGCGATCGCGCACGAAGGACAGTCCTAGCATGACCATGTACCCGGGCTCTTTGGAGACCGCCTTTCCGGTACAAGCTGTCGCGCCGCTGGCGTGGCCGCTCGCCAGGCGGGTCTTCGTGATCGCCGAGATCGGAATCAACCACAACGGCGACCTGGCCATCGCCAAGCAGCTGATCGCCGCCGCCCACGCGGCCGGGTGCGATGCGGTGAAGTTCCAGAAGCGCGACATCGAGCTCGTCTACACGGCTGAGCTGCTGGCCCAGCCGCGGCAGAGCCCCTGGGGAACCACCCAACGGGCCCAGAAGGAGGGCCTGGAGTTCGGCCAGGCCGAATACGATGAGATCGACCGGTTCTGCCGCGAGCTGGGCCTCGCCTGGTTCGCCTCCGCCTGGGACGTCGCGAGCCTTCAGTTCCTGCGCCGCTACCGGCTCGGCTACAACAAGGTGGCCTCGGCCATGCTGACCCACCGGGCCTTCGTGGAGGCGGTGGCGGCCGAGCAGAGGCTCACCTTCGCTTCCACCGGCATGTGCACCTTGGCGGAAGTGGACGCGGCCATGGCCGTGTTCAGCCGCCACGCCTGTCCCGTGGTGCTGATGCACACCGTATCGACCTATCCCACCCCGCCGGCCGACCTGAACCTCGCCGCGATCGAGACGCTGCGCCAGCGCTACGGCGTACCGGTGGGCTACAGCGGGCACGAGACCGCCGTAGAGCCCAGCGTCGTAGCGGCCATGCTGGGCGCCGTGGCCGTAGAGCGCCACATCACCCTGGATCGCAGCCTGTACGGCTCCGACCAGTCCGCCTCGCTGGAGCCGCACGAGCTGGCCGACCTGGTCGCGCGCCTGCGCGCCCTGCCGGCCATGTTCGGCGACGGCGAGAAGCGCGTCAGCGCGGCCGAGGCGGCCGTGGCGGCCAAGCTGCGCTATTGGCCGGCGTCCGAGACCCTTGTTTGAGCCAGCCGCAGGCGACCATCGCCAGCCATGCGGTGGCCGTGGTCGAAGCCCTGGGCTGCGACACGGTCTTCACCCTGACCGGTGGCATGGCCATGCACCTGAACCGGGCGGTGTCGGCCCATCCGGGCCTGGAGGCGGTCTACTGCCAGCATGAGCAGGCGGCGGTGGCGGCGGCCGAGGGCTACGCCCACGCCAGCGACTTCCGCCGGCCGGGCTTCGCGGTGGTGACGTCCGGGCCCGGCGTGACCAACACCGTCACCGCCATGATGTCGGCCTTCGGCAACTCCGTCCCCCTGATCGTGCTGGCCGGGCAGATCAAGCGCGCCGACATCAACCCCTTCGGCGTGCGCACCCATGGGACGCAGGAGGTGCCGTCGGAGGCGATCATCACGCCGTGCGTGAAGCGGTTCACCCGGCTCGACACGGCTGATTTCCGCACCGCCTTCATCGACACCCTGGTCGAAGCGCTGACCGGGCGCCCGGGCCCGGTCTTCATAGAATTTCCCCTCGACGTGCAGGGCGCGCCCGTCTCGCTCGGAGACGAGGAGGTGGCGGAGGATGCCCGCCGCATCCGCGAACGGGCGACGGCTACCTGGGAGGCCGGCGGAGACGACGCCACCCTTCAGGCTCAGCTAGCCCGCTTGCTGGAGTCGGAGCGGCCGCTGCTCTACGTCGGCAACGGCTGTCGCGTGGCGGGGGTCGAGGCGAGCGTGCGCGACCTGATCGAGCGCCACCGCCTGCCGGCGGTCTTCTCCTGGCTGTCCTTCGACATCGTGGCGGCGGACCATCCGCTGCATTTCGGCTGTCCCGGCGGTTTCGCCCCGATCTCGGCCAACCGCGTCCTTGGGCGGGCCGACCGTATCCTGTTCCTGGGCGCGCGCCTGGACCTCGGCACCACGGCCTTCCAGCGCGAGGCCTTCGGCGACCAGGCCCACCGCTGCTTCGTGGATATCGACGCCGCCGAGCTGCGCAAGTTTGAAGGCCTGCCGGACAGCGAGGTGCTGCACGCCGACCTTCGCCACCTGCCCCAGGCGACGATGACCCTCTCCAAGACCGTCGATCCCGCCTGGAGCGCCTGGTGCGCCGAGCAGCGCGCCAGCGGGCGGGAGGAGGAACGGCGGCGCCTCTCCACGACCGCCCTGAACACCTACACCCTGGCGGGGCGCTTCTCGGCCTGGGCGCGGGACAAGGTGGTGGTCCCCGCCTGCTCAGGCTTCGCCGAGGAGACGCTGACCCGCTTCTTCGCGCCGCCGGAGGGCTGCCGCTTCTTCAATGGCGCTTCGCTTGGGGCCATGGGGTTCGGCCTGCCCATGGCGCTCGGCGCCGCCTTCGCCACCGACCGGCAGGTGGTGTGCATCGACGCCGACGGCGGGCTGATGCTGAACGTGCAGGAACTCGCCACCCTGTCGCGGATCAGGCGCAAGGGGTTCATCCTGTTCGTGCTGAACAACGGCGGCTACGACTCCATCCGCCTGTCCCAGGTCCGCCACTTCGGCGAGACCTACGGGACGGATGGCGGCAACGGCGTCTTCATCCCGGACTTCGCCGAGCTGGCCCGCGCCTTCCAGATCGCCTACCGCCGCGTCGCCAACCTGGCCGAGTTCGACGCCTTCCTGGCCAGCCATGATCCGGGAGGGCCGCCGATCTTCGTGGACCTGGTCATAGAGCCCGACGAGCCGCGCGGACCTTCCGTGAAGACCGTCATCTCCGCGGACGGCATGCCGGTCACCACGGCGTTGCGGGACATCGACTGGTGAGCCACTCTTCGGCCGCAGCGGGTCCATCGGATCTGACCGCGATCGCCCAGGCCAGCTTCGAGGCGTTCGCGGGCGAACTGGCCAGCCTCATGGCCGAGCGCCCGGCGGACCGCATCCGGGAGGGACTGGCCCGCGGGTGCTGGATCCACGGCGCGGGCCATTACGGCCGGACCCTGGCCGCCCTGCTCATGGGCCAGGGGGTCCCGGTGCTGGGCTTCCTCGATCGCCGGGCGGGCGCGGACTTCACCTCGCTCATGGGTGCGCCGGTGTTGCACCCCGATCACCTCAACGCCCGCCAGGCCGCCGGCCGCACCTTCGTCGGCGGCGTGCTGAACCCCGTCGCGACGTCGTTCGAGGTCCTGGATTGGGCTCGCCGCCTGCCCTTCGCCGACGTCGTGGTCGGCGCCGAGCTGCCCGAGGTGTTGGGCGAGGGCGCCTCGACCTGCTGGCAGACGTCTCGCACCCTGATCCACCGCAACCTGGAGACGCTGCAGGCGTGTGCCCGCCGCCTTGGCGACCAGACCAGCGTGGACACCTATATCGGTCTGCTCAGATACCGGATCACCGGAGACGTGCGCCACCATCCGGGGGCGGACACCCACAACCAGTACGTCCCGCCGGACTTGCCCGGCTTCGACCGGCCGATAAGCTTCCTGGACGCCGGGGCCTATACGGGCGACACCTGCCGGGACCTGCTGGCGCGCGGCGTGGGCATAGCCCGCTACACGGCTTTCGAACCCGACGATGACAATTTCGCCCGCCTGAGCGCCTTCGTCCAGGATGCATCGATCCCTGACGCCACCGCGCTGCCCTGCGGCCTGTCCGACCGCATCCAGGCCGTGCCGCTCGCGGGGGATGGGACGGCCTGCCGGGTGGTCGGGTCCGAAAGCTTGGAGCAGACCCGATCCATCCTGTGCCTGAGCCTTGACCAGACCATGCCGGGCCTGCGACCCGACTTCGTGAAGATGGACATCGAGGGAAGCGAGCTGGCCGCCCTGAAGGGCATGACCCGCATCCTAACCGCCTGCCGCCCGCGGCTGGCGATCGCCCTGTACCACAAGCCCGCAGACCTCTGGGACATCCCCGCCTGGATCGGCGAGCGCTACGACAGGCTGTATGTCCGACAGCATGCGCCGAACGGCTTCGAGACGGTGCTCTATGCGTTCCCCGACGATTGGAGATCGAACGGCTAGCTACCAGGTCTTCCAGGGGGCTCCCGCGGCCCAGAGGTCCTCCAGGTAAAGCTTGTCCCGGAGCGTATCCATCGGCTGCCAGAAGCCCGTATGGCGGAACGCCCGCAGTTCACCCTGGGCGGCCAGCGCCTCCAGCGGGGCCTTCTCGAACAGGGTGTCGTCGCCCTCGATCAGGTCGAGCACGCGGGGTGAAAGCACGAAGTAGCCGCCGTTGATCACGCCGCCCTCTTGCTGCGGCTTCTCGGTGAAGCGCGCGACCTCGTCGCCGCGGAGCTCCAGCGCCCCGAAGCGGGCCAGCGGCGTCACCGCGGTCACGGTGGCCTGGGCGCCGTGGGCCTCGTGGAAGGCGATCAGGGCCGAGATGTCCACGTCGCACAGTCCGTCGCCATAGGTCAGGCAGAAGTAGGGGCGGTCCCGCAGGTAGCTCGCCACCCGCTTCACGCGCCCGCCCGTCATGGTGTCGACCCCCGTGTCCACCAGGGTGATGGTCCAGGGTTCGGAGTAGCTCTGGTGCACCTCCACCTCGCCGGAGGGGCGGATGGTGATGTCGGCGTTCTGGTAGGCGTAGCTCAGGAAGTAGTCCCGGATGCGCGCGCCCAGATAGCCGCAGCAGATCACGAACTCGTTCAGCCCGTGCACGCTGTAGGCCTTCATGATGTGCCAGAGCAGCGGCCGGCCACCGATCTCCACCATGGGCTTGGGCCGCACCGCCGTCTCCTCGGCGATGCGCGTGCCCTTGCCGCCGGCCAGGATGACGACCTTGGGCCGCTGTTCCCGGCGGTGGGGAGAGAAGGCGGTGTCGCTCATCGTCCAAGGGGTAGGGTAGGAGAGCGTCGTCTGGAAGCGCCGAGAGCGTCAAAGGCTCTTCAGCGCATCGACGTAGAAGGTCTCGGCCGACGCGGCGAGATCGGGACGGTAGCGGGTCCGCGGATCGCGGGCGCACTCGTCATCGAAGCAATGGGTGGCCTCAGGCAGGGTGACGAGCTCGACGTCCAGGCCATCGGCTTTCAGCCGCTCCAGCGCGCGCAGCGGGGCTGACCGGCCGACCACGGCGTCCCGTCCGGCGAGGCAGGCGCGCACCTTGGGATGGTGCTCGCCCCAGCCGTGGCGGGTGCTGCGCGCCAGTGGGCCGGCATAGGAATAGACAAGGACCACCAGGGCGAGGCTCGATACCCGCGGGTCGGGCGCGCCTGCGGCGAGGGCCTCCATGACCGACCAGCCGCCGTGACTCCAGCCGGCGGCGGCGACGCCTCCGGGCCGGGCCCAGGCTTCTCCGTCCAGCCAGGCGAGGGTGGCGACCAGGTCCCCGGCCCGTTCCGCGCCCCGCAGCTTCAGTCCCGTGCATACCGTGAGCTGCGCCTCGGCGCGGCTGAGTCCACGCGGCGCCAGGGAGTCCACGACCACGGCCGCCACGCCCGCCGCACGGGCCGCCTCGGCGTAGCGGAGCTGCATGGGCTGGACGCCGCCGCAGCCGTGCATCTGCACCACCACCGGGAAGGGACCGGCTCCGGGCGGCCGGACCACCTGCAGGTGGGGCGCGAGCCAGGCTGCGTGGGCTAAGAGATCGCGGGGCGCCCGTCCGCCAGCGGTCATCAGGCCGGCTCCAGCGCCTTTTCCCGCGCCCTGTCGTTCATGGCCACATAGTCCGGCTTGCCGGTTCCCAGCACCGGAAGGGCGTCCATGACCCGCACCTCTCGGGGCAGCGACAGCTCCGCGACCCCGTGCTCGCGCGCCCAGCTCTTCAGGGTCTGGGTGTCGGCGCCGGCCGCTGTGGTGAACAGCACCAGCTCCTCGCCCTTGCGCGGCTCGGGGCGGGCGACGACGGCGTGCTCCGCCTCCGGCCAGACCGCCTTGGCGTAGCCCTCCACCGCCGCCAGCGAGACCATCTCGCCCCCGACCTTGGCGAAACGCTTGGCGCGGCCGCGGATGGTGACGAAGCCCGCCTCGTCCAGGGTGCAGATGTCGCCGGTGTCGTACCAGCCGTCTTCCGGCGGCTGCAGCACGCCGGGCGCGTCGGCCTTGAAGTAGCCGGCCATGACGTTGGGGCCGCGCACCACCAGCCGGCCACCCTCCTCGATCCCCTCCACCGGGTCCAGCCGGTGCTCCAGGCCGGGCAGCAGCTGGCCGACGGAGCCCGCCTGGAAGTGCATGGGCGTGTTCACCGCGATCACCGGGGCGCACTCGGTGGCGCCATAGCCCTCCAGCAGGCGCAGGCCGAACTTGTCGTAGAAGGTCGCGCGGGTCTGGGGCCGGACCGGCTCGGCGCCGGCGAAGATGTAGCGCACGCGGAAGAAGTCGTAGGGCGAGGCTGCCCGGGCGTAACCGGCCAGGAAGGTGTCGGAGCCGAACAGGATGGTGGCGTTGGAGTCGTAGGCGAAGGCGGCCACCGTGCCGAAATGCAGCGGGTTGGGGTAGAGCAGGGTTCGCACCCCGTTCAGGATCGGCAGCAGCGTCGCGCCGGTCAGCCCGAAGCTATGGAAGATCGGCAGGGCGTTCAGCACCCGGTCGGTCGGGTTGAAGTCCACCCGCGCCGCCACCTGGGCGATGTTGGCCAGGATGTTGCGCGAGGTGAGCACCACGGCCTTCGGCGCGCCCTCGGAGCCCGAGGTGAAAAGGATCACCGCGGGCGCGTCGGACCCGCGGCGCCGCGTCGCGAACCTGGAGCCGATCCGCTCGGCGACCAGGCCGCGCAGCTTGGCGCCGGTCCCGATCCCTTCGGCTACGTCCTCCAGCCACACGAGCCGCCGCCCCGAGCCCTCCAGCTTCTCGACCACGCCTTGCAGCCTCGCCTGCTCGACGAAGGCGCGGGAGGTGACGACCGTCCTGATCCTGGCCGTCTCGCAGGCGGACTGCAGGTTGGCCGCGCCTGAGGTGTAGTTCAGCATGGCGCAGACCCGCCCGGTCCGCTGCAGCGCGAAGAAGGTGGCGATGGCCGGATTGACGTTGGGCAGCATCACGCCCACCGCCTCGCCGACCTCGGCTCCGGGGGCGAGCGCGTCGCCCAGCACTCGTGCGCCGATGAGCAGCTTGTCGTAGCTCAGCGGTAGGCGCTTCACGTCCTCCACGGCGAAGGCCTTGGCGCCGTGCACCGCGCGGGCGTCCACCAGGGCCTGGTAGAGGGTGCGGTCGAGGTCGGCGGTGGCGAACATCATGTCGCTCATCACCGCATAGAGCCGCTCGGTGGCGAGCGCCCGGCGCTTGCGGGGCGTGGGCGCGGCGCTGAGGTCGAAGCGGACCGGCGGCAGCACGGTGATCCTGACCTTGGGGAAGAGCCGCAGGCGCTGCTTGCCCTTCATGTGCGACAGGAAGCTGTACTGGGGGCCGTCGACCCGCACCGGCACGATCAGCGCGTCCGCCTTGTCCGCCACCATGGCGGGGCCGGAGAAGACCTTCATCAGCGTGCCCGTGACGGTGATGCGGCCCTCCGGGAACATGACCAGGGTGCGCCCCTGCCGAACGGTCTTGATCATGGCCTTGGCCGAGAGCGGCTTGGTCACGTCCACCGGAAAGCTGTCGAACATCGGCAGCACCGGCTTCATCCACCAGGCGTTGTAGATGGCGGTGTGGATGGCGAAGGTCGGCCGGCCCGGCAGGAAGGCCCCCATGAGCGGGCCGTCCAGGTAGGAGACATGGTTGACAACCACGACCGCGCTGGAGCCTTCAGGCGGCATGTTCTCGACCCCGGTGATCTCCACCCGGAAGAGCAGGCGAAACACCCAGCGCGACAGCGGCTTGATCACCGTCTGGCCCGACATGATGGCGGCGATCAGGGCGATGACCAGGGTGGCGAGCCCCATCAGGGCGATCAGGCCCGAGATGGCGACGCCGAGCTTCAGCAGCACCGTCGCCACGACGATGGCGGCCACGGTGATGCCGGCGTTGACGATGTTGTTGGCCGCGAGGATGCGCGAGCGCTCCTCCGGGGGGCTGGCGGTCTGCAGGATGGCCAGCAGCGGGATCACGAACACGCCGCCGCAGAGCGAAATCGCGGCCAGATCGAGCACGATCCGCCACGCCCCCGGCATGGCCAGGAAGGCCGCGATCCCCAGGTCCTCGCCTCGCGCCTGGAAGCCGCCGATGGCGAAGGACAGGTCCAGCAGGAAGGCGCCCAGCGCCAGCGCCGCGACCGGCGTGTAGCGCGCCGAGACCGCGCCCTTCAGCAAGCGATTGACCAGCAGCGATCCGACCGCCACGCCGATCGAGAAGATCGCCAGGAACAGCACCGCCACCTCCTGGCGGCCGTGCAGCATGCCCTTGACCAGCGGGATCAGTTCCCCGAGCAGCACCGCCCCGACCGCGTAGAACCAGGCGATGGCCAGGACCGACAGCCAGACGCGCGGGATCGCCATGGCCATGCGCACCAGCCGCCAGCTGAGCCTGGGGACGTTCAGCTCGATGCGGCCGCCCACCTCGGCCGGCGGCGCCGACGGGATCGCCAGGCTGGCGGCGAGGCCCACGGCCGCCAGGGCGCAGGCGAGCGCTCCCGCCTGCCAGGGCGCCATCAGCCCAGCGGCGAGCTGGCCGGCCAGGATGGCGACGAAGCCGCCGGCCTCCATCAGCCCCGTGCCACCCAGGATTTCCCCCTCGTGCAGCTGCTGGGGAAGGATGGCGTACTTCAGCGGTCCATAGACCGAGGAGTGCACCCCCATCAGGAACAGGGCGGTGAGCAGCAGGCCGATGGATTGGGTGCAGAACCCCGCCAGCCCGAGGCCCATGATCGCCACTTCGGCCAGCTTGACCAGGCGCACCATCTTCGCCCGCTCCCACGCGTCGGCCAACTGGCCGGCCACGGCCGAGAACAGGAAGAAGGGCAGGATGAACACGCCCGTGGCCAGGGCGCCCAGCTGCGCCGACTTCGCCGGCTCGGCCCGGTAGATGACGTAGCTGCCCATGACCAGAAGGCCGGTCTTGAACAGGTTGTCGTTGAACACGCCGAGCAGGTTGGTCGCGAACAGCGGCGCGAACCGCCGCCTGGTCAGCAGGAACACGTCCGACGCGGGCTGGGGCACGGGGCGACTCCCGAAGGCGGCCGGAGGATTCCGCTTGACCGCAGCCTGATCCAACACCAGAAATGAACAGCGTTCAATTAAAATCTGAGCAGTGTCTAATTGGGGGCTGGATGGGGCGTCGCTCCGATCACACGCGCATCGAGCTGGAAGAACTTCTTGTCGCCGAAGGACGTCGGCAATTGGCCGAGACCGGGCTGGCGCGCTTCTCGGCGCGCGAAGTGGCCAAGCGCATCGGCTACTCCATAGGCACGCTGTACAACGTGTTCGGCAGCTATGACGGGCTCATGCTCGCCCTCAACGCCCGCACCCTGGCGCTGTGGGCCGAACATCTGCGGGATCGGCTGGCGGCGGCGGGCGAGGATCGGATCAAGGCGCTCGTCTGCGGCTACTTCGAATTCGCCCGCGACAATCCCAAGGCCTGGATCGCCATCTACGAGCATCACATGGCAGACGGCGGCCCGGCGCCCGAGTCATACCAGGCGTTGGCCGCCGACCTGATGAGCGTGGCGGCAGGCGAGGTCGCCCGGGAACTGCCTGACTCGAGGCCTGAGACCGTGCTGGCCCTCACCCGCTCGCTCGTGGCTACCGTCCACGGCCACTGCGCCTTCGCCCTCTACCGCACCTTCAGCATGCTGGGCGAGACCGCCCCGGCGGATGCGGCGCTGGCCCGGGTGCGCGAGACGCTGGAGGCGGCCAGGCGTCCTTGACCTGGGCGAAGACCGCGTGAAGCCACTATCTCGTCAGGACGCCTCCACTGCCCGGCGGCCTGAGCCTGGAGCTTTTCGCATGACCGATCCCGCCTACTCCCCGGCCAAGGTCTGGGAATGGAACAAGGAGAACGGCGGCCAGTTCGCCAACATCAATCGCCCGATCTCCGGCGCCACCCACGACAAGGACCTGCTGGTCGGGCGCCATCCCTTCCAGCTCTACTCTCTGGCGACCCCGAACGGCGTCAAGGTTACGGTGATGCTGGAGGAACTCCTGGAGCTAGGTCACGTGGGCGCGGAGTACGACGCCTGGCTGATCCGCATCGGCGAAGGCGACCAGTTCGGCAGCGGCTTTGTCGGCGTGAACCCGAATTCGAAGATTCCCGCCCTGCTGGACCGCAGCGGTCCGACCCCGATCCGGGTGTTCGAGTCCGGCGCCATCCTGATGCATCTGGCCGAGACGTTCGGCGCCTTTTTGCCCACCGACCCCGCCGCCCGGGCCGAATGCCTGTCCTGGCTGTTCTGGCAGGTAGGCTCAGGCCCCTATATCGGCGGCGGCTTCGGCCACTTCTACGCCTATGCGCCGGTGAAGATCGAGTACGCCATCGACCGGTTCGCCATGGAGGCGAAACGCCAGCTCGACGTGCTCGACAAGCGGTTGGCCCACCATACCTACCTGGCGGGCGAGGACTACAGCATCGCCGACATGGCCGTCTGGCCCTGGTACGGCGCCCTGGCCAAGGGCCAGGCCTACGAGGCGGGCGAGTTCCTGCAGGTGCAGGATTACAAGAACCTGCAGCGCTGGACCGACGCCATCGCGGAGCGCCCGGCCGTGAAGAGGGGACGCATGGTCAACCGCGTCATGGGTGATCCTTCAAGCCAGCTGCGCGAACGCCACGACGCCAGTGACTTCCTGACCCGCACCCAGGACAAGCTGGAGGGGACCGGGGCCTAGTCGATGTGAGGCCGGATCAAGTTCTGGGCCCTTCGACCCCGTGCATCCCGGCGTTCGCCGGATGGTCGGGACCGTCACGTCCAATCCTGGTTGGTGCTCTCCAGGCGCTCACGCGTCCAAGAGCAGCTCGGCCGCCGCCTCGACCACGGCGTCCACGTCCAGCCTGTAGGTGGCGTAGAGGTCGGGCAGATCGCCGGTCTGGCCGAAGCGGTCCACGCCCAGCGGGCTGACGCGCATGCCCCTGACGCCACCGAGCCACGACAGGGTGGAAGGCGCGCCGTCGACGAGCGTGATCAGGCCCGCCTCCGCCGCCAGGGCGCCTAGAAGCGTCTCCACGTGGCTCGGGCCGGTGTCGCCACGGGTCCAGCGGGCCGCTTGCCGGGCGCTCCAGTCCCGATGCAGCAGGTCTGGCGAGGTCACCGCCAGGAGGCCCAGGCTCGGCAGATCCTCGATCAGTTGCTCCCAGGCCGCGAGGGCCTCCGGCGCCAGCGCACCCATGTAGACAAGCGCGGCGCGCGCGCCCGGCCCCGGCGGCTTGAGCCAGTAGGCGCCCTGCAAGGCGTCGGCTTCCCAGGCGGCGTCCGACCGCTCCACCTGGGCGATGACGCGGGTGGTCAGTCGCAGATAGACGGAGCCGCCGCTCTCCGCCTGCAGATGCTCGAACGCCCAGCGCATCAGCAGGGCCACTTCGTCGGCGTAGGCGGGCTCGAAAGAGGTCAGGCCCGGCTGGCCCATGCCGATCAGGGGCGAGTTGATCGACTGATGAGCGCCGCCCTCGGGCCCCAGCGTGACGCCCGAGGGCGTGGCGACGAGGAGGAAGCGCGCGTCCTGGTAGCAGCCGTAGTTCAGGGCATCCAGGCCTCGGGCGATGAACGGATCGTAGACGGTGCCGATTGGGAACAGCCGCGTGCCGAACAGCGGGGCGGCCAGCCCCAAGGCGGCCAGCATCAGGAAGAGGTTGTTCTCGGCTATGCCGAGCTCGATGTGCTGGCCGGCGACATGGCCGGACCAGCGCTGGGCCGAGGGAATGCGGGCGGCGTGGAAGACGTCGGCAAGCTCGGTCCGGCGGAACAGCCCGCGCTGGTTGACCCAGGCGCCGAGGTTGGTGGAGACGGTGACATCCGGCGAGGTGGTGACGATGCGCATCGCCAGCGGCTCGCGTGACTTGGCCAGCTCGAACAGGATCTTCCCGAAGGCCGCCTGAGTGGACTGCTCGCGGCCCTCCGGCGCGGCCAGGCGGGCGGGGAGGGGGACGCGCTCCGCAGCGG
>CALMGB010000322.1:0-9117 GCA_937863535.1 uncultured Caulobacteraceae bacterium
GAACTATCCCAAGGAAAACCAGCTCAACGGCGATCCGGAGTTCGACCTGTGGAACGGCTTCTGGAACGGTGGCTATAAGATAACGGACGACATCGAGCTCTACACGTTAGGCAACTAAAGCTCGCGGATCGCCGAGCACTACGAGAACTATCGTGTGCCGACCAAGGTCAGCGGCGTCACTTCCACCGGCACAACGGTTTATCCCTTCCCGAACGGGTTTGACCCGCAGGAGAAGATCAACGAGACGGACTACTCCGCCACCGGCGGCATAAGGGGCCAGACCGCGGGCTTCCACTGGGACCTGTCGGGGACCTACGGCGAGGATGTCAACAACATCTATGTCGTCCACTCGGCCAACGCTCAGCTGTTCCCCGTCCTGCAGGCCGGGTCCGCCACGCCCCTCACGCCGCAGCCCAGCTTCGACAACGGTAAGTTCAAGACCACGGAGTCGACCTTCAACCTCGACCTGACCAAGAACATCGACGTCGGGCTGGCGTCACCCCTCAACGTGGCGTTCGGCGGCGAGCAGCGCCACGACACCTTCTCGATCTTCGCGGGCGAGCCGAACTCCTACTACGGCGCAGGCGCCCAGTCGTTCGATGGCTACACGCCGCTGGACCAAGGCACGCACGGGCGGACCAACTACGCCGGCTACATCGACCTGGCCGTCGATCCGATCACCCACCTGCACGTCGACGTCGCGGGCCGCTACGAACACTACAGCGACTTCGGCTCCACCGAGGTCGGCAAGGGCACGGCGCGCTACGACTTCAATCCCATGATCGCGGTGCGGGGCACTTTCAGCACCGGCTTCCGCGCTCCGAGTCTGGCGGAGGAGTACTACTCCGGCACCAACGTCAGCCCCTATTCGGCCGACGTGGTGCTGCCGCCGAACTCCAGCGCGGCGACGGTCGCCGGCTTCAAGCCGCTCGGACCCGAGAAGTCCACCAACATCAGCGCGGGCTTCGTGGCCCACCCGCTGCCCAAGCTTCAGTTCACCGTGGACTACTACAACATCCACATCCGGCACCGCATTCTGGAGACCGGCTTCATCTACGGCACCGAGACGGTCGGCAACTCGCTCGGCTCCCAGATCGTCACCGTCTCACCGAACGTGCTGAACGCCATCGCCGCCAAGGGCGTGACGCTGGACTCCGGCCTCAGCTACACGGGCATCTCGACCTTCGCCAACGCGGCCAACACCCGGACGGAGGGCGTCGAGGCGACCGCCAACTACGCATCGGACTTCGGCGAATTCGGCCACGTGGATTGGTCGCTAGGCTTTAACTACAACGACACCAAGATCACCGAACTCGACGACCTGCCCACCGTCGACCAGAACGCCACCTATGGCCAGATCTCCATCCTGACGCCCAGCGCCCTTACCGCGCTCACCACCGCTACGCCCAAGGAAAAGGCGATCCTCGACGCGCTGTGGACGGTGGACAAGTTCGTCGTCAACGTGCGCGAGACGATCTATGGTTCGTCTTCGCAATACTCGGCGAACAACAATGTCCTTGAGACGATCGGTGCGACTCCGATCACCGACCTCGACATCGGATACAAGGTCACGCCGCAGCTGAAGGTGAGCGTGGGGGCGAACAACCTGCTCAACCACTTCCCGCCTTCGGCGCGCGGGGTCACAGGCGGTTTCCCGAGTGCCGGCGGGGTGGTGTTCAACGTGCCCTACGCCTTCTCGCCCTTCGGCATCAACGGGGGCTACTACTACGGCCGAGTGACCTTCAGCTTCTGACGCTCAGGCGCGCTGGGCCGCTCCCGCGAGCGCGCCCAGCGCAAGGGCCTCCAAGGGCGCCCACACCGGCGCTACGGCCTCGATGGCGAGGGCGTGCTTGCGCCACTTCTGGCCGTCGGGCGCCGAGACAGTGTGGCGGGCGAGCGGCAGGCCCAGGCCGAGGCGTCTGTCCCAGCCGAGGTCCATCGCCGTGCAGAGGCGCGAGATTTCCGCCTGGGGGCTGGCGATGAAAGCCTCGTAGCGGATCGGCCGCCACCGCTGCGGCGGCAGGGCGGCGAGGTCATCCAGGATGATGCGCGTGGTCACGGCCCACTGCTCGGCCACGATGCGCCCCAGCGGCGCGCCGATCAGGGCCCGCCAACCCGGGATCAGGAGCAGGGACCAGGCGGGGCCGCTCCAGCCCGGCAGCTGCGGATAGGTGCGAAACCCTCCCGACGACCAGGCCTCGATCATGCTGGCCAGGGTCGGGCGCGGATCGCGGTGCAGATAGACGAAGCGCGCCTCCGGAAAGGCTGCGGCCAGGAAGGGGATGCGCAGGGCGTTCTTCGGCGTCTTCTCCAGCATGCGCACCGGTCCGTCGCCTGGCCGGTCGCCGCTGCGGTCGCTCAGGGCCGCGCGGAACCGCTCCCGTAGAAGCGCCACCGTGTGCGGATCGGCGTCGGCGGCGATGAGCCGGTTGGAGTCCCAGCCGCGGGCCGCCGGTGCGATCTTCGGGATCGCCTCCATCAGGCCGTGAGACTCGCCGCCGATGGTGTACAGGCCCGGCGCGGCCACCAGGGTCTCGAACAGCAGGGTCGATCCCGACCGCGGCGGGCTGACGATGAAGACCGGCCGGTCGAACAGCGGGTCGGAGCGCGCGGAGATCGCCGGCGCGGACGGGGGCGAGGGGCTCGCCGGGCTCGCGCGGTCGTCGCCGTCCATGGTCGCGCCGGCCTCGGCGAGCGCGCCGTTGAAGATCAGGGCCTGGAGACACCGGCTCAGCGGCATCTGATTGTTCAGGCCCACCTCGTTCACGCCCTGTCGCTCCAGGCGCCCCCAGGTGCGGCTCAGAAGCTCGGCGTAGTCCGGGCGGGCGTCCTCGTGGTCGCCTGAGCGCGCCCACAGGGCGTGCCAGTTCACCCTCAGACGGTTCAGGGTCGGGGCGATCGCCGCCATCTGCGGCTGGCCCGGCCTGACCTCGCTCAGCAGGAAGCCGAGGTGGTCGCGAAGCTCCCAGGGCGTCATCACCTTGGGCGCGTTGCAGCGCTCATAGGCCAGCTCAGGCGAAGGGGCCGCCCGAAACGCCGACAGCGCCGGCGACCAGCCCGCCCGGGCGTCGCCGGGCGAACGGCCGCGTTCGATCAGGTCGAGCAGGCCGTCGCCGCCGACCGTGTCGGCCACCAGGTGGATGCGGGCGCGGGTGGCGTCGTTGTGGACGCTGTGCAGGCTCCAGGTGTCGAAGATCCAGCCCTCGCCCGCCGCCATGTTCACCTGCTCCCCGCCGCAGAGGAAACGGACCGTCGGCTGGGTGACGATGGGCACGTGCACGCGCATGTGGTCACGCCAGTAGTAGTCGGTGTCCACGTGGGCGGTGACCTCGGCGTCGCCCGACAGCCGCATCAGGCGCGAGCGCCCCCAGGTCGCGCCCAGATCGCCCAGCACCTGCATCAGATAGGGACAGGCGAGCAGGTGGGGCGTCGGCGCCATGGCGCCCGCCCGCGCATCGCTTGAAGGGTCGCCATCGGTGGTGATCAGCGGCAGGGCGTGGTTGCCGGGGAAGGCCTTGGGGTGCGGCCGCCAAGCGCTTTCGGGGATGGCCGTGATCTCCTCGGCCAGGCGCGCGGCGTCGAACAGGATAGGAAGTTGCAGGAAGCGGACTCTGAGCTTCATCAAGGTCTCCAGAGCGCCGCTGGCCGCCCATGCCACGACCCTGCGGGTGATGGCGCCGGACGACCGACCTTGTCAAAGCGACCCCTGCGCGATCCCGGGTTTCCGCCACGTTTCCAGCGCTGGCCCGAGCGCCTGCTTCAGCGGACCGAGCCAGGGTTCGTAGCGACGCCATTGGTCAAGGCCGCCGCGAAAGATCGGGCGGCGGACCTGCTCGGAACTGACCGTCTTCACTGCACGCTCGGTCTCATAGAACCGCAGGCACGCCGGATCGAAGTCCAGGCCGCAGTGGTCGAGCAGTCGGCGGACCTGAACCTCGGTGTCCTCCACCAGGTCCTCATAGATCACCCGGTGCACCCGCCCGGGCAGGACGACGTCGAAGTGGGCCATAAGCGCCACGTAGTCGCGATAGTAGCGCCCCAGCTCCTCCAGGTCGTAGGAGAAGGACTGGCCCTGGGCGAAATGCTGCTTGAACACCGAGAACCCGGCGCCCAGCGGATGGCGGCGGACGTCGATGACTCTGGCCTTCGGCAGGATCAGGTGGATCAGCTGGATGTGCAGGAAATTGTTAGGCATCTTGTCGATGAAGCGGGGTCGTCCGAGCTTCCGATGGACAAGGGTCGCCTCGATATAGCGGGCGCCCAGCTCGCCAAACCGTCCTGAGGGGACCAGCGGCAGGGCGTCGAGCGGTTCGGTCGAAGCTACCGCGCCCTCTCCCAGGCTACGGGCGATCAGGCCGATGTCGGGGAGCTCCATGGTGCCTTCCACCTGCGGATGGCTGGCCAGGATCTGTTCCACCCGGGTGGAGCCGGACCTCGGCAACCCCACCACGAAGATCGGGTCGTGCGCCGGCGACCCGGCGCCCGCCCGCGCGGCGAAGAAGGCTGGGGTGAGCAGGGCGCGGGCCTTGTTCAGGTCTTCAGTCGTCTTGTCCGCCGAGTAGCGGACCTGCTGTCGCTGCAGCTTCGCCCCCGCCGCATAGTGCTCGAACGAGCCGGCGTAGTCGCGCCGATCCTCAAGCGCCTTGCCGAGCGCGTAATGCAGGTGCAGCCGATCCGCCTTCGGCACGTCGCGGCGGGCCAGCTGCTCGCCGATCGCAGCCACCTCCTGGTCCGAAAATGACGCCAGCTTGAGGTTGGCCAAGCTCCAGTATGCGTCGCCCAGCCCCGGTGCCAGGGCGATGCATCGGCGGTAGGCCTCCACCGCAGCCTCGAACCGGCCCACGGTTCGCAGCGCATGGCCGTGGTTCAGCCATATCCTAGGCTGGTCAGGGAAGTCGGCCAGCAGACCGCGGTAGAGCCTGTCCACCTCGCCCAGATCGCCCACCAGGCTCAGGCAGGCGGCGAAAAGGTTACGATAGGCCGGATCGGCCGGGTCGCGGGCCAACAGCCGCTCCAGGTGCGGCAGGGCGTCGGTCGCCTTCTGCTGCTGGAACAGTACGCTCGCTAGGGTGAACCGCGCGCCATCGAAGGCCGGCTCCAGATCCAGGGCGTGGCGCAAGACCGCCTCCGCCTCGGCGCTCCGGCTGAGCAGCCCGAGCGTCTCGCCCAGCAGCTGCAGGGCGGCCGCATCTTCCGGCATCCGGGCCAGATGGGAGCGGAGCATGGCTTCGGCCTGCTCAGGAGCTTCGGCGGCCAAGGCGTCCGACACGGCCTTCAGGCGCGGATCGTGCAATGTCGCGCGGCGATGCTCGGCGAAGGCCGCATCCGCACCTTGAACGTCCCCAGCCTTGAACAGCTGATCGCCGAGGGCGCGCCAAGCCTCCGGAAAGTCCCGGTTCAGCGACACGGCATGGCGAAGCGCCGCCGCCCCTCCCTTCGCGTCGCCAGATCCCGCCCGCGCCAAGCCCAGCTCATAGTGGGTGCGGGCCGCGCCGTTATGCGCCTTGGCCAGCGGCTCCAGCAGAGTCCGCGCGCCGGGACAATCGCCGAGCCGGCGTCGCGCCGAGGCGAGGATCAGGAGGGCGCGAGGATCGTGCGGCGAGAGCTTCAGGACGGCCCGGGCGCGCTGCTCGGCACGCTCCGGCGCCGCGGCCAGCAGCTTGGCTGCATCCTCGACTGCGGCGGCGATCGATCCGGCTCGCCCATCAGCCATCCTTTCCCTCCCGCTTCGCAGCTCACGTCCAAACCCTCCCAAGCGGGAAACACTCGGCCCGTCAATATGAGCCGCTCCGCCACGCGGCCTTTCGCCAAGTGACGGAGGTGGGGGACGGTTTGCGGCCGCCCGAAAGCGAGGAACATAGGTCTTCGGGCCGTGGGGGACGGTGATGTCGGAGCAGTTCAAGCGTGGGCCGCCACCTTGGCGGCGGGCGCGCTCGTGCTTGGCTTCGACGGCGGCTTCCTCGCCGCTCGCGAGCTGCCCCAGGCGCCTTGCGCCGGTTCGGTCCCGCGGAGCCGGGCCTCGTCCTCGCCGCCCGCGGGACCGGCGTGCACTGGTATGCCGACGGCGCGCCCATCGGCTTAAACCGGGCGACGGGCCAGACCGTGTGGCGGCCCCGGGCGCTGGGTCCTACCACCTTGAGGCGGTGGACGCCCAAGGCCGCCGCGTGAGCGCGCGGGTGCGCGTGGAGCCATAGATATGGCATACGCTCCGGCCATGCGCGTGCACGCCGTCCGACTGACGCCCGGGAGCGACCTCAAGGCGGAGCTGGAGCGTCTCACCGCCGAGCACGCGCTCGCCGCCGGCTGCATACTCACCTGCATAGGCAGCCTTTCCCGCGCGCGCCTTCGGATGCCGGGCGGCTTCGGCGAGGCGGAGGTGTTCCGCACCTTCGAGGAGCCAATGGAGATCGTATCCCTGGCCGGCACGCTCTCCCCTGACGGCCTGCACGTCCACATCAGCCTCTCCCGCCGCGACGGCGCCTGCCTCGGCGGCCACCTCGTCCTGGGGTGCCTGGTGAACACCACCGCAGAACTGGTGATCGCCGATCTGCCGCACCTGGAGTTCCACCGCTCGCTGGACCCCGCCACCGGCTACGGCGAGCTGAGCGTGCAGGCGCGGGACTTGGCTGGCGACTGATCCACGGCCTGATACCAGCAGCAGTTAAGCTTGACGTGTTGCGGGCATGGAGGGGGACGCGCCTGCACATGAGGCCAACGCGCTCTGGGCCCCCGGAACAAGTCCGGGCAAGGAGGAGAGAGCCCGCAATGTCGCTCTTCAGCCCAGCCCCAAGTCCGACACGCCGCAGGTCGTTGGACTACACTTGGAAGGACGCCTGCCTGCCCTGTGTCTCCCTCTCCGCCATCGCGCTGAGGCGGCTAGGGGGCGAAGCGTCGTCGGCGGACGCGCGCCAGCACGACGGCTCTTCCATCCTTTAGAAGGGACTTCACCGGTAAGACGTATTGAGGCGCCGTCCACCTCTGGTGGCGACACCCAACTTCCTCATAATGGTTTGGCAGTAGGAAACGTCATGAGCCCTGAGATTGAGGAATTCCGTCTCCGTCTTATCGCGCACGCTAAGATCGTCGTGCCCCGAGCAGCCAAGGTAGAGTCTGAGGCCAGCACGAACACGTCTCTCGTGCAGCCGTTCCTAACTGCACGTGGTTACGACATCGGAAATCCAGAAGAGATGTTTCCAGAGCACCACGCCGACTTTTCTGACAAGTACCAGAACAAGGTAGATTACGCCATTCTACATAATGGCGTGCCAGTCTTCTAAGCGTGAAGAAATCGGACTTTCCAGTCAGGTCGGCAGTGATAGGCCCGATCAAGCCGCCGCGATCGTCTTCTCGATATCCTTAGCCGTACTTCCGGTGAGGTCCTTGGCGATCTCGCCGACCAGATGGGCTTCCAGCTTCTTGTCGTAGTGCTTGCGCAGTTCGCCGAGCGTCTTGGGCGCGGCGATGACGATGAGCTTGGTGATCTTGCCACCGGCCAGTTGGGCGTTGAGAATCTGGGCCACGCCGGCGGCGAAGCCGGCCTTGTCGACGCTGTGGTCCTCGGGGTTGGCGGCGTTGCTGTGGTGGGGCACGCCTACGCCGCTGTGATTCTCCTCCACGTGGGCGTGAGGCTGGCTGGTCAGCCTGGGTTCGGCCTCGTCGCCGGTGTTGTGGAACAGGACCAGCTTCTCGCCGTCGGAAACAGCCACGGTGCAACCCTTGGGAAGCTTCATCTAAATCTCCAGGCGGCGCCATCGGCGCCACACAGCAAAAACGAAGCCGCCGTCGGAGCGATCCGGCGGCGGCTTACAGGTCTCAGACGATCTCGGCCGGAGCCGCTACCAACACTATTCGAGGATCTTCGCCACGACGCCTGCGCCGACGGTACGACCGCCTTCGCGGATGGCGAAGCGGAGTTTTTCTTCCATGGCGATCGGAGTAATCAGCTGGACTTCAAGCTCGGCGTTGTCGCCGGGCATGATCATCTCCACGCCTTCCTTCAGCTTCACGATCCCGGTCACGTCGGTGGTCCGGAAGTAGAACTGGGGACGGTAGTTGGTGAAGAACGGGGTGTGACGGCCGCCCTCTTCCTTGGTCAGGATGTAGGCCTCGGCCATGAACTTGGTGTGTGGCGTGATGGAGCCCGGCTTGCACAGCACCTGGCCGCGCTCGACGTCTTCACGCTTAGTGCCGCGCAGCAGAATGCCGACGTTGTCGCCCGCTTCGCCCTGGTCGAGCAGCTTGCGGAACATCTCGACGCCCGTACAGGTGGTCTTTTGGACGGGGCGGATGCCGACGATCTCGACTTCCTCGCCGACCTTGACGATCCCGCGCTCGATCCGGCCGGTGACCACGGTGCCACGGCCGGAGATGGAGAACACGTCCTCCACCGGCATCAGGAAGGGCTTGTCCTTCGGGCGCTCGGGCTGGGGGATGTAGTCGTCCACCGTCTTCATCAAGGCGATGACGGCGGTCTCGCCGATCTCGGGAGTCTTGCCCTCGACCGCTGCGAGCGCCGAGCCCTTGGTGATCGGGATGTCGTCGCCGGGGAAGTCGTAGCTGGAGAGCAGCTCGCGCACTTCCATCTCTACCAGTTCCAGCAGCTCCTCGTCGTCGACCATGTCGACCTTGTTGAGGAACACCACCAGCGCCGGCACGCCGACTTGGCGGGCGAGCAGGATGTGCTCGCGAGTCTGGGGCATGGGGCCATCGGCGGCGGAGCAGACCAAGATCGCGCCGTCCATCTGGGCGGCGCCGGTGATCATGTTCTTCACATAGTCGGCGTGGCCCGGGCAGTCGACGTGGGCGTAGTGACGGTTGGCCGTCTCGTATTCCACGTGGGCGGTGTTGATGGTGATGCCGCGCGGTCCGAGGTCACGCGAGAAGCCTCGGACGATTCCTTGTAACGCCGCCTTGCTCATAGCGTACACGCCGCCTCCCGGCGATGGCATCCGCTCGGCGTTGGTGCTGCCGATGTTGATGATGCGTCCACCCTCCCGCATGTGCCGCGCCGCCGCCTGGGTGGCCACGAACACGGCGCGTACGTTGATGGCAAAAGTCTGTTCGAAGTCTTCCAACTTGTATTCGGCCAGTGGTGCGAAGACCGCCACGCCCGCGTTG
>CALMGB010000322.1:9127-15217 GCA_937863535.1 uncultured Caulobacteraceae bacterium
GTTGATGGTGATGCCGCGGGCCTTTTCTTCCGGCGCTGCGTCGATCTCGTCGTACTTCTTGGCGACTGCGCCGCCGGACTTGGCCAGCACCATCGTGATGGCGGCGGTCAGCGTGGTCTTGCCGTGGTCGACGTGACCGATGGTGCCGATATTGCAATGCGGCTTGTTACGTTGAAACTTTTCCTTGGCCATTTCTCTAGCTCCAGCCCCGAAGACCGGGGCGTCTTAATGTCTTCGGGGGATGAGGGGTTAAGCGTACTTCTTGATCACTTCGTCGGCGACCGCCTGCGGCACCGGCTCGTAGTGGTCGTACTGCATCGAATATTGCGCCCTCCCTTGGGAGAACGAGCGCAGGGTGGAGATGTAGCCGAACATGTTGGCGAGCGGCACGAAGGCCGTCACCACCTGGGCGTTGCCCCGGGTCTCGGTGCCCTGGATCTGGCCGCGGCGGCTGTTCAGATCCCCGATCACGTCGCCCATGTACTCGTCGGGCGTCAGCACTTCCACCTTCATGATCGGCTCGAGCAGTTTCGGGGACGCCTTCTCCCGCAGCTCGCGGAAGGCGGCGCGGGCCGCGATCTCGAACGCGAGTACGGAGGAGTCCACGTCGTGGTAGCCGCCGTCGTAAAGCGTCGCCTTGAAGTCGATCACCGGGAAACCGGCGAGCAGGCCGTTGTCCTTGGAGGATTCCAGCCCCTTCTGCACCCCAGGGATGAACTCCTTGGGCACCGTGCCGCCGATGACGGAGGACTCGAACACGAAGCCCGAGCCTTCTACACCCGGTTCGAAGATGATCTTGACCCGGGCGAACTGACCCGTGCCGCCGGTCTGCTTCTTGTGGGTGTAGTCGATGTCGGCCTTGCGGCCCAGGCTCTCGCGATAGGCCACCTGGGGGGCGCCGATGTTGGCGTCCACCTTGTAGGTGCGGCGCAAGATGTCGACCTTGATGTCCAGGTGCAGCTCGCCCATGCCCTTCATGATCGTCTGGCCCGACTCCGGGTCGGTATAGACGGTGAAGGACGGGTCCTCGGCGACCATCTTGCCGAGCGCCACGCCCAGCTTCTCCTGGTCGGCCTTGGACTTGGGCTCGATGGACTGCTCGATCACGGGGGCGGGGAAGTTCATCTTCTCCAGGATCACCGGGCTCTTGGTGGGGTCGCACAGGGTGTCGCCTGTACGGGTGTCCTTGAGCCCCGCCAGCGCCACGATGTCGCCGGCGAAGGCCTCCTTGATGTCCTCGCGGTTGTTGGAGTGCATCAGCAGCATCCGGCCGACACGCTCGCGCTTGTCGCGCGTGGAGTTCAGCAGGCCCAGGCCCGTGTCGAGCCGGCCCGAATAGATGCGGCAGAAGGTCAGCGAGCCGACGAAAGGGTCGTCCATGATCTTGAACGCCAGCACCGACAGCGGCTCGGTGTCCGAGGCCTTGCGCACCACCTCGGCCTCGGTCTTGAAGTCGATGCCCTTGGTGGGTGGGATGTCTAGCGGCGAGGGCAGATAGTCCACCACCGCGTCGAGCAGGGGCTGCACGCCCTTGTTCTTGAACGCCGAGCCGCACAGGATCGGGTAGAAGGTCCCCTTCAGCACCGCGATCCGCAGGCACTTCTTCAGCACCTCTTCGGAGGGTTCCTCGCCGTCGAGATAGGCGGTCATGGCGTCGTCGTCGAGTTCGACGGCGTTCTCAACCATGTAGTTGCGCGCCGCCTTGCAGGCCTCGACCATGTCGGCGGGGATGTCTTCGTCGTGATAGTTGGCGCCCAGGCCCTCACTGTCCCAGACCACCGCCTTCATGCGGACCAAGTCGACCAGGCCCTTCAGCGAGGTCTCCGACCCGATGGGGAGCTGGATCGGCACGGCCTTGACGCCCAGCCGCTCGCGGATGGTGCGCAGGCACATCTCGAAGTCGGCGCCAATCTTGTCCATCTTGTTGACGAACACGATCCTCGGCACGTCGTAGCGGTCGGCCTGGCGCCACACCGTCTCGGTCTGGGGCTCCACGCCCTGGTTGCCGTCGAGCACCGCAACCGCGCCGTCGAGCACGCGCAAGGACCGCTCCACCTCGATGGTAAAGTCCACGTGGCCGGGGGTGTCGATGATGTTGAGGCGCTTGCCGTTCCAGTAGGCGGTGGTGGCGGCGGAGGTGATGGTGATCCCCCGCTCCTGCTCCTGCTCCATCCAGTCCATGGTCGCGGCGCCGTCATGGACCTCACCGATCTTGTGGCTCTTGCCGGTGTAGTAGAGGATCCGCTCGGTCGTCGTGGTCTTGCCGGCGTCGATGTGCGCCATGATCCCGAAGTTGCGGTAGTCCTCGATGGCGTGCTGGCGGGGCATGGGGTTACTGCTCTTGGGTCGGGTCGGGCGGCTCTATCAAGCGCCTCGATTATGTCAGGGGGTCGGTCGGCGGGCGGTCTAGCGGAAACCGCCCGCGCCGTGATGCAGGTAAATAAGCGCCTACCAGCGATAGTGCGAGAAGGCGCGGTTGGCCTCGGCCATCTTATGGGTGTCCTCGCGCTTCTTCACCGCAGTGCCGCGGTTGTTGGAGGCGTCGAGCAGCTCAGCGGCCAGCTTCTCGGTCATGGTGTTTTCGCCGCGGTTGCGCGCGGCGTTGACCAGCCACCGGATGGCGAGCGCGCGGCGGCGCTCGGGACGCACCTCGACCGGCACCTGGTAGGTGGCGCCGCCGACCCGGCGGGAGCGGACCTCCACCGAGGGCGCCACGTTGTCGAGCGCGGTGTGGAACACGGTGATGGTGTCCATGTCGCGACGGCGGGTGTTAATCAAGTCGAAAGCGCCATAGACGATGTTCTCGGCGACGGCCTTCTTGCCCTCGTACATGACGTAGTTCATGAACTTGGTGACGATCAGGTCGCCGAACTTGGGGTCTGGCAGGACTTCGCGCTTATCTGCGCGTCTACGGCGGGACATTTAGATTCTCTCTTCTTCTGGACCCCGGCCTGCGCCGGGGTGACCTTCCGCTTCGCTACAGATCACTTCGGCCGCTTGGCGCCGTAGAGCGAACGGCGCTGCTTGCGGTTCTTCACGCCCTGGGTGTCCAACACGCCGCGCAGGATGTGATAGCGCACGCCCGGAAGGTCCTTCACGCGGCCGCCGCGGATCAGCACCACCGAGTGTTCCTGCAGGTTGTGGCCCTCGCCGGGGATGTAGCATACAGCCTCGATGCCCGAGGTCAGGCGCACCTTGGCGACCTTACGCAGAGCCGAGTTCGGCTTCTTCGGGGTGGTGGTGTAGACGCGTGTGCAGACGCCGCGACGTTGGGGCGAGCCCTTCAGGGCCGGAACGGTGTTGCGGTCCACCGGCGGGCGGCGGGGCTTGCGGATCAGCTGGTTGACTGTAGGCATTCGCTCTTTTCGTCTTCGTTGGAAGGACTGCGCCTTGCGGCCGGACGCCCTCGCTCGCTACCCAATCCTGTCCGCGAAGCCCGCCAGACCGCCAGCGCTATCGGAAACACGATAGCCCGGCTCGCGCGCTGTGGGCGAACCGGCGGGCGCTCAGGCCCCGATCATGCACTCTGGGGCGAACGGCGAGCCGTCCAGCCTCGAAACAGACGCGGGTCTTTAGAGGCGATGCGGCGGAAGGTCAAGCCGGCCGGCGCCGCCAGGCCGTCCTAACGCTAGTCAACTAGGTATTTGTCGAACCAGGCGATCTCGCGCGCGCGCAGGTCGGCGAGATCAGCGGGATCGCGGATGGCGTGGCCCTGGCCGGCATAGACCATAAGGGTGGTGGGCACGCCAACCGCCTGCAGCCCGTGCCAGAACTCGAAGCTCTGCGGCGCGGGGCACTCCACATCACGCTCGCCCACATAGATCAGCGTCGGCGTGGTGGCGTCCTTGATGGAGAAGATCGGCGACAGCTTCTCGTAGATGGCCGGGTCGTCATAGGCCGTGCCGCCGAAGAAGGGGACCATCCACTGGTCGATCCCGTTCTCGCCGTAGTAGCTGACCCAGTTCGCGATGCCCGCGCCCGAGATGGCGGCGCGGAAGCGGTGCGAGTGGGTCACCGTCCACATGGTCATGTACCCGCCATAGCTGTGGCCGAACACGCCGAGCCTATGGTCATCCACCGGCGCGAGGGTCTCCACCTTGTCGATCCCGGCCAAGATGTCGCGTAGATCCCCGCCGCCGAAGTCGCGCACGTTGGCGCGCGTAAAGGCCTCGCCCTGGCCGTAGGAGCCGCGCGGGTTTGCGTAGAAGACGAAATAGCCCTTCTTCAGCCAGTCCACCGTGGCGAAGATACCTGACCCGTATGGCGCCACATAGTGCGGCGTCGTGGCCGCGCTCGGGCCGCCGTGAATGTCCACCACCAGCGGGTGCTTGCCTGGGGCGACCTGCAGCGGGCCGAGCAGCCAGCCCTGGACGTCGAAGCCGTCGCTCCTCCAAGTCACGCTCTGGGCGGTCACCTGGGGTGCGAGGTTCGCGTTGGCGTGGGTCACCGGCGCCAATGCAGGTCCCGGAGCGCCCGCGAACAGTTCAGGCGGATGAATGAAGTCCTGGACCGAGAGCGCCGCGGTGGACCCGTCGGCGCTCAGGCTGACCTCGCCGTCGTTGGCGGAAATGTCCGCGGGCGCACTCCAGCGGGTGGAGAGCAGGCGGGTGGCGGGATCGAGCGCCACGATCTCGTTGCGGTCGCCACGCAGCAGCGTACCGGTGAGCCGGCCGCCCCGCCAGGCGATGGAGGTGAAGGTGGCCTTGATCCCGGGCGTCAGGTCCACCGGCGCGGCGCCCTCGACGGGCACGGTGTAGACGTCGCCGCCCACAGACCCGAAGTCGCTCATCAGCCCGCCGATCAGCGCCACGGTTTTCCCATCCGGCGAGACCCGCGGGAAGTTCATCTGCATCCTGGGCGCAGCGATCACCCGCGCCTCGCCGCCACCGAGGTCCACGGCGATCAGCTTGGCGACCCACCAGTTGTTGTCGCCGTTGCCCTTCGCGGCGGTGGCCACGAAGCCCCGGCCGTCCGGGCGCCAGTCGTACTCATAGACGAAGGTGTCCGCCGGCGAGACGTAGCGGATGACACCCCCCGCGACCGGGATCACGCCGATCCGCTTCTCGTCGGCTCCCGTGAGGGCCGCGATGTCGCCGACCTGTTCCGCACCGGCCTCCACGGCGCCGGTCTGCTTGTGGGCGCCTGGCGTGGCCATCAGGGCGAGCGTCGCGCCGTCGGGGGAGAAGCGCGGCGTCTCCGCCACGCCGTCCAGGGTGGCGAGCGCGCTCACCCGTCCGCCGCGGGCCAGCTCCAGGCTTGTGCGGTTCTGGGCGGCGTCATAGGCGATGAAGGCCAGGGCGTCGCCCCGGGGGGACCAGGCCGGACCGCTATAGCGACAGGTGGGGCACGGGTCGTAGCGTGCGATCATCTCGCCCGTGCGGGCGGAACGCACCAGCAGCGGCCCCCGAGCGCGGACCTTGGTGGGCGCGAAGGGCTCATCCACCTCCACCGCGGCGATGCGGTCGCCGGCCGGCGAGAGGCTGACATGGGTGTAGGTATGCAGGCCGGACGGCGGAGCCGCCGCCCGATCCTGCGCATGTACGGGGGAGCCGAACGCCAGGGCGGTGGTGACAACCAGGACGGACGATCTTCCGGGGGCGAATGTCTTGGACGTCAACGGCGGCTCCTACACAGGCGCAGCAACAGATGCGATTGGGGCGGAGCGCGCAAGGCCGGGCGCGGCGCTCCGCGCACGGAGAACGACGATTAAGCACGCCCCTCCCCCGCTTGGCCGTCCCGCCGTATAGGACGGCCATGGCGCGCCGCGACCGCAGGCGAGCGATTCCGGCGCTGGCCGCGTCGCTCCTCGTCCACCTCGCCCTGCTGATCGTGGTCGCCCACGTCGCAGGCGTGAGCCCGCGCGCCGTCGTGGCGCCGGTCGCCGAACCGGACTTCCAGGTGCAGCTGGTGACCCAGTCCCCGCCGTCCCTCCCAAGCGTCGCCGCCACACAACGAGCGATCCGACCTGTGGTGCGGGTGAAGCCGCAGGTGGTGACCCGCCGCACGTCGCCGCGTTTGCGCCCTGTCTCCACGCCACCAGCCCCGGCGGTGCAGGCGAAGCAATGGTCGCCGGTGAGGATTTCCCGATCC
>CALMGB010000323.1 GCA_937863535.1 uncultured Caulobacteraceae bacterium
GGGTCTGGAGCGCCACCATGGCGCCCATGTTCGTGTTGATGCTGTTCAGCGACATGACAATCTTCCTGTCAGGATATCGGCGTGTTCGACGCCGACGGGCGCATTTTGCACCCGCATGACAGCTATGACGGCCGGGTCTTAACAGGCGTGCCTACGGGCGGGGCTAACAAGTTGCTACTCCAGTCCGCCCAAGTGGCCGAAGTCTTCAAGACCGCGCAGGATCAGCCAAGGCAGGCGGGCTCGTACAGTCCCGCATCCTGTTCGTAGCGGCGGCCTCGATCCTCCAACGCCTGCTTCGCCGGCTCGCTCAGCTGCAGGACGGGCTGACCGTCGTTCTTGGCCTGCAGGGCGGGTTCGGTGAGGACGATCCTGCCCCCGTCGGCGGCCTTGAACAGGGCCACGGCCGCGGTCATCGCCGCTCGCGACCCATGGCAGGCGGCAGGCATGGACAAGCCCGGGCGGATGCGGAACGCGTCCTGCGGCGGCAGGCGCTCGGCCCTGTGCTGTTGTTCGTAGGCGGCGACCTGGGGCTGGTCGTCGATCCACTGCTGAAGGTCCGCCAGCGTGATTGTAGCGGCGAGAGCCAGTGCGAGCATGGTGTCGATCCCGATGGGCGCCCCGGCCCACGGCTCTGGAATTCCGCAAGCCGGCTCCGGTTGCCTCAGGCGTCATGCGCTCGGCGCTGGCAGGACCGCCGCCCGGCATTCGCCGAAGCCGATGGGGGCGAAGCCCTCGCGGCGGCAGACGCCGCGGAAGATGACCTCGTCGCCGTCCTCCAGAAAGCGGCGCCCGTCGCCTCCCCGAAGCGCGATGGGCTGGGCCCCGCCGCGGGTCAGCTCCAGCAGGCTGCCGCAACTCTCGTGGGTCACGCCCGATATGGTGCCCGAGCCCAGCAGGTCGCCGGGGTTGAGGTTGCAGCCACCGCTGGCGTGATGGGCGATGAGTTGCGCCAGCGTCCAGTAGAGGTCGGTGGCGTTGCTGGCCGACAGCCGCTGGGGCGTCCCGCCGCGCGGCGCCAGCCACGCTTCCAGCGCGATGTCCACCGCGCCCGCGCTCTGGTCCGCGGCGTCCAGCAGGTAGGATAGAGGGGCGGGATCGCCCTGCGGCCGCGGCGCCTGCGCCACTCGGAAGGGCGCCAGCGCCTCCGCCGTGACGATCCAGGGCGAAACCGTGGTGGCGAAGCTCTTGGCCAGGAAGGGACCGAGCGGCTGGTACTCCCAGGCCTGCAGGTCGCGGGCGGACCAGTCGTTCAGCAGGCACAGGCCGAACACATGGCTCGCCGCCTCGCCGATCGGGATCGGCTCGCCGAGCGCGTTGCCGGGCCCGATCCATATGCCGAGCTCCAGCTCGTAGTCGAGGTTGCGGGCCGGACCGAAGCTCGGCGCCGGCTCGCCCGGGAGCTTGCGCTGGCCGTTCGGGCGGCGGATCGGCTCGCCGGACGGGCGCACCGAGGAGGCGCGGCCGTGATAGCCGATGGGCACGTGCTTGTAGTTGGGCAACAGGGGCGCATCGGGCCGGAACAGGCGGCCGACATTGGTGGCGTGGTGGATGCCGGCGTAGAAGTCGGTGTAGTCGCCGATGTGCGCGGGCAGATGAAGGGTACAATCTTGCCTTCGGCGCAGCAGCGGCTCGACCCGCGGCCGAGCCGGCGAGCCCTGCTCAAGCAATTCGACGAGGCGCATCCGGAGCGCCAGGCGCGGACCCGGTCCCAGCGCCATCAGCGGGTTCAGCCCAGGGCCTGCGGCGGCCTCCGCGCCTCTCTGCGCCTCGCCTTCGAAAAGCCCCGCCTGCACCGCGGCGGCGAGGTCCAGGACGCTTTCGCCTATGGCTACGCCGCCCCGCGGCGCGCCTGCGGGCGGGCTGAACACCCCGAGCGGCAGGTTCTGGATCGGAAAGTCGGCGTGACCCTGGGCCGAGGCGACCCAGCTGGCCAGGGCGGGGTCGTGGCTGCGATCCAGCGGGGACATGGCTCGTCGTCTCCAGCGTTTCGCCCGCTCCAAACGCAAGCTAAGCGCCCAAGAAGCAGGCAGGTGCGGTCCCGGCCAGCCCCTTGATCGCCAGCTGGGATCGGGCGAGGTGAGGGCCGCTGGACTGCAGCCGGTATCTGCGGGATTTATGCACGGTTGTCGTGCGAAGGTTGGCGGCACTTGAACTGATGGCGCTCCTTTTCGGGTTGGCGGTCCTGGCGCTCGCCTTGGCGGCCAAGCCGGTGGAAGCCTTGCTGCGCCGCCTGAGACGGCAGCGCCGAACCGCTCGGCGCCAGAAGCGGGAGGCCCTGGAGGGGCTTCGCGCCGACCAGGTTCGGCAGGCTCGCGCCGCTCGTGAGTCGTCGATGTCGTCCTGAACGTCGGTATGGTTTGGAGGCTGGCAAGACGCCCCGTCTGGCCTAAGATCGCAGTGCGGCATGAGCGACGCCGCCTTAGAGGTCGGACGAGCGTTTGAAAGCGTCGGACGTGCTGGGGTGCAGGCATTGCGGAACGATCCAGGCGACGCCGGATCGTCACCGCGGCGTGCTGGACTGCGCCGCCTGCGGCGTGGCTCTGGAGCGGTTTACCGGACGTAGCCTGGACGCGGCGCTGGCCATCTCGGCGGCGGCCCTGCTGATGCTGCTTCCCGCCAACGGGCTCCGGTTCATCAGCACCAGCCTGTTCAGCGCCGAGGAGCACAGCCACCTTATCTCCAGCACCACGGTGCTCTGGCGACAGGGGTGGCCGGTGCTGGCCGTAGCCATCTGCCTTTTCACCGTGATCCTGCCGATCGTGCGGTTCTCGCTGCTCACCGCGGCGCTGGGCGCCCTGCGCTTCAAGCTCCATGCACCTTGGGTCGGCCCAGTGTTCCGCTGGTCGAATGCGATGCAGACCTGGGCCATGGCCGACGTCTTCCTGCTGGCCTTCCTGGTGGCCTACGCACGGCTGGCGGCGACCATCACCGTGCAGCTCGGCCCCGGCGCCATCTGCTTCATCGCCGCGGGCGTGCTCACCCTGATCAGCCGCGCGACGCTGGACAAGAAGGCGGTATGGACGCTGATCGCGCCCCAGCCCGCCCTCGACGTCTGCCAGCCCACCTTGAGCTGCGAGGCGTGCGAGCTGTTGGTCCCCGCCAGCCAGGCCAAGCGGCCCTGCCCCCGGTGCGGCCGGCGGCTTCTGGCGCGCAAGACCGATGCGGTGGCTCGCGCCACCGCCTTCACCTTGGCGGGGCTGGTCTTCTACGCCCCGGCCAACATCCTGCCCTTCGCCACCATCCCCATCAACCTGCAGCCGACCGCCTACAACATCATCGGGGGCGTCCACGACCTGCTGGAGGCGGGGCTGTACGGCCTCGCCTTGCTGGTCTTCCTCGCCAGCTTCCTGATCCCGGTGCTGAAGCTCACCGCCATCGCCTGGTTCATCTATTCGGTGCGGGCGCACTCCTCGCGCAAGCTGGTGTTCAAGACGCGGCTGTACCAATTGGTGGACGAGATCGGGCGCTGGTCGATGGTGGACCCGCTGACGGTAGCCTGCTTCGTGCCGGTGGTTCGCTACAACGCGTTGCTGACCGCCCGGGCGGACGCGGCGGCGCCCTTCTTCACCGGGGTGGTGATCTTCACCATCCTGGCCGCCAAGAGTTTCGATCCCCGGCTGATGTGGGACGTTTCGGAGCAGACTGCGTGAGCGATACGCCCCCCGATCCCGCGCCCCCAAATCCCGCCAATTCGCCGCCCGTGCAGACCCGCCTGCATACCGAGGCGCGCGAGCGGCGTGGCCGTTGGCCGGGCATGGTGTGGGCCATTCCGCTCGCGGCTTTGCTGGTCGTAGCCTATCTTGGCGTCCAGGCCCTGGCCAACCGCGGCGTGGATGTGCTGGTCACCTTCAAGACCTCGGGCGGGGCGCGTGCGGGCGAGACGCCGGTAATTTATAAGGGCGTCACCGTCGGCCACGTGGTCAACATCCAGATCGCGGAGAACTCCCGCGACGTGGAGATGAAGCTGCGCCTGGAGCGCCGGGCCAGGCCGCACCTGCGCGAAGGGGCCAAGTTCTGGCTGATCGGCGCAGAGCCGAGCCTGACGGACCTCTCGTCCCTGAAAGCGGCCGTGTCCGGCGTCAGCATCGGCATATCTCCGGGAACGGGCGCGCCGCAGGACCAGTTCGTCGGCCTCGACCAGCCGCCGGCCGTGCCTCCCGATCAGCCCGGCACCCTCTATATCGTGGACGGCGGCCAGCTTAATTCCACCCGCGTGGGCTCAGGTGTCTACTATCACGGCGCGCTGGTCGGGCGCGTGACCCGGGTGCAGATCAGCGATCCTCAGAAGCTGCGCCTGGTTATCTTCGTAAACGGGCCCTTCGATAAGCTCGTCCACGCGGGCAGCCTGTTCTTCAACGCCAACGCCGCCGACGTGCAGCTGAGCGCCGGCCATCTCAGCGCCAACATCGGCCCCGGCAGCTCGGTGATCACGGGCGGCATCGAGTTCGACACCCCGCTCGCGTCCGCCAACCAGCCACAGAGCCCGGCCAACACCGTCTTCGGCTTCTTCCCCAACGAGTTTCAGGCCGGCGACCAGCCGCGCGGGCCCCAGCTGAACTATCGCGCGGTCTTCCACGGCGCCGCCCAGCGTCCTCAGGTGGACGCCCCCGTCTGGCTGAGCGGTGAGCGGGTCGGGCGGGTCCTGGCCAGCCGCATGACCCTGCCCAAGGGCGCCACCACCACCATGACCGAGGTGACGCTGGAGATCGAGCCTCAGAGCCTGGGGCTGCCCACCGACGGCGACGTGCGCGCGAGCACGGACGCGGCGCTGCGGGGCCTGATCCGCGGCGGCTACCGCATGCAGATGGGCCAGTACCCGCTGCTGGTGGGCACCGCCACGCTGATCTTCGCCAAGAGCGCGGCAGGCCCTGGCGGCGTCTCGGGCGTCGCCCTGCCGGAAATCCCCACGGCCGGCTCCGCGGGCGTGGACGAGATCACCTCCAAGCTGAACGTGATCCTGGACAAGGTGAACGCGGTGCCCATCGTGGCCATCGGTGGCGACGTGCGCCAGATCACTTCCCACGTCGCCCAGCTGGTCTCGTCGCCCGAGTTGGCCGACAGCCTGCACAAGCTGGACGGCACGCTCACCTCCGTCGACCAGATGACGCGGGAGGCGGAGCCGCAGGTCGGGCCGTTGGTGGCCAAGCTGAACCAGGCCGCCGACCAGCTGCAGGGCGTCGCCGCCAGCGCCAACGCCGTGCTCGGCGGCGGTCCGGGCGCCGCCCAGGACGCCAACCTGCCCGCAGCGCTGGGCCAGGTGACCGAAGCCGCCCGCTCCATCCGCTCCCTGGCCGATTATCTGGACCGCCACCCGGAGGCGCTGGTGAAAGGCAAGCAGAAGGGGCGCTGATCTCCCGCAGCCCGTACGACCCGGATAGCGTCCTCCGAAATCTCCTTGGGGCTTATCAGAATGACGGAGCTCGTTGATGCAGAAGGGCTCGTCGTGCTGAGGAAGGCTGCGGAGCAGCTGTCTCGGAGCACGCAGGCCGCTTGCCGCCCCTCGTGAATATCTGACCTACCCCTCGGGGTCAGGCCAGACCTGCAGGGCCTGAGGATCGATGTGCGCGCGGCAGGGGCCTTCGGGTGGGCAGTCTGGGTCGGCGAGCACGGCGACCTCAGCGTCTCCAAGGCGGAGGAGGAGGCGGCGCTGGCCATCCTGGACGGGCTCGCGCCTGAGCACCGTCGCCGGATAAGCGCCGGCGGCGCCCAGCCGCACCTGATGCGGCCGGACCGCCCAGCCGACCGCGTCGCCCGGCGTGAGCGCCGCCCCGGCCAACTGCAGGCGCACGCCCTGGCCGACAGCGATCGCGCCGTCCTCCGCTACGCGGCCCGAGCCCATCATCACTGCGCCTAGCAGGCGCGCGGCGGCTTCGCTGGCCGGGCGCGCGAAGACCTCGGCCACCGGGCCGCTCTGCAGCACATGTCCGTCCTGGAGC
>CALMGB010000324.1:0-21993 GCA_937863535.1 uncultured Caulobacteraceae bacterium
ACCTCGAAGCTTGTGGCGTCAGGCGCTTCCACGCCCACGCCCATGGCGCGCAGCGCCGCCGCCATGTAGCGCGTGTCGTCGCTCTTCAGCGCGCCGGAGAGGCGGCTGCGGCCCCGGGCGAGGCCGGCCAGCAGCAGGGCGCGGTTGGTGATCGACTTGGAGCCCGGCAGCCGCACCTTTCCTTCCAGCGGCCGGCGGGGAGGATGGAGGCGGAGCGCCCCGGCCATCAGAGCGTGGCCAACAGGACCCGCAGGGCCGAGACGACGGCGAGCGGCTGGTCCAGGAAGACGTGGTGGGCCGCGTCGGGGATGACGGCGAAGATCGTTCCCGCAGGCGCGACCGCGCGGGTGTGGGCCAGGTTGTCGGCCCGCACGATCGCGGATCGCTCGCCATGCAGGAAGGCCATCGGACACCGCGCGCTGCGGATTGCGGCCTCCGCCCGGCCCTGGTCCGCGCCCGACAGCTTGTGGAAGACGAAGGGGTCGGACCGCCAGGTCCAGCGTCCCGGCTCCTCAGGCGAACTCGCAGGCCCCAACGACTGTCGCCCGATATAGTCGACGATGAACAGGTTGTCGCAGACCTGGTAGGGCATGAGCCGGAAGCGGGACACCGCCTCCTCGAAGGTGGCGTAGGTCCGGTGCGGGCGCGTGTCCTGGGTGGGCATCGCGTTCGCGTTCGGCAGCGACACGGCGGCGTCCAGCACCACCGCCGCCCTGAGTTCCAGCTCGGCGTCGGCGGCCGCATTGAACAGCGGGCGGCTTCCGAAGGAATGGGCCACGAAGACCGGCGGGCCCGCCTCATGCAGGCCGGTCGCGCGGGCGACTTCCGCCATCTCGCGAGCGAACTGGGCCACGTCGTAGGCTTCTCGCCAGCTCGAGCGCCCAGCCCCGGACATCGACAGCGCCGTGATCCGATGCGTCTCTGCGAAGAAGGGGGCGATGTGGGCGAACCAGTCGGCGTTGGCCATGCCGCCGTGCAGGAACAGCAGGCCGGGCCGACCCCGCTCGCCCCAGGTCAGGGTCTCGATCTCGGCGCCTTCGACCCTGGTGACGCTGCGCTCAGGCGCGTGGGCGAGGGCGGCCTCGAACCACTCCGGCGCGGGCGGCTTTTCGCCATGGAAGGCCGCCAGGGGCGCGCGCAAACGCCTGTCGAGATCGAGCACGGGGTCGGACATCTCGGGCGGCTCTCCGGCGGTGCGGGCATCAACGGGTAGGCTGTAGAAAAGGGCGTCTGGTGGTCAGCGCCCGGTGAACCGCGGCCTGCGCTTCTCCACGAAGGCGTCCACGGCCTCCTTGTGGTCGGCCGTCTCGTGCGCCAGGGCCTGGAAGGCGGCGGACAGCTCCAGCGTCTGGGCCAGGGTCGCGGTCTGCGCTTCCCGCAGCAGGCGCTTGCTGAGCCGCACGGCCCGAGGCGGGTTGACCGCGACCCGGGCGGCGAGAGCGTGCGCGGCGTCCATCAGCTCCGCGCGCAGGACCACGGCGTTTACCAGTCCCATGGCCAGCGCCTGCTGCGCAGGGACGCGGTCGCCGGTCAGGATCATCTCGGCGGCGCGCGGATAGCCGACCACCCGCTGGAGGATCCATGCGCCGCCATCGCCCGGCGTGATGCCAACCTTGACGAAGCTCGAGGCGAAGCTGGCGTCGTCCGCCGCCACGCGCATGTCGCAGAAGGCGGCCAGGTCGCAGCCGAGGCCGACCGCATGGCCCTGGACGGCGGCTATGGTGGCCACCTCGATCTCGGCGAAGGCCAGGGCGATTTGGGCCACGCCGCGCTTGTAGTTGTCGCGGGTGTCCGCCGGGGTGGCGAGCGGGCCGATGCCGTTGCGCCCACGGATGCCGCGCAGGTCGCCGCCCGAGCAGAAGCCCTCACCCTCGGCGGCAAGGATCAGCACGGACACGGCCGGATCGGCGTCGGCGCGGCGGAGCGCCGCGACCAGCTCCTCGCAATCCGCACGGTCGGCGATGGCGTTGCGGGTCTGCGGCCGGTTCAGCGTCACCGTCGCGATGCGATCGTCGACGGCGTAGGTGGTGAAGGGGGTGCTCACGGGGCTCCTGGAACGATGGGGTTTTGCTCTGGCGACGGTTCAGGCCGCCTCGACCTCGAACTGCAGCCGGGCTAGGCGCGCATAGAGGCCGCCTCTGGCGAGCAGCTCGGCGTGGCGGCCCTCTTCCACGACGCGGCCCTCGTCCATGACCACGATGCGGTCGGCGCGGAGCACGGTGGACAGGCGGTGGGCGATGACCAAGGTGGTGCGCCCGGCCATGGCCTGCTCCAGCGCGAGCTGCACCAGCCGCTCGTTCTCCGCGTCCAGCGCGCTGGTGGCCTCGTCCAGCAGCAGCACGGGTGCGTCGCGCACCAGCGCCCGGGCGATCGCCAGCCTCTGGCGCTGGCCTCCGGAGAGCGTCTTGCCGCGCTCGCCCAGCCGGCTGGCGAAGCCTTCCGGCAGGGCGTCCAGGAAGCCTTCGGCCTGGGAGGCGCGGGCGGCGGCGCGGACGGCCGCCTCGTCGGCGTCGAAGCGGCCGAAGCGGATGTTCTCCAGCGCCGAGCCCGAGAACATCGCTGCATCCTGGGACACCAGGGCCAACCGCTCGCGGACCTCCACCGGGTCGGCCTCACGCACGTCCACTCCGTCCAGCCGCACGGCGCCGCCCTGCGGATCGTAGAAGCGCAGCAGTAGGCGGAGCACCGTGCTCTTGCCAGCGCCGGAGGGACCGACCAGGGCCACCGTTTCACCCGGCGCGATCCTGAGGGTGAAGCCATTGAGCGCCGGCATTTCCGGCCGGGCGGGATAGTGGAACATCACGTCTTCAAAGGCGATCTCGCCGCGCGAAGGCGAGGGCAGGGCGCGTGGATGCGCGGGGGGCGCAATGCCGGGCTGGGCGGCCAGCAGCTCGCCGATGCGGTGCATGGCGCCGGCGGTTTTCTGCACCTCGCCCCAGACCTCGCCCAGCGCATTGACCGCACTGGCCGCCAGGATGGCCAGGATGATGAACTGCAGCAGCGCACCGCCGGTGAGGTGATGCGCGCGCACCGCCTGGGCGCCCAGCCACAGCACGCCCACCACGCTGCCGAACACGAAGATCATCACCGCCACAGTGAGCAAACCCCGGGCCTGCAGCCGCTTCAGCGACGTGGCGAAGGCGGTTTCCACCGCATCCCCGAACTGGGCCCCGGCACGGCGCTCATGGCCGAAGGCCTGGACGGTGTCGAGCTGGTCCAGGGTCTCGCCTGCATAGCCTACCGCCTCGGCGAAGCGGTCCTGCGCGGCGGTGGACAGGGAGCGCACCCGTCGACCGAACAGGATCAGCGGGACCAGCACGATAGGGACGACCAGCAGCACCTTTTTTTTTATTTTTACGGTGACCACCGAGATCATCACCAGGGCGCCCAGCATGGTCAGGGTATTGCGCAGCGCAATGGAGCTGTTGATCCCCACCATGGTCTCGACGATGGCGGTGTCGGTGGTGAGGCGCGACAGCACCTCACCCGTGCGCATGTGTAGGAAGTAGGCTTGGTCCAGCCCCAGCACGTGGGCGTAGATGCGCTGGCGCAGGTCCGCCACCACCCGTTCGCCCAGCCGGTTGACGAAGTAGAAGCGCGTGCCGCTGGCCACCGCCAGCAGGGCCGCCACGCCCAGGCCGCCGAGAAAGTAGAGGTTCAGGGTCGCGCCCGTCTCGCTGGTGAAGCCATGGTCGATCACCAGCCGCGCGGCGACGCTGAGACTGAGCGTGGCCGCCGTGGACAGCAGCAGGAAAAGGATCGCTCCCGCCGCGAGGGCCTTATGGGCGCCGATGTAAGGCGCGAGCATCCGCAGAGGGCGCAGGTCACGGGAGCGGCCGCGCCGGTTCTCCGCCTTCAGCATGTCGCCGGCCAGCGCGGCGCCGCGGCTGGGCCGGCCTGCGGCGTCGACGGGCTTGGCGGGGGCGGGAAGCGCCGCGTCTGTCATGTCAGGTCCTCAAGAGCGCCAGGAGCAGGCCCTTGTGCAGAGCGTGTCGGTTGATGTATGAGCCGTAGCTCCACAGCCCGCCCATCCAGGCGGGCTTCGCCGTTTCCACGCCTCACGTCGGTGGCCGCCTCCATGAAACAAGACATTCACCCCGACTATCACTTTATCAACGTGACGATGACCGACGGGTCCACCTACCGCACGCGCTCCACCTTCGGCAAGGAAGGCGCGAACCTGGCGCTGGACATCGATCCGCGCACCCACCCGGCCTGGACTGGCGGTAGCTCGACCCTGCTCGACCGCGCCGGCCGCGTCTCGCGCTTCTCCGCCAAGTTCGGCGGCTTCCTGAAGAAGTAGGCCGCTGCGGTTGTTTAGCCGTCGTAGCCGCTACGGCGGGCCAGTCGTCAGGCCGAGAGCCCTGGCGTTCAAGAGCAGGCTCATGCTGAGCTTGTCGGATAGCGGTCGGCCCCGCAACATTCGGCCGTCGCTCTTCGACAGGCTCAAGATGAGGTGATTGAAACGGATGGCTGAGGTCAGCCGTTCATCCGCCGGCGGTAGGCCATCAACGTATTCTCCAACAGACACGCGATGGTCATGGGGCCGACGCCGCCCGGCACGGGCGTAATCGCGCCCGCCACCCCTACCGCCGTGTCGAACGCCACGTCGCCCACCAGGCGCAAGCCGCCGTCCGGCTTGGCGACCCGGTTGATGCCCACGTCGATCACGGTCGCGCCCGGCTTGATGAAAGCGGCCGTCACCAGGTTGGGCGCGCCCACCGCCGCCACCAGGATGTCTGCCCGGCGGCAGACCTCCGACAGATCGCGGGTGCGGGAATGGGCGATGGTGACCGTACAGTTGGCCGCCAGCAGCAACTGGGTCATGGGCTTGCCGACGATGCCGGAGCGGCCGATCACCACCGCGTCCATCCCGCCGATGTCGCGCCCGGCCTCCGCGATCAGCTTCATGCAGCCCCGTGGCGTGCAGGGGACCAGCCCCGTCTCGCCGCCCCACAGCCGCCCGACGTTCAGCGCATGGAAGCCGTCCACGTCCTTCTCCGGATCGATGGCGGCGAGCACTTTCTCGGGTCGGACCTGGGCGGGCAGGGGCAGCTGGACGAGGATGCCGTCTATGGCCTCATCGGCGTTTAGCTGGGCGACAAGGGCCAGCAGCTCAGCCTCCGTCGCGTCGCCAGGCAGGCGGTGCTCGGTGGAGACCATGCCGGCCTTGCGGGTGGCGACCCCCTTGTTGCGGACGTAGACGTGGCTCGCCGGGTTGTCGCCCACCAGCACCACGGCCAGTCCGGGCGCACGACGACCTTCGGCGACCAGGCTCGTCACCTGATCCCCGATCTCGGCGCGCAGCCGGGCGGCGACGGCGGCGCCGTCCAGGATGCGGGCGCTCATGCGGGCGGCCTCTGAACTGATGGAAAGGGCGCGATCCTGGTGGAGCCGAGGCGCTTAGATGGCTCAACCAAAGATCACTCCCTCAAGGCATGATTTCGCAATAAATTGTCGACAGCCGAGCGGCCTCCGGAAGGTCGTGTGTAGCAGTCGTGTGTAGCAGTCAAGGCGGAACGGACGCCCCATGCGCTGGCCCAGCTGGGCAGGCGCTCTAATCGCGTGCGTTGACGGTTTGAACCGCAGGTCAGCTTGACGCCGGTCTACCCAGCTGTGTGAGCTTTGGTATCGGGTGGCGGACGATCGGCGTACTCCCATGTGGATCGATACAAGACGCCCGCCTACATGCTGGATCCGGCCCTGGTTCGAAAATGCAGCTTATCGGGACGGTTGACCTCTCGCGGGGGCTAAGTCACAGCTGAACTCAGGCCTTCCGTACTCAAACTGGCTCCGCAATCGGGGGGAGCGCATGTCGTAGTCGGCAGGGGCTAATGTGAGAAATGATGGAAGACTGGAGTGGTCGAGCGCCGACAGCGCGTATGTCTCGCGATGTCGAGGGTGAATTCGTCAGAAGGGTGCTTATACTGGCCAGCGACGTATACGGTGAAATTGGCGGGGGTCAGACTGCCTATCGGCATATCATAGAAAGATCTCCGAAGTCCCTTTTCTATTACTTCGTTAAACACGAACCGAATGGCCGTACGCGACCGGAGAACGCCCTCGCAGTCCCGTACCGGGAACACTATTACGCCAACATCGGCGATCTTCCGGCAGAGCTTACCCACCTCTATCCTGATTATCTGGGCGCTTGGCAGATGGCGCGTTCGTTCGCCGAGGTCTTTCCCGGCGTGACGTTGGACGTCGTCGATACGCCCGACTACCAGACGAACGGGAGCTTTATCCGGGGGGCGCTGGAGCGGCATGGCGTCAGGGTGGGCGTCGTCTCCCTGGCCCTGCACGGCGCGATCTCCTCGGCGCTGGAGGCGGAGTGGGGAGCCCGGCCTGCGCGCAGGTCGATGGCGGAACTGCGCGTGCGCGAGCGACTGCAATACCGCGCCGTCGACAGCCGCTACGCCCTGAGTCCCGCCTATGCCGCCGAACTCCGCCGCAAGAGCGGAGGCCGTGGCGCCAACCTGATCGATCCGCTGCTGGCGGTCGGCCCATTCGATCCGGTTCCCAGCGAGGGGGTGGATCCGCCCGACGTCGCCTTCATCGGCCGGCGCGAGCGGCGGAAGGGCCCGGACCTGCTGCTGGACGCCCTCTGGTCGTTGGACCGGGCCAGTTACGGCCGTGCGATGATCATTGGCGGAGAATCCCTGGGGGCGTCCGGTGTCGGTTCTGCGAGCGTCCTGGAGCCGATGGCGCGCGCACGGTCCTTGAACGTGGAGTTCGTCCCGCCAGTGGGGCGCGAGGACTTGGACGCGCTGTTCCGGCAACGGGTCGTCGTCTTCCTTCCCTCCCGCTACGACCAGTTCAACCTGGTGGCGCTGGAGGCCTTGAGGTTTGGCGTTCCGGTCTTAGTCAGCCAGCACGCGGGCGTCGCGGGATGGATCCGCGAACACCTGCCCGAACTCTCCAGTCTGATCTTCGACGTGACCGGGGGCCGAGAGGGGTCGCGGAAGCTTCGCCAGGCCCTAGAGGACTATGAGGGGCTGCGAAATCATGTCGTGGAGGTGCTGCTGCGCCGCGCCCCGGTCGCCGATCCTTCGACGCTCGAGGGCATGTATACACCGGTGGGGCAGATGGACGCCTCGGCCCGCAACGCCTTGGGCGACATCGTCCACCGGCTGGACAGCTTCAATCGGCCACGGGAGCTGAAGCGGAGCGCCGCGCCGCAGCGCAATGGCGCGCCGACCTTTACACACCTGCCGCGATGGAAGCAGGCGGTGCTCGCATCGCCCCTGCGGCCTCTGGCCCACTTCGCCCATGCTCAGCGTATGCGGCTGCAGGACGTGGCCGATACCGCCTTGGGCTCGGCCACCTCCGCGGCTGCGCTGGAGGCCGAGGTGTCGGATCGGTCAGAACGCGCCCTGGGCCAGCTGCAAGCCGCCGTGGAGCTTGAGGGCTTGCGTCAGGAGATGCTGCACAAGGGGGAGCGAACGGAGGCCGAAATATCCGAGAAGCTCGCGAGGATCTCGGCGGCGACGCAATCGATCTTGGTCTCCCGCGCCCTGGTCTTCCGCGATATGGCGCGGCTGGAGCGCCGACGCGCCGGTGGAACCCTGGTGGCCGCCACCTACTGCGTGCGGCTGATGCGATGGATGGGGCGCGACACGTTCGGCGATTTGGACTTCGTGCGCTCCACGCTGTCGGCCCAGGGCTTTCCCGCGGAGGCGGGCGCCGTGGACGCCCAGTATGGCGGTGGGCACGAGGACGTCGCCCAGATCGATGACATCCTGGCGCGCCAGCTCAGCGACCACAGATCAATGCGCAGCGAGGGTGTCGCGGTTCGCGACGACCGGCGTGGCGGTGTCACGCCGCGGGTCTCGGTGGTCGTCTCGCTCTACAACGCGGCGTCCAAGCTGAAGGGGTTCCTGACCCAGCTGAGCACCCAATCGCTGGTGGAGCAGGGCGCCCTGGAGGTCATCCTGGTGGACAGCGGCTCGCCGGCCAATGAGCACGCGGCGTTCAGGAGCTTTGCCGACCAAAGCCGGATGCCGATCCTGTACGTGCGCACAGCCGAACGAGAGACCATCCAGGCGGCGTGGAACCGGGGCATAGGCCTGGCGCGGGCGCCCTATCTCAGCTTTCTCGGCGTCGATGAGGGCGTGCACCCCGTCGCCTATGCTGAACTCGCCGCCGCGCTGGATCGGCAGCCACACGTCGATTGGGTCATGGCCGACTCGATCGTCACCAACGTGGACCGCTTTGGCGGCTTCGTCTCCGATGTCATGGCCTATGATCGCGCTGGCTACCACCACAGTCTGGCAGGCCTTGAAACCTGCTACCTGAGCTGGGTAGGAGGGCTTTACCGGCGCAGCATCCACGACAAGATCGGGCTGTACGACGAGACCTTCCGAGCGGCCGGCGATACCGAATTCAAGAACCGCGGTCTGCCCTTTCTTCAGACCGCACACATTCCCAAGGCGCTCGGCCTGTTCCTGAATTATCCCGAAGAGCGCACGACCCAACATCCCCGCGCCGAGATCGAGGACCAGCGCGCCTGGTACCTGCACCGCTCGTGCACGGGCGCGGCCTACCGCTGGCGGCAGGAGCCCGTCGAGGCGGTGGAAGCCTTCTTTCGGCGCTGCCTGTGTTATCGCAAATCCTATACTCAGCATCAGAGCACCGATTTTGACATGGCCTACGTTGTGGCGTGTCATTTGATTGACCGGGCGGAGAACCCCACGTTCGCAGAGGCGGCGCTGCAGTCGGCGAAGGCCATGCTCGATCGCATCCGCGCTCTGGAAGTGCTCGATCTGCGACAATCTCCGCCCGAACGACGGCAGTTCGTGCTCGAGAGCCTGATTATGGCTAAGCGACAGGAAGCTGTCGACGAGTTGAAGCTGGGACTGGAACAGCGACCCCGCTACGAAATCTTCAACGACAACCGTTACGAGCAGCACTGGTATTCCTGGAGTGCTTGAGGCAGGTGCTGCGCCTCGCCAGACGTGACTTTGGATGGACTTGAGACGCAAGCGAAGCCGTCGGCTGAGGGTAGCGTCTGCCTTCGGCAAAGACGGTCTGGTCAAGGTGGAGTTGCCAAGCTAAGTTTCAAAACGTAACACTGGAGCGATGCTGGAATGCCTAAGCGGTATATGTTTGAAATCAACTGCGCCGGCTCTAGTACGCCCCGACCACCTTCAACTACGACAGACTTTCGCGAGTTTTTCTCGGGGAGCAAAAGATAAGCGTGATAGGTGCTAGGGGAAGCTTGCGACATTCAGTGTCGCCTCGGTCGATTACACCATTTGGACCGATGGGCGTGCTCCGGTGCAGAAGACTCGAATTCTTGTATCCTGATTGGTCCGAGACGCTTCCTGCAAATGGTTGCTGTTAACCCATGTTGCTGCGCGACGAGGGTGGTCAATCTGAACTCGTCGACGTAACGCTCGTTGGTGGCGGGCTTGGCCAAACCACGCTTGTCAATTGGCTGGGCCGGGCGCGACGCCACCTTGATGCGCCGAGGGCGGCTTGATCGTACTGATCGTCGATGTTGACATTCTCGAGACGATCGGGGGAGGGCAGACCGTCTATCGGAACTTGATCAACCGTAGCTCGGACGTTGAGTTCTTCTATCTCTCGAGTGGATCATGTCAGGGTGCGCCGCTGCCGGAAGGTGTTCGGGCTATACCTCTCTCCGACTGGTATGCGCCACGAGGCGCAGCCTCCCTTGATCCCTTTTTCAAGGTCTTCCTCGCGTGCATGAACATCGCGCGAAGCGTGGTCGAGGCTCTGGGAAGCGGCGTCACGCTGGACGTCGTGGATACGCCGGATTACCGCCAGAACGGCCTGTTCATCCGCTATGCCCTGGAGGCCCATGGCATCAAGGTCGGCGTGGTCGCCCTGGCGCTGCATGGGACATTATCATCCGCCTACGTCTCCGCGTGGCCCTGGGCCGGGGACGCGGGCCGGCGCTTAGCTGAGCTGCATTTGCTGGAGCGGCTTCAGTACCGCGTCGCCGACGCCCGATATGCGCTGAGCGAGGCCTATGTGGAACACCTGGACCGGCGCGCCGTACTCCCGGTCAACCGCCTCGATCCCAAGGCTGCGATCCAGCCCTTCCGGCCGACCCGTACGGCGTCTACGTCCCAGCGGCCCGATCTGGCGTTCATCGGCCGCAAGGAGCGCCGGAAAGGTCCTGATCTGCTTCTCGACATGGTCTGGTGGGCGCCGCCAGGCGCCTTCGGCGCAGTACGCCTGATCGGTCCGGCCGGTGAAAACCATCAGGGCGGAGGAGGGGAGGGCGTCGTCGCCGAGATCGCGCATCGGCGGGGCGTAACCTATAGTGACGAGACCGGCTTGTCGCAGGCAGACCTCGCCGCCTTGTATCGCACGAGAACGATCGTGGTCGCGCCCTCGCGCTACGATCAGTTCAATCTCACGGCTTTGGAAGCCCTCCTCGCCGGATGCCCGACCGTCATCAGCGCTCACGCCGGCGTTGCGCGATTTGTGCTTGATCACCTACCCGCCGCTTCAGGCTTCATCCAGGCGTTCGCCTGCGACCGCACCGCCGCGCTGATGATGAGCCGGGTCGCAGCGGACTATGACCGGGTGCGCGACCAGCTGGTGGACGATCTGCTGGCCGCCGACCTCCAGGTCGATCTTGCTTCAGTGGCGGGCGTGTATGAGCCAGGCGGCGGGGATCGGGAGATGACCGGCCGGCTCCGTAATCTGGCGGAACGCCTTCATCGGTCTGGAAGCTTAGCCCGCGCGCCCACGCCGGGAGCGGGCAGGGCTGCGGCGCCGGTGCTGCGCGCCCGCGCCACCTTGTCTCGCGGAGCTGGCGTCCTGGTCAAGGCGGGACGCCATCCGGACCTGATACCGCTCCGATTGTCCCAGCGCGCCTTGTTGCAGCGTACGCCGCTCCGAGGGCGTGACCTGCACGAATTTCATATGCTGCAGGTCAGGCCCAAGGTCGGTCCGTCATCAGGGAAGGCCTCTGGACCCACCTCCTATGACGGCGCGGCCAGCCGCCGGGAGCTCCACACCCGGGTGGAGAGGCGGCGCGTCGGCCGGGTGCGCTGGTTTCGCGAGCTGGCCGGATGGGAGCGCGGTCGCGGCGATGATCTGGTGGCGGCCGCCTATGAGCTTCGCGTCATACGCGCCCTGGGCCGAGACACATTTGGCGCTTTGCCCGGAGTGCTGGCGACGCTGAGGAACGGCGGTCACGAGCGAGAGGCGGAGGTGGCCGAAGCCATGTACGCCGAGCCGGCCTGCACCGAACGACGCTCGGGCGCCCTCTTAGAGGCGCAATACAGCCGTCTGAGGTCGCGCACTGCACCGTCGTTCGAGCTTTGCGATGATCGCCGCGCCGGCGCGGCGCCGAAGGTCTCCATCATCGTCTCGCTCTATGAGGCGGCCTCCAAGCTGGAGACCTTCCTGAGGATGATCGGCCACCAGACCCTCATGCGAGCGGGCGCGGCGGAGGTGGTGCTGATCGACAGCGGCTCTCCAGAGGATGAGCATCGGGTGTTCGACGCCGTCTACCGGCAGGCGTCCTTTTCGGCGGTGTTCGCCCGCAGCCGCTATCGCGAGACGATCCAGGCGGCCTGGAACCGTGGCGTCGATCTCGCGCGGGGAGACTATCTATGCATGCTCGGTGTGGACGAGGGGCTGCGCCCCGATGCCTTGGAGCTTCTGTGCGCCGCCCTGGACCGGACTCCCGGCCTTGATTGGGCCATGGCGGATGCCATCGTCACAGAGGTTGATCGGCGAGGCGTGTTTGCGCGTGACCTGATGACCTATGACAGGACGGGGATGTCCAAGTCGTCGATCTATCTGGACTCCACTTATCTCAGCTATGTGGGAGGCCTCTATAGGCGCGACCTGCATGATCGGCACGGCTGGTACGACGAGACCTTCCGAGCGGCAGGGGACACGGAGTTCAAGAACCGTGTCGCGCCCCACATCGCTGTCTTGCACGTGCCGGAGCGCCTGGGCGTCTTCAACAACTATCCCGAGGCGCGCGTCACCCAGAATGTCCGCGCAGAGCTTGAGGACCTTCGCGCCTGGTATCTGCATCGAACATCGGCGGGCATGGCGTACGCCTTCGGCCAGGCTCCCTTGCAGGCCCCAGTGGCGCTGCTCGGCGACACCCTTGGCTATCGCAAATGCCATACGACCCACCGCTCGAGCGACCTCGACCTGGCCCGGAGCCTCGCCGCGTTCCTGCAAGGCCGCGGCCTGCCTGAGGCCGCAGCCGTCCTGAAGCCGCTGGAGGCGGCGATCTCGGTGTTGGAGGCGTTCGAACTCTGGACCGGGCCGGACGTGGGCCTGGCGAGTCAACGCTGGTTCGTGGCGTCGATCCGAGAGGCTCGCAGCGCCCTCGGGCGGGCCGTGGACGTCCTGCATCTTAGCGACAGATCGTGGGAGGTGTTCGCCGACAACCGCTTCGAGCAGCACGCCTGGTCGTGGAGCGGATGAGGAGGAAGGGCAGCGCCCGCCCACGAAACGAGGTGGCGACGGGTGTTCGAGGCGGCTTGTGACCCATCGGGAAAATGTGGGATGAGACAACGCTGATCTCGCGGGGTTGACCGGGCGGCCGGTGGCGGGCCTGGGGGCGCGAGGACGCGGGGACAAGAATGACGGCCAAACTCCTGGACATGGCGTGCCGGTCATGCGGCGGCCTGCGCGTCGAGCTGTTCCTGGACCTCGGCGACCAGCCGCACTGCAACCGGCTGATCCCGCCGGAGCTGGAGAGCGAAGCTGAGCCGAGATACCCGCTGCGCGTCGGTTTCTGCCACGACTGCACCTTGGTCCAGATCGACTACACCATCCCCAAGGAGCAGATGTTCTCGCGCTACCCTTACGTCTCAGGGACGACTCGAACCCTGCCCGCCCACTTTGCCGACACTGCAGCCCGGCTTACTCAGGCCTACGGCGCCCAGGCGGGCGATCTAGTGGTGGACATAGGCTCCAACGATGGCACTGCGCTGAAGCAGTATCGTCCCTATGGCCTGCGCCTGCTGGGGGTGGAACCCGCAGCGAACGTCGCCGAAATGGCTGCGACAGCCGGCATTCCCACTTTAAGCCGTTTCTTCAACGAGGACACCGCCGCCTATATTCTGGAACCGAAGGACCCGCCAAGCTCATGACCGCGGCGGGGGTGTTCTTCCATCTGGAGGAGCTGCACAGCGTCTGCCGTGGCATCAAGGAGATGCTGGCCCCTGACGGCGTCTTTTGTGTCCAAGCGATCTATCTTGGTGGGATGCTTGAGAACACCGCCTTCGACCAAGTCTACCACGAACATCTCTGCTACTACACGCTGAAGTCGCTGCAGGGCCTGCTGGCGCCTCATGGACTGGAGGTGTTCAAGGTCTCCATCGTGCCCATCCATGGCGGCACGCTGGAGGCGCATGTGGGCCATCCAGGCGCCCACCCGGTGAACGACTCGGTGCCCGCCATGGCGCAGAAGGAAGTTGCCCAAGGCTATGGGCGGTTGGAAACCTACCAGCAGTTCGCCGAACGCGTGTGGAAGCTGCGCGACGCATTGATCGCCGAGCTCGAGCGCTTTCGAGGCGAGGACAAGCGAGTCTACAGCTACGGCGCACCGGCCAAGGGCGCCACGCTGCTGAACTCCTTCGGGATCGACACGCGCTATGTACAGGTCGCCGCCGAGAAGAGCGCGTTGAAGTTCGACCACCTGATCCCGGGCGTCCGGATCCCGATCAAGGACGAGGCTAGTCTGACGCCTCCCGACGTCTATCTTGTCCTCGCCTGGAACTTCCTGGACGAGTTCCTGGAGAAGGAGCGCGCGTTTCTCCAGAACGGCGGCTGCTTTCTGGTGCCGGTGCCCTACGTGCGCGTCATAGCAGCTGAGGACGCGTGAACACGGTCGTCCTCTTCGGCGCGTCCGGCTTCATAGGTCGAAACCTTGTCGACGCCCTGGTCGCGCGGGACGTGGAGGTCATTGCCGTCTCCAAGAGCGGAGCCGCCGTATCAGGGGCGTCGCGCTGTCTTGCCATGGCTGAGGTGGAGGGCCTCAAGGTCGATGCTAAGGCGACGGCGGTCTTCTCGGTCGCAGCGATACGATACGCGCCTGCGAACTTTGTCGAGGATCAGGTCCTTATCCTGAAGGCCAATATGAAGATCACGCAGCAGGTATTCGACTTCTGCCTCTCCAAGGGGATCACCGAAGTTCGGCAAGCGAGTTCCGCGGCGGTGTATCCAGCCGGACTGGCGCTGATGGAGGACGCTGCGCCCCTTGACCTGAACGCCATGCCGAACCCGGGGGAAGCCTTCTACGGCTGGTCCAAGCGATGGGCGGAGATTACCGCACGGTTATACGCTGAACGTTTTGGCGTTTCGACGCTGAGCTTTCGCTTGTCGAACCCCTATGGCCCGTATGACTCCGTGACCTTTGACAGCGCCCATGTCGCCGCCGCCTTCGTCCTCCGCGCCTTGGCGGCGGGCGACACGTTCGAGCTTCGTGGCGAGACCGTGGAGCGCGACTTCATCTTCGCCTCCGACGTCGCCGACGCCTTTGTGCGGTCCTTGGAGAGCCGCGGGTTGACCGAGGCCTACAATCTTGCCAGCGGGACCGGCACGTCGCTCCGGACGCTGGCGGAGACCACTCTGCGAGCTGCGGACTCGGGGAAGCGGATCGTGATGGCGGGCGAGCCCTCGACGGGGCCGAACACACGCCGCATGACCGCAGACAAGGTGCGCACCGCCCTAGGGCTGGCGCCGCCCATATCGTTGGATGAGGGCCTGAAACGCACTGTGGCCTGGTATCGGAACGCCTTGTCCAATGCCGTCGCTGCCCGATGAGTCTTTCGGAGCCCAGCCTGATCCTTGGCGCCGACGGCTTCGTCGGGCAAAACTTAGCCAAGTGGATGGATTTGCGTGGCTATCCCTATGTGGCGGTCGGCTGGTCCGCAGGCGATCTTTCCCACCCTGGCGTGGCGGAGGCGGCGTTCAAGGCGGCTTCCCCTTGCGCCCGGGTGTTCCACCTGGTCACTCGTCAGCGCACCGGGGCGGTCCAGCTGGGAATGCAGGGTGAGCTGCTGGCGATCAACGCGCGCCTGCACCTGAACATCCTGGACGCTTGGCGTCTGCACCAGCCGCAGGCCAAACTGATCGCGGCAGGCAGTTCGTGCACCTATCCGGAGAGGGACGATCCCACGTCGGAGATTCTGTTCGGCGCGTCTGGAGCGCACCCTTCGGTGATGGGCTATGCATGCGCCAAAACGGTGCTGGCCACCGGGCTGCAGGCCTATGGCCAGCAGTACGGATTGAAGTGGCTGAACGCCATCTTCGCCACGCTCTATGGTCCTCACGACCACACGGCGCCCGATCGTAGCCATTTCATGGGCGCGCTGATCAGCCGTGCAATCGCTGAGAAGGCGCAAGGCGCCCTGAGCTTCACCGTCTGGGGCTCGCCGGACGTGGTGCGCGAAGTCCTTTACGTGGACGACCAGATCGAGGCCCTGATCGCCGCGGACGCGGCCTTCGAAAACCGTGTGCTCAACGTGGCCGCGAACCTGCCCGTCACCATTGGCCAGGCCGCAGACACGGTTTTGAAAGCCCTGGACTGGATGGTTCCGCTGGAACATCCACAAGGCTCTTTCGCTGGCGCAAGGTTCAAGATGCTCGATTCTTCCGCCTTCTTGGGGGAAACCGGCTGGAGGCCCCGCATTGCGCTGGAGCAGGGCATCCGGCTGACGGCGAACCTTGGCTACCGCGCCTGACGAGATCATTACGCATCGATCAGCCACCGCGCGGGCCGAAAGGGTTTCAGGCGGCCGTCCGCCTGCGCGGCCTCGATGTCGTCCAGCATTCTCTCGACCTGTGAATAGTCGCGAAAGGCCAAGCTCGATAGGTCGTAATCCCACCAACGTGCGGCCAGGATGCGAACCGGGATGTCAGGCGGGAAGCGGAGCCGGATCAGCCTGGCCGGCGCGCCGCCGACGATGCCGAAGGGAGGCACGTCCTTGGTCACCACCGCGTTGGCGCCGATGACCGCGCCGACGCCCACCTCGACGTCGGCGGTGATGATGGCTCGCGCGCCGATCCAGACGTCGTGGCCTACGCGTACCCGATCGGAGCGGGATTTTGGACGTACGGGATTGACCATGCCGGTCATGGCGACGCCGGCGTAGGTCGGGAAGCCCGACAAGCCTGCCGACTCTCCGCTTCGGGATGCCGCGATGGGGTGGGACGTCAGGAAGCTGGTCGGGTGATTTCCAGGGTTGATGATAACGCCCTGACCAATTGAGCAAAATCGGCCAACATCGGTATTCCACATTTCGCAGTCGTGGTTGGTGTAGCTAAAGGCGCCTATACTACATTGCCCAAAAGCGGTAACGTGCTTGACGTTAACCGGCGGCTCGATTACGAGTTCGCCGAAGACTCGTAGCCAATCTGCATGTACTTCCAGGCGGCTCAGCTCCGCTCGGGTGATCGGCATTGGGCGTTCGATTTGATCAGTCACATTTGCTCCATAGACTGCGGGCTAATCTCAGAAGCCGCAGCCCATAAATTCTTCAGACTAGCTCTGAACATTGCGCTTCAAGATCTTCAAGCGACTTTGCCGCCTGCGCGCTTTCCAGCGGGTTTCGAGCCGCTTGCAACGCGGCTTCAATATCAATGCGCGCCTTTTCAAGCTGCCCAAGTTTCCGGCGCAACTGCCCACGATTCATCAAGGGCCAGAATGGCTCCATCGACAGCTCGATTGCACGGCTGTAATGCTCGTCGGCCAGATCAAGTTCTTTGTTGAGCAATTGCAGACATTCAGCGATGTAGTAGAGGAAAATAGGCTCATCCGGGAAAAGCGCTTGTGCCTCGCGTCCTTGGGCCAGGACGAGCCGGTAGTTCCTTTCCTGGAAAGTGGAGCCCACGATGCGATCCAGATGATCACGGCGCATGTTCAAGGGGACGGTCGTGGGGTCTGGGCCAAAGGCGCGCAGCCGTAGGGTCAAGTCACGGTTTGCTGGGTCGAGTAGAACGGCTTCTGCAATGAGCGGTCGCAAATGGCTCAAGGGCATGTGGTCGACGCCGCGACTGGCGACGTCCGTCATACCGTCGCGCCAGCACTGGATCTGGTGTGGATCGTCAATTGGAGTGGCGCTCATCAAACGCTCGGCTGCGTCCCCTAACCGCATCGCATCAGCGAGCAACCGGCCGGAGTGAAGCTTGCACCAGGCCGGATCGTACCCTGCCTTCTCGGCCCTTTCGTAGTCGGCGATGGAGTCTTCCAGCGGCGCGTTCAGGAGCCGGCTACACTCGGCTTTAATATAGTAGGCATTGCCTAGTTCGGGCGCGTCTATTATCAGCCTCGAGGCTTCATCAAAGGCCTCTTCCAGCTTGCGCGCATGGAAAAGCTTCCAGATGGTCAGCAGTCTCGTGTCTATGACGGATCGACGCTGCTCCTCATCTTTCGCGACATCAGTGGCCTGCGCCAGTGTGTCCATCGCATCCGCGGTTCGCCCCAGCGCAGCCTGGTGGCGGGCGATGAGCGACAAGGACCAGTATTGGTCAAAGCCCGCCGCAAGCGCAATCTCAGCATGCGCCAAGCCGAGCGCGTGGTCGGCGCCTTCGCCCATTTCCAGCAGGCTGAAGAGGTGATGATAATCTATGTGCACGCTGTGACCGACGAGCGCGATCTCTCGTGCGATCACGTAGACCCAACTGCGCTCCCCGGCATGGAAGCGCTTCCAGAGCGCCTCCCGAACCGCCGCATCTCGATCCTGGTGAGCTGTTTGCAAGGTGAACAGACGCGCCGCCAACCTTGCCGTGCGATCCGCCTCCCGGACATCGCCGAGCCGCTCGCACGTCTTGAAATGGCCGTAGAGATTGGGTTCAGGGTCGCCGCCGGCCTCGAAGGTCTCCTCAAACAGGCGCATCGCTTGAGCGACGTCGGCGCTGGTCCCGTTCGCCAGGAGTTCGGCGTGGATCTGTTTCAAGCTGCAGTCGGACGCATTGGCGCGGCGCAGATCGTCCAAATAGGGGGCGACGGCCTCGCTGAGTCCCGCTTTCCAGCCGGCGCGAACGAGCGTCAATATCGGCTGGGTTGGGCCGATCGCAGCCTGACGGGCGTCGGGGGCGGCCTGAGCGCCGATCTCGGGGGCCAGCGACAGGTACGCCTCGCAAGCGCGAACGTAATCGTAGCTATGGCCCCGCCGCACTGCGCCCGCACGAAGGCCTTCGCTGATCGTTAGGTCGCGCGTCAGTTCGGCGAGTCGGTCGGGCCACGCCGCGAGATCGTCCTCCAGCAGGCAGTCCACCCCCGGCGCGATCTCGAAGCCGCGGAACGCGATGGAGGTGCCGAGAACCGGCGCACCAGCCCCAAAGGCCTCCACCGTTTTCAGCGACGCTCCCGTTCCCATCGTCAGCGGAATGACGACCATGGTCGCGTGCTGGTAGAGGAGCGGCAACACCGCATCGTCTACATAGCCTACGGCGGCGAAGGCGTCGTCTCGCACCTCCGCGCAGCAGCTACCAGCCACTACGATGCGGAAAGCCAAATCGGGATGTTTCGCCCGCGTTGCGGCGGCGATCTCGCGCAGGTGCGCCGCCGCCACTTCATTGGGCCGGAAGCGACTGCCAATGAAGACGAACAGCGAGGTCCGATCGGCCTCGGGCAGATCGATCAGCCGGTTCAACACCGCGCGCTCCACCTTCGGCGTCGCGCGAAGGCCTTTCACATCGATGAACTGCGGGATGAGGGTGCTTTCTACGCCCCGATTCGCGAACGCCGTCTGGTCCGCAGCGCTCACCACCGCCACGTTGCGGGCCTGGCGCAGGCCACGCAGTTCCATCCGTGCCGTCAGCCAGCGCGCCACCCGGCTGCTTCGCACTTGGGCGGCCACGACGTCGTGCGCGGTGATGATGAGCGGTTTGTCAAGACCGCGGCAGATTGGCCCCAGTACCGATCCCCAGAAGGCGTATTCCAGAAAGACCACGTCGCTGCTCCGGACGACTTCCTCAAGATGGCGGCGGAATATAAGGTTGAAGCGCGGATAGAGATGAAGGAGCGGATACAGCTCCTCGCCATTTTTGATACCCAAAAGTTTGGGCATCCACCGCCTGAGCCACTGGCCCACGCGGGACATGTCGCCTTGCTCGAGTAGAGCATAAGCTTCAAAGTCAACGCCATCTATTGTCTTCGGAGCGCGGCGTGCGTCCTCCAGGACGGTCACGCTTTCCACCCTGCGGAAAAGATAATGCGCCAACAGGTTGAGGCGCAGGCTTGCGCCGCTTCCTCTCGTCTGGGCGTCGCCCCAGGGGTAAAACATTGCGACGCGCAGACCGTCCGGCCTCGTCGAAGGCGCTCCCTGCGTCAGGGCCGCGGCGAAGCTGGCGGGGTTGTGGTAGGCGACCCACGGCTCCCGCGCCTTATGGGCGCCCGCTGAGTATCGATCATAGTCGGCGCGCATTTCCCAGAGTTGGCGCGCCAGGTCCGCCGGATTGCGGTCCTTGACCCAGCGACCCCTACTCGCATCGATCTGGTCGCCCAGCCAAGTCGCCTCGGTGCAGATCACGGGCTTCCCGGCGGACAGGGCTTCCACCAGCACTCCTGAGGTCCGGGCTTCATAGATCGAGCGCCAGTAAGGCAGCACGACGATATCGCTGTTCCCCAGCAGAGTGGCGTAAGCTGCAGGCTCCAAGGGAAACGTCTTGAGTTCGATGTAGGCGTCGAGCTCGCTTCCCATCCGGCTGAGCGCTCGGGTGCAGGCGGCGTCCGGATCGTTGGCCTGAATGATGAAATTGAAGTCCCGCGCCCGCCCCTGCGCAGCCAAGACCTGGATGGCGCCAATAAGCTCCACCCAGCCCTTCTCATCGCGGGCGTTGCCCAGCATGGAAACAACCAGCGGCGATGCGCCCGACCAGCCGGGCTTGGCGTCGACCGGCGCGTGTCTCTGCGTATGAGGTATCGGGAACACCTCTACAGGCAGGCTTGTCAGGCGCGAAAAATGCCGCGATAGCCGCTCGCTGTCTGTAGCCAGTCGAATGCGCACGCCCGCTCGCTTCAGCCGCTCAAGCTCGCGGAACGCCCGAGTCCCGGTCTCCCCGCGATAGTGAGCGAGCTCGTAGCGGCAGAGTAGCACGATGGTCGGCCGGCGCGTGCGCGTCCGCCGCGCGAAGGCCGCCCAGCCTTCCAGCTGCGCTGCGGTGATCATATGCCCAAAGATGATTGAATGCTCGTCGATCACCAGATCGCGGGTGGCCCGGTCCAGATCAGCCAGGAAGGAGCGGTTGGCCGCCTTATAAGCCGTCTCGCGTGGCTGACCGGCGTAAAGCTCTTGCACTCCCCAGATGTCGTGAGTGAATGCAGGCCTTACCGCAAGCACATCGGAGATGGCCTTTTGCACGCTCCCATTGGCTAGGCAGATCACTTCGTAGCCCAGGTCGCGGGCTCCGGACGCGACGGCGGCATCGTATTCGAAGTGGTGGCCGACAAAATCCTTGAGGGAAGGGTCTACGATGCAGAGGAGAGGCGATCTTTCTTCTGTGGCAGCTCGCCTCATGTGAAGACACCGGACTTTCCCAGGCTTTGCGTCAAGAGCATCGCGCCACGCACGCTGGGATAATAATACATATCAAACATTGCTGCATCGTAACACGGGGCGGAACCCGTCGTCTTGAGGCAGCCCTACCATGCGGTGGCGGGAAGCGCTGGATGCCTTTGTCTCAGCACTTCTGGGTGACAAGCCGGACAAGTTCGCTGGGATCAGCGCGCGGGCGCAGCTTGTCCCTTAGTGTTCGCGCGCCTTGGGCGTAATGGGACCAATCCGCGGCGATCTTGAGGACCCCCTCCGCAATGGCTCGCGCATCCGCCAACACTACTTCGCCGGCAGGACTGGACGCTTCTGCGGCTTCGATCATGGCCGCCATCCAACTGCCGCTCGTCACTATGCAGGGCGCCCCAGCCATCAGCGCCTCCATAAGAACTCCCGAGGAGCGCTCAGCGTAGGCGCTCGGTTCGTAGGGTAGGATTACGATGTGAGCCGTCCTTATGAGGTTCTGGTAGGTATCAGGTGCGAGCGGACCTTCGATAAGCTCCAGGTCGCCACCAGCTTGACCCTGGAAATATTTGCGTGCGATTCGACTTCTCGGATCGCCCTCGGCTGTGTTGAGGTTCATCTGCACGACAAATCGGATATTCCGCTGATCGATGGCAGCCTCTCGTACGTGGCGGATGATTGAAGGGAGCAGATTAAACCCCTTCTCGTCACGTGCGTCTCCGAAGTAGCCAATGACGAGCGGGCCGGCTTCGTACTCCGCAGGCGCGAGTTCCGCGCAGACTGGGATCGGCAGGAGCATGATGGGCGCCCCGCAGAGCACCTCGTACATTCGGCAGAGTTGCTCCGTGTCGCTGGAGAAACAGACGTCCACGTCCTCGCGACGGTACAGCCGATGGCAGCTCGCAGCCATTTCGCTCCGAACCGATCGGGCCTTGGGTGCATACCGCAACATCAGCCGCCAGCGAAGCCGCCGGGCGAGTTCGGACCGGGCCAGCAAATGCTCCAAGCCTCGAAGCTCGGTGGACAGGACGGTTGGTAGATAGACCACGTCGCCATCCTCGAGGTCTGCCCGAGAGATGAAGTCCGCCAGCTCCACTGCGAAGCGGCGGGCGTTGGCGGGGGCGGCGAGCAGGGCGGCGGCGTCCTCGCGCAATCCACGAACGAGCGCCTGAAAGCGGCCACGCAAGGTTTGATCGAGCGGGTGGTCAAATAGTTCGGGAAGGTCGAAATCGGCAGATGGATCGTAGGAAATACGGGCAGGGCGCTTTCCCATCACTGCAAGGGTTCTCAGCGCCGCCAGCGCATTCCACTGCCGGCCTTCTTTAGGATTGTTCTTCCAGACGTCCTTTGAAAATAGCGCCAGGCTGGAGGCATGAACGTCGTAAGTCGAGCCCGTGCGGCCAACGCCCGCAACCACTCGCAACCCCTGCGCAGTGGCGGCTGTCAACACCCGCCGGCAATAGGTCAGGTTATGACCGCCATCGCTCGTCAATCCATGGTCGACTAATGCAAAGGTTTGGAC
>CALMGB010000324.1:22003-32920 GCA_937863535.1 uncultured Caulobacteraceae bacterium
CTACTTTCATCATGCGGTAGGCCTTGATCAGTTCCGCGACGCCCGCATCGAGCGACCAGTCCGCTGACCATCCCGTCGACTCGAGTCGATCATTGGAGACGATATAGTCCCGCTTGTCCGGATCCTCTCCGATGGGAGCTTCAAGGTATACAAAGACTGAAAGCTGGGCCTTGATCCTCTCGCAAAGCTGTATTTTGGAAAGATTGGCGCTGGACAGCCCCACGTTGAAGGCGTGTCCTTTCATTGTTTCATACTGTTCGATGACGTGCATGAAGGTCTTTGCGACATCTCGGATGTGAATAAAGTTGCGCCTGAAATGGCCTTCAAAGACGACCAGGGCCCGGTCGTTCACGGCGCGCCAGGTGAAATCGTTCACCAGCAAATCTACGCGCATCCGCGGAGCCACGCCGAACACCGTCGCTAGTCGCAGGGTGACCCCGTTTCCGGAGTCCAGGACCGCAGCCTCCGCCTCCACCTTGGTTACCCCGTAGAGCGAAACCGGCCGCAGGGGTGAGTCTTCGGTGCAGAAGGCGTCCTTCTCGCCCACCCCGTAGCCCGAATTGGTCGTCGGATAGATCAGCTGTTGGCTCGGCGAGAGGCGTTCCACGATGGCCTTCACCGCGTCGCGGTTGATGCTCGTCGCCCCGAGCTGGTCTCGGGCGCAGAGCGGCGCGCCGACGAGAGCCGCGAGCGGTACGATCAAGTCATGTTTTGGAAGCAGCTCGTCCAGCAGCCGCGTGTCGCGTGCATCGCCGCGGATCGGGTGGAAGCCGGGATGCTGGCAGCAGCCCGACAGGGTGGCCCCAGAGCCCGGGAACATGTCGACCACCGTCACCGAATGTCCCGCCTCCAAGAGGCGAGGCGTGAGGATGGAGCCGATATAACCGGCGCCGCCAGTGATCAGAACGCGCATGCCTCTTCCTGGGCAAGGGGGTCCCTCACGTCAATCCCATGCCGCGGAAACGATGGCGCAAGCACCGCCGCACCCCTGCGCGGCGCATGCATGGACCAGGGGCTGCCGATCGGGTGGATCAGGGTCGAGCCGTGGACGTCGATCTCGATCGGGATGACAGGAAGAGGCGCCACCGCGGCTTCGAGCGCCATGCGCCGCTCAGGCTCGATCAGCATGAGCATGAAGCCGCCGCCGCCCGCGCCGCACAGTTTGCCGCCGTAGGCTCCCGCTCGCAAACAGCGAGCGTAAAGCTCGTCGATCATCGGGTTGGTGACGCTGGCGGAGAGGTTGCGCTTCACCGCCCAGGCTTCGCGCAGCATCAGACCGAGTTCGGGCACGACGTCGCCGCCGCCCTCAAGCACCTCCACTGCGGTTCCGACCATGCCGTAAAGCTGCGCCAGCTCCTGGTCGGATCGGCCGGCCTTGATGGCTCCAATCTGCTCCAGCGCGATATTGCTCGCCTTGCGCGGCGAGCCTGTGTGGACCAGCACCATGCTGCTGTTCAGCCGCTCCAGCGTCGGCAGGTCAAGATGCAGCGGCGCCATGCGGAACCGCCGTTTGCCATCGAAGTCGAAGCGGTTCACCCCGCCCATCGCCGTATGCAGCTGGTCCTGGACGCCGACGTTTTCCTGCAGCAGTTCCTGCTCCACGAACATCGCCTTGCGGGCGAGCTCCATTTTGGTGAGCGGCCGCTCGAACATGTTGGAGATCAGGTTGACGAAGCCGACCGTAAAGGCGGACGAGGAGCCCAGCCCGCCGCTTGCAGGCAGGTCCGACAGGATGTTGACGTCCAGGCGCTCGCATACGCCGTAATGGCGCAGAACCTCACGCACGATAGGGTGCTGTATGTCCTCGACCTGCTGGGTATGTTCGAGGGTGGAGTAGGCCACTCGGTAATTGTAGGCCTGCCAAGCGGTCAGGATCAGAGCGCTTATGTAGATGTAGCGGTTGACGGAGAAGCCGATGACGGCGCCCGGCGCACGCTCGAAATAGTCTGGATAATCCGTTCCCCCGCCAAAGAGGCTGACCCGCAGGGGAGTCCGCGTCGTGCACAGCATGGCCCCGCCTCCATTTAGGTAAGAATACGGCTTCACTCCGCGGCTGACGATCCAATTTTACGTCGCAGGGGCGAGGCTCCAAGCCGGCACGTCCCAAAGGCGTAGGAAGAGGTAACGCGATCATGAATGGGCTTGAAGTCGGCGGCCAGAATGACCTTGGCCAGGCGGTCTTCCTAGTTGGTGGCGTGGGCGCGCGGCTGGGCGCGCTGACCCGCGTTGCGCCCAAGCCGCTCATGCAAGTGGCGGGGCGCCCGTTCCTGGCTTGGCTGGTGGAGGAAGTCGTACGCCAAGGCGTCTCCGACGTGGTCTTCCTCTGCGGCTATTTGGCTCCCCAGATCGAGCAGGCGATGAACGGCCTTGCGGCGCAGGGTGTCCGCGTCGCTCACTCCGTGGAGTCCGAGCCGCTGGGGACTGGTGGGGCGTTGGCGCATGCGCGACCGTATCTGGCCGAGCGCTTCTTCCTGCTGAACGGGGACAGCCTTTTTCAAATTGGCCTAGCCGACCTTGCGCGCGACGGCGGGGGAGAGCCGCCTCTCATGCGCCTGGCTCTGCGTGAGGAGGCTGACGCCGCCAGGTACGGCGCGGTGGTGCTGAGCGGCGAGACGATCGTGGGCTTTTCAGAGCAGCAGACTGGAGCAGGGTCGCGTGGCCTCATCAACGGAGGCCTCTACTACGTGTCACGGGCTTTTCTCGATCTTTGTCCCGCCGGCCCCTTCTCGCTCGAACGAGACCTGTTTCCTCGATTAGCTGCCGAGGGACGACTGCACGGCCGCGTCTTCGACGCCCCCTTCATCGACATCGGCCTGCCCGCCTCCTTGAAAGCCGCCCAGACTTTTGTGCCAGCGGCGTTGCACGCTGATCGCGCGCAATGACGTGACGCTCCGCCAGCGTGGTTCGGTCGAAGCTATAGATGCATTAAGAATTGTGAGGACCGCTATTTGGATGCGAGAAGAACGTGTCCGAGCATGCGTTGGTCCGAGTATCCATGAGCGTCTAGGATCTTTCTGCAGTCCGCTTCGGTTATCTTTCCACCTTCCGGTATTTGGTGGATGTCAATGGCAAGGTGCACTGTGTTAAGATCCAGAAGCATCTCGGCGCGCCTCTTAGCGCGCCGACTTCGAAACCCTCTATGTCGATCTTGATGACGATGTGATCGCCGCACAGTCCATAATGGCGGCCCACCGCGTCCAAGGTGGTGGCGCTCACCTTTAGCACTTCGCCATGCGCGTCGGTGCTTCCCTCGGAGTTGTCGTCGGCATGGCTGCGACCCTAGCTTTGATCGTGGCGGCGAGTAGGGCAGGAGGAGTGCTGCGCGCCGACAGGATGAGAATGACGCGACAATCGGGGCTCCAGTGAGCCCAGCCGCGTCTCCAGCGTCCGCTCGCGGTAGCCGTTCCTCCAGGTCAGCCGTTCGGGGCTGCGTTCGTGGCGCGCGGCGCCGATGATGTTGTCTACATCAGCGTCCATGATCCGCTGCAGCGCCGTCTCGGCGATCGCCTTGAGGACGTCGCCGTCATCGCCCTTTTGCACCACATCGAGCAGGTGCATGGTGTCGTCGGCCATCGGGCTCTCCGGCCAGGGTTGGTCACTCAGCTCTGGAATTGTTCGGCCAGAACCCGCTCATCAAGGCTGCGCCCAGCGTCGAACAGCATGACCAGGTCGATGTCGCGGGTCTCGGCGATCTCCACCCGGCGCACCCGGCGCACCTCGTAGTTGTCGGCCACGGCGCTCACCGGACGCTTCTCCGGCTCCAGCACCTCGATGGCCACCCGGGCCTTGTGCGACAGCAGGGCGCCACGCCAGCGCCTGGGGCGGAAGGCGCTGATCGGCGTCAGGGCCAGCACCTGGGCGGCGATAGGGACGATCGGCCCGTGGGCTGAGAGGTTGTAGGCGGTGGAGCCCGCGGGCGTCGCCACCATCACCCCGTCGCAGACCAGCTCCTCCATGCGCACCTTGCCGTCGATGGAGACTTTCAGCTTGGCGGTCTGATGGGTCTGGCGAAGCAGGGACACCTCGTTGATCGCCACGGCCTGGTGCACGCCGCCATCGGCATCCACCACATCCATCTGCAGCGGGTGGGTGACGGCCTTCTCCGACGTGGCGATCCGCTCCAGCAGCCCCTCTTCGGCGTAGTCGTTCATCAGGAAGCCAACCGAGCCGCGGTTCATGCCGTAGATCGGGCAGGTGGAGCGCAGGTGCGCGTGCAGCACCTCCAGCATGAACCCATCGCCTCCCAGAGCCACCACCACGTCGGCCTCCTCGGGGGGATGGCAGCCGTAGCGGGCGGTCAGACGCGCGCGGGCCTCCTGGGCCTCGGGACGGTCGCTGGCGGCGAAGGCTAGCCTCATCTCGGCGTCGGGCAAGGCGGGCGCCTCTGGCAGGGCGCGGCCTCAGGGGTCAGGCCGGCTGGCCGGCCTAGAAGGCGGGCCCGAGCGCGTTTGTCAAACCCCCGCGAGGCGCTTGCGGAAGGCGCGCGCGGCGCACTCGCGGTCGAGCAGGGTCGCCGCGCCGTTCAGGCTCGCCACCTCGTCCACCTTGCCCGGACGGTCCCGGTTCAGCGAGCGCACGAGGGTGATCAGGCTGCCCAGGGCGCTGCGGTCCACCCCCACGGCCGCGCACGCCAGCGCCAGGCTCTCCGCCGAGTCGGCGTCCATGGCCTGGCGCACCTGGTCGGTGGTGAACTCGCCGAGCTCCGCGAGCGCGATGGTGAACAGGGTCAGCTTGCCATCGCGCAGCGCCCGCATCAGCAGGCCGGGGCGGAGTTGGCCACCCGCCTTCAGCTTGGCCACCACCCGGCGGTCCATGCCGGCGCGCTCGTCGGTCTCCAGGCTGGCCTCGTCGCCGGGCGCGCCGCGCGCCTCGCTGACCGCCGACGACACCGCCGCCTCGAAGGCCGGCCCCTCCACGGCGAAGCGCGCGCCGAGGGTCTGGCGCAGGGTCTCGCCGATCCAGGCGTAGAGCACCGCCCCGAGGTCCAGGGTCAGGGCCGGGTGGCGGGTCAGCGGCGCCCGCAGCGCCGCCATGGTCTGGGAGAGGCTCACCAGCCGATCCATGGCCAGCGGTGTCACCTGCGCGCTCGTGTTGCCGGCGAGCGCGGTGAGCACCTCGGACGAGGCCTGGTCGAGGATGGCGGTCACCACCGCCGCGCCGAGCTGCGGCCGGCGGGCGACCTCGACCTGATGGTCGATGGAGGCCTCCACCAGCAGGTGGATCAGGTCCTGCTCATCCAGCACGGGGCTGGCGGCGATCAGGGGACGAGCGATGTCGACCTCGCTGTGCGCCAGTAGCAGCACCAGTTCGTGCGGCGCCCAGCTGGCGTGGGCCAGCTTCCAGGCCAGTCGAACCCGGATGTCGTGCTCGACGCGCCCGACCAACCCCATGAAGACGTCGCGCACCAGAGCCTGGGTCTGCGGCTCCTCGCAGCCGCCGCCCTCGCACAGGTCAGCCAGGGCCAGGAGCAGCCGGTCGCGATCCGCCCGGGCCGGCGAGCGCGCCAGCTCGAGCATCAGGTCTCGGCGATCTGTAGTGGGCGTCGACAGGTCCGGGTCTCGCGAAGTCGCGCGCCAGAATGATTCTGGCCCTGTGAAGATGGACTTAAGCGAGCCAAAGGAAAACCGCCGATCACCGGCGCAGCCCGGGGTGTTCAATCTGGTCCGCCGCTGCTGGCGACCTTCAGGTAGGCGATGAGGTCTCGCCGGTCCTCGTCGTCGGGGATGCCGTAGAAGCTCATCTTGGTCCCCGGCGCATAGGTGCGCGGCGACTTGAGCCAGCCGTCCAGGTGTTCGGCGTCCCAAGTCCAGTCCTTCTTCGACAGGGCGGCGGAATAGCTGTAACCCGCCTTGCTCGCCACCTTGCGTCCGAAGACGCCGTAAAGGTTCGGTCCTGTCATGTCCGGGCCGCCCGGCGTGATGGTGTGGCAGGCTCGGCAGAGATTGAAGTGCAGCCGCCCATTTTGCAGGTCCGCCTGCCGATAGGCGGGCGGCAGCTGGTCTAGCAGCGCCTGGGCGGCGGCGGACGGCGCCACCCGGGCAGGGAGGGGACCTGCCGATAAGGCTTCAGGCGCGGCGCGATGGCAGGCGGCGAGCGCCAGGCCGCACAGCGCAGCGTAGAGCCCGGAGCGGTTTCGTTTCGACATCGATCCTCAGGCGGTCCGCGCCGTCCGGTGGGCGGCCATCCAGACATGAGATCCCAGCCGGCCGTCCAACAGGCCGGCAATCGACAAATCCGCGTCAAGCGATGGGAAGTTCAAGCCCGTTTCACCGCTCACATTGCAGGAGGCTCGCTGGGGGAGCAGCCGGTTTACGGTCGCGCGCATGGCTCCGATCGATCGTCGGATCGCCGCCTCTCGATAGAGCCTTACCGATCCCCGTAGTGACGAAAGATGCTGGTGGGAAGCCATTGCGGTCGCTCTTGGGCGTCGGCGATGCGCACCAGGAGGTCGGCCACATAGGTGTCGAGTTTGACCGCTTCGTCCTTGAAGACGCCGGGTTGGTTCACGTCGTCGGAGGGTGCGTGGTAGCGGTCGGCGCGCCATGCGTGTTCGATGTCGAACTCCGGCGTGCCCTTGGCGAAGCCGAACTTGAAGGCCAGGGCCGGGACGCCCTGGCGCACGAAGCTGAACTGGTCGGTGCGGATGAAGCTGTTGCGGTCGGGCAGCGGGTCGGGCGCGAGCCGTAGGCCGAGCTCGGTCGCGGCGGTGCGGGCGGCGGTCCCCAGCGTGCTCTCGTCGGCGCCCTGCACGGTCACGCTCTTCAGCGGCCAGAGCGGCAGCGGCATGTCGAAGTTCAGGTCCGCCACCACGGCTCCGGCCGGCACGGTGGGCCGGACGGCGAAATAGTGCGAGCCGAGCAGGCCCTTCTCCTCGCCGCAGACGATGACGAACAGGACCGAGCGGCGCGGCCGCCGCCCCGAGGTCTTGAGTTGGTGGGCGATGTCGAGCACCGAAGCCACGCCCGAGGCGTCGTCCATCGCGCCGTTGTAGATGCGATCTCCGTTGATGGGCGCCCCGACGCCTAGATGGTCGAGGTGGGCGGAGACGGCGACGTACTCAGCCCGCAGGATCGGGTCGGCGCCCTCCAGCTTGGCGATCAGGTTGGGGGAGGCCACCGCGCTGCGCGTCGAGGCGATCTCCACCTCCAGCCCCCGGGCGAGGGGGAAGGTCGGCGCCGGCCGGCCGGCGGCGGCCAGGACGGACAGCTCCGCGAAGCTGCGGCCCGAACCTTCGAACAGGCGCTCCGAGGCAGCAGGATCGACGCTGGCGGTCAGGAAGCCGTCCGGTGTGTCGCGCAGGTCTGCGTCGGCGAGGTACATGCCGGCCTGACCGGACAGTAGCTTCTGGCGCGCCCAGGGGATCTCCACCTGTTTGGGCGTCGTAAGCGTGATCAGGCCGACGGCCCCGGCGCGACCCAGGAGGCGGGCGCGCTCGAAGCGCGCGGCGGCCTTGGCCGGGCCGGGCAGGGCGGCCGGGCCGCCCGAGATCACCACCGCGATCCTGCCGCGTAGGTCCACGCCCTTGAAGTCGTCGTAGCCCTGATCGGGGAGGTGCAGGCCATAGCCGATGAAGACGAGCGGTGCGCGGATGTGCGCCGAGCGCGGGCCGCCTCCCGCGCCGACCAGCAGGTCCTCGCCCACCCGTAGCGGTGTCGAGCCTGCTCCGTCCGTGAGCGCTGCACGGGAGTTGGTCTGGTCCACAATCTGCTGCACGAAGGCCACTGACTGCCGATAGCCGCCGTGCTCGCCGGCCGGCGCCAGCCCCTCGGCGCGAAACCGGCGCTCCACATAGTCGGCCGCGCGCAGGTATCCTGGAGCGCCGGTCATGCGGCCTTCCATGCGGTCGTCGGCCAGCGTTGCGATGTCGTTCCACCAGGCCTGGGCGCGGGGCGAGACGGCGGCTGGCGCGGCGTCGGCTGCAGGCGTGGCGGCGAGCGCAAGGAGGAAGGACAGGAGTGCGGTCATGACGCTAGCTAAGCGTGCGCAACCGAGCTTGGTCAATGCACAGCGCCGAGCGCTGATGATCGTGGGCGTGTTCGCGATAGGCGTCGCACCGCGTCGGCGCCAAAGCGATGCGGCGCGTCCCGGGGCGTTGCTCGCCTAACCGCCGCAGCAGGGAGCCTCGCGTCGTGGGTCACCTGCCGGGCGTGGGCTCCACAGGGCATTCGGCGCTGATGCGGCGGGCGTCGATGGAGGCGCTTCCGGGTAGGCCGACGCCTGCGGAGACCATCAGGTCGAAGCGGGCGTCCAGGTGGAAGCTTTCGGGAGAGAAGGTCCCGCGCAAGGCCACGCCGGAGAGCACCTTGCGGCCCTTGTGGCTGTAGCAGGCGCCGCCGCTGAACTCCGCCCGTCCGCCCTGCAGGCTGCGGCTGGCGTAGGTGCAGTCGTAGCGCTTCAGGCTGGGCGCGGCGATGAACTTCTGGATCAAGGGCTTGGTCAGGCACTTGCGGTCGTGGCCGCCGCCGCTGAACAGCACCGAATAACTCTCGCTGCTCTCCCAATATCCCGGAAGGATAGGCGCATCCTGGGCGGCGGCGAGGCGGGGAAGGGTGAGCCCGACGAGCGCGCCAAGCGCGCCCGCGATCCGGTGCGTCGGGGAAGGGATTGCAAACCTCAAGCGCGCTCCACGGTCATCATGTAGTTGACGCTGGCGTCCCGGCTCAGCGACCAGCGGTCGGCCAGCGGGGCGTAAGCGACGCCGAAGGGGCCCTGCACCGCCACGGGTTCGGCGGAGAGGAACAGGCGCACCTCGTCCGGCGTCAGGAACTTGCGCCAGTCGTGGGCGCCGCGAGGCAGCCAGCCCAGCACGTACTCCGCCCCGATCTTGGCGGTGGCCAGCGCCTTCAGGGTGCGGTTCAGGGTCGCCACGATCATCACCCCGCCGGGCTTCACCAGGCGCGAGGCGTCGCGGAGGAACCGGCCAGGGTCGTTGACGTGCTCCACCACCTCCATGTTCAGGACCACATCGAAGCCGCCCCCATCCTCCGCCAGCAGCTCCTCCGCGGTCATGTTGCGATAGTCGATCGCCACGCCCGCCTCGGCGGCGTGGAGGCCGGCGACCGCGATGTTCCTGGCCGAGGCGTCCACGCCGGTCACCGCAAAGCCCAGGCGCGACATCGGCTCGGCCAACAGGCCGCCGCCGCAGCCGATGTCGAGCAGGCGCAGCCCTTCGAACGGCCTGGGCGCATGAGCGTCGCGGCCGAAGCGGGCGGCCGCCTGGTCGCGGATGAAGCCCAGCCGCACCGGGTTGAACCTGTGCAGGGGCGCGAACTTGCCCCTCGGGTCCCACCATTGCGCCGCGATGCGGGAGAACTTCTCCACCTCGTCGGCGTCGACGGAGGAGGCTTTCGCGGCGGCGCCGGTGACGGGGGGCATGGGGGGCGTGCGTCCTTGAGCGTTGCGGCGGGGCGCGCACGCCGCTAAGCACGCGCTTATCGCTCCCAGATGCCCTCCGTTCCCGGCGCCGGCAAGGGCGCAGCGGAGTTCGAAGCGGCGTCCATGGGCTCGCGTCTGGTGATGAAGTTCGGCGGCACCTCGGTCGCCGACCTGGAGCGCATCCGCCGCGTCGCCCGCCTGGTGGCGGCCGAGGCCCGCAGCGGGCACAGGATCGCCGTGGTCGTCTCCGCCATGAGCGGCAAGACCAACGAGCTGGTCGCCTGGACCGACGCCGCGGGCCGCGCCGCCGAGGGCCTGCCCCCCGGTGACGAGGAGTACGACGCCGTCGTCGCCTCCGGCGAGCAGGTGACCGCGGGCCTGCTGGCCCGGGTGCTGCGCCACGACGGGCTGGACGCGCGCTCCTGGATGGGCTGGCAGGTCCCGATCCTCACCGACGACACCCACGGCTCCGCCCGGATCGAGGACATCCCCGCCGACGCCCTGGCCGAGAGCCTGGACGGCGGGACCATCGCGGTGATCGCGGGTTTCCAGGGCGTGACGCGCTCCGGCCGGCTGGCGACGCTGGGGCGGGGCGGCTCGGACACCTCCGCCGTCGCCATCGCCGCGGCGCTGCACGCGGTGCGCTGCGATATCTACACCGACGTGGACGGGGTCTACACCACCGACCCGCGCATCGAGCAGCGCGCCCGCCGCATCCCCAGGATCTCCTACGAGGAGATGCTCGAGATGGCCTCGCTCGGCGCCAAGGTGCTGCAGACGCGCTCGGTCGAGATGGCCATGGCGCACCGGGTGCCGGTCCGGGTGCTGTCCAGCTTCACCGAACCGGGGGAGGCCGACCCGGACCTGACCGGCACCATCGTCTGTGCGGAGGAGGAGATCGTGGAGAAGCGTATCGTCAGCGGGGTCGCCTTCAGCCGCGACGAGGCCAAGATCACGCTCTACGGCGTGCCCGACCTGCCCGGCGTGTCGTCGAGGATCTTCTCGGGCCTGGCCGACGCCAACGTGAACGTGGACATGATCGTCCAGTCCCACGCCCGCAGCACCGCCGGCACCGCCAACATGGAGTTCACGGTCGGAAGGCGAGACGCCGCGCGCACCCAGGAGATCATCCGCGGGATGCAGGCCGACGTCGGCTTCGACGATCTGGCCTGCGACGATAACGTGGCCAAGGTCTCGGTGGTGGGGGTGGGGATGCGCAGTCACGCCGGCGTCGCCAAGACCATGTTCACCGCCTTGGCCGAACGCGGCGTGAACATCCAGGTGATCTCCACCTCGGAGATCAAGATCAGCGTGCTGATCGACGCGGCTTACACCGAGCTGGCCGTACGGGCGCTGCACGCGGCGTACGGGCTGCAGGAGGGGTGAGGGTCGGTGGGGTCAGGAACGCCCTGGTTCAGGACTGAACCCCTGGCTCCGCTCGCTCCGGCATTCGCGGGAGCCTGGGGCGCGCGCACCCCGTCTGAAGCGATGAGCTTAGGAGGCGCCGCCGCCAGAGCCCTTCCGCCACCGTCCTGCCCACAC
>CALMGB010000325.1:0-2258 GCA_937863535.1 uncultured Caulobacteraceae bacterium
GGGTGGCGATCGGAATGGCCTGGTTGGCGGCCAGGGCCTGATCCGGCGTCAGGTTCTGCATCTCGAGCACCGCAGGCAGCGGCGAGATCGGCGGCGGCGGAGCCGACACGCTTGTCTGCACCGCGGGACCTGCTGGCCGGCTCGCCAGGATGGAGGCGTAGGCATCCGTGTCGCGGGAAGCCGCCACCACTATGACCCCGCCGCCGACCAGCGCCAGCAGCACGGCCGACGCCACGCCGATCGACAGACGAGGTCGGGCGCGCACGAAGCTCGGCAGGCTGCGCCACAAGTCCATAGACGGTCTCATCTTCTGAAGCGACTGACGTCCAACCGGCGCCCCGCGCTCCTGTCGAACCCCCAAATGCAAATCGTCTTAACACCTTGAGGTCTGCAACAGAACCCCGTCGCGCCGCAAGTGCGAAGGCGGAGTGCACTGCAGCAGCCGGCTAACGTCGCCGACCGAGCCGACGTCTCAACATCGCCGCGCGAAGATGCAGTTGCACCAGCAGTCGTCGGCCGAAGGCGGTATCGCGTCCGAAGACGACGATCGCCGCGCCGACCATCAGGCCTACGGCAAAGGCCAGCGACATGGATCACCTATGACGTGTGATGAATTCATTACAACCCGCTGTACAAGGTCTCCAGAGGGTGCAAGCTAGTCGGCGGGGCTGGTACGCAATGCTGATGATCGGCGTGCATATACAAATGGGGGAAATCCGGTGCAAACACTACCATAGGTCATCAAGCCCTCCCTTCAGTCATGGAGGAAGTCAGGTCCGGGCCGGCAAGCCGCCTCGGACGGCTGCATCATGCGCATAGCCCTGATCCATTACTGGCTCGTGCGGTTAAGAGGCGGCGAGGCGGTGCTGGACAGCCTGATGTCCCTGTTCCCTCAGGCCGACGTCTACACCAACGTCTATGTGGAGCAGGCGGTCCGGCCGCTGTTCGAAGGGCGCGCGCCGCCGCGCACCACCTGGGTCAACCACCTGCCCATGGCGGGTCGACTCTATCCGTTCTACCTGCCGTTCATGGCGCCGGCCCTGAGCGGCCTGGACCTGGACGACTACGATGTGGTGGTCAGCAGCGAGGCGGGACCGGCCAAATGGGCCATGCCCTCCATCGAAGGCCGCCACATCTGCTACGCTCATACCCCCATGCGCTATCTCTGGGACCAGCGGCACGTCTACCGGCGACGTACGCCCAGACTGGTCCATCCGTTCTATGACGCGCTCGGCGAGGAGATGCGCCTGCGCGACGTGATGTCGGCCCACAGGGTGGACGAATTCGTGGCCAACTCCCACTTCGTCGCCCGGCGGATCGAGAAGGTGTACCGCCGGGACAGCACGGTCATCCATCCGCCCGTGCAGCTGGCCGACGCGCCGCTCCCTCAGGAGCCGGAGGACTTCTACCTCTTCGTGGGCCACCTCGCCCCCTACAAGGCGGTGCGGGCGGCCGTGGACGCCTGCGTCGCGCTGGGACGGCGGCTGGTGGTGGTGGGCGAGGGGCCGGACCTGGCCTATGTGCGGCGCTTCGCCGACCAGGGTGTGGAGCACCGGCGACGGCTCCCGCGGGCTGAGCTGCTCGCGCTGATGGGCCGTTGCCGGGCGTTGCTGTTCCCGGGCGTGGAGGACTTCGGCATCACGCCCGTCGAGGTCCTGGGCGCCGGCCGGCCGGTCATCGCCCAGGGGCGCGGCGGCGTGCTGGATAGCGTGCGGCACGGGACCACGGGCGTGCTCTACCGGGGCGGCGACGCCGAAAGCCTGCAGAGGGCGATAGCCGAGTTCGAGGGCTGGGAGGGCACCTTCCGCCCCCAGGACGCCGTCCAGGCCGCCCAGGCCTTCGCGCCCGACGTCTTCGCCGACAAGTGGCGCTCGCTGCTCGGACTCGGGCCGCCGGCCAGCCCCGCCAAACGCTCGCGGCCGCTGGGTCGCGGCCTGCAGGTGACCGGTTACGCGGGCTGATCCAGGGCGTCCAACCTGGCCAGCATGTCGCGGGTACGTCCCGCATAGGTGTGGGCGCGGGCGGCGGCCACCCGCGCCTTCAGCGGCGGCCCACCCCCAGCGAGCGCGACGTCAAGGGCGGCGGCGAAGGCCCGGGCCTCAGGCGGGGCCACCAGGACCAGATGGCTGAACTCGGCCAGGGACGGCAGGGGCGTGGTCACCACAGGCAAGCCGGACGCAAGGTACTCGAACAGCTTCATCGGAAACATGGCCGCCGTGTACGCGTTCGCGGCGCTGGGCAGCATCGTGGCCTGCATC
>CALMGB010000325.1:2268-9220 GCA_937863535.1 uncultured Caulobacteraceae bacterium
GCCAGATAGGCCGGAAGGGCGTGATAAGGGCGTGGTCCGAACAGGTGAAGGTTGGCGACCCCGCGCAGCGGTGAGACGTCGGTCCAGGGGTCGCCCTCGCCCACCTGCCCGATCAGCACGAAGCTGAGGTGCGGCCGCGCCAGGGCCACCTCTCGGATCAGGCCGAAGTCGAGCTTGTAGCCGCTCACCGCACCGACGAAGCCGATGCGCGGCGGAGGCAAGGCGGCGAGGTCGTTCGGGACGGCGACGTCGGACGCGAGAGCTGACCCGAAATGGTCGGCGTCGGCCACGTTGGGCAGGAAGACGCAACGTCTCGCCCCTGCAGCATACCGGTCCCGGAGCACCGGCGAGGTGGTGAAGACGAGGTCCGCCCGCCGGACCAGCGTCGCCTCGGCCTGCCTAATCGCCTTGCCGGGCATGCCCGGCTGGGCCGCGATGTCGTCCACGGAATGGTAGACGATCCGGGAGAAGCGACCCAGGTCGTAGAGTTCTGACGTCATCGGCGAGTAGGTCCATAGGACCCGAGGATGAAACCCCACGCGGCGCGTGGCGAGCTCCAATCCCATGCGCAGCCACAGCCGGTTCAGCCGGCGCACGAGGCGGGAGTCCTGCCAGGGCAGCACGGCGGGAGACCAGACCCACAGACCAGGCCGGACCTCTCGCGGCGGTCGCAAGGCGCGGGCCAGCCGACGGCCGATGCGAAGCAGGTCGCACGAGCTGAGGCTCGGCCGCCGCAGGCCCGAAGACTCCACGTAGAGGACGCGCCGTCCCTGCCGCGCCAGCTCCACCGCCACATGCTGCTTGTTGGTCCAGAAGGGATTGTCCCAGTCGGCTGTGGACACGAGCAGGATGTCGCGCGCGGGAGGCGGCGGGCGCGCGGCCTGCACCTCGTCGTAGAGCCCTTCCAGCTTCCGCGTCTGGCGCGCGAGGTCGTAATGGCCTTCGACCTCGCGCCGCGCGGCCGCTCCCAGCCTTGCGGCCAGCCCGGGGTCCTCGAGCACCCGGGCCAATGCTTCGGCCAGCCGCTCGACATCGTCCGGCGGGACCAGCAGGGCGCTCGCCCCGTCCCGCACCGCCTCCGCCACGCCGCCGGTATCGCTGGCCACGATGGGCCGCCCGAGCGCCGCCGCCTCGAGCATCACGGTGGGCAGGCCTTCCGCGTCGCCGTTGCGGGCGATCCGGCTTGGAACTGCGACGATGGCGGCGCGGGCGAGCCACTCCAGCGTCGCCCCATGCTCCAGGGCGCCGACCAGGCGAACGCGGGCGCCGAGGCCCAGGCGCGCCGCCTGCGCCTGCAGCCTTCGCCGCAGCGGACCTTCGCCGATGATCGCCAGACGCGCCTGAGGCGAGCGATCGGCGATCGCCGCGAAGGCGTCGAGAAGGACGGCCGCGCCCTTCTTCTCGACCAGCCTGCCGACATGCACGATCAAGCCCGGCTCGCCGGGGCCTGCGGGCTTCAGCCGATCGAGATCGACGCCGATCGTCTGGCGCCGCAGCCGTTCCGGCGACGCTCCACGTCTAAGCGCCGCCTCGACCACGGCCTGTGAGACGCCCAGGAACAGCGCGCCCCCGGCCATCAGTCCCGTCCAGCCTAGGGCCGCATGCACCAGAGCCGGCTTCAGCGACAGCAGCAGCGAGCGACGGTGTCGGCTGACGTCGAACCCGTGCAGGGTGGTCACCAGCGGCACCCCTAGCCGGCGCGCCAGCCCGTGGGCGTAAACGGCGTCCACGGCGAAGTGGGCGTGGAGAACGTCGATGCGCCGGTCTCCCAGGGCGGCGAGCAGCGGCCCTGGATCGCGCAACAGCATGAGCCTGAGCGCACCCGCCCATCCAGACGGAAGGCTTATCACTTCCGCGCCTGCGGGAGGCCGGCCGAACACCCGTCGCCCGATGTAGATCACGCGCCATCGCGCCAGCGCCCCGGCCTGGGTGGCGATGAAGGTCTCCGACCGCTTGAACAGCTGCAGCCGGAAGACGCCGACCGTGGGGCGCATGTCCGCGGGCTCGCACGTCATGCCAGAGCGGCCAGTTCGGTGAACAGCTCGTCGTAGCGGTCGGCCATGTCGTCTGCGCAGAACGCCTGCGCCTTGCGGAGCGGCGCCCGCCCCCAGCCGGGCGCGCACCACCGGGTCGGCGCAGCGCTTCATCTGGCGCACGAGAGCCGGCGTGTCGCGCGGCGCGAACAGCAGGCCGTCGACCCCGTCGTCCACCAGGTCCTCCAGCCCGCCCAGGCGGGAGGCGACGAGAGGCGAACCTGTCGCCATGATCTCCAGTCCGAACAGCGGCAGGGTCTCTACCGAGGTGCTGCAGAGCACGCCCGCATCCATCGCCGCCAGGAACGGCCCAACGTCGGCCTGTTCGCCGCAGAACCGCACGCTCTGGGCAAGGCCCAGCGCGGCCGCCTGCGCTTCCACAGCCGGCCGCGTCGGCCCGTCGCCGACCAGCAGCAGCACGGCCTCCACGCCGGCCTGCTTCAGGGCGGCCAGGGCGTGGACCGACTGCGGATGGTTCTTCTCCGGGCGGAACATGGCGACGCTGCCGAAGGTCAGGGCGGAAGGATCGAGCCCCAGGGCGCGCTTGGCGGCGGCCCTCGCGGACACGCTCACCGGCTTGTGACGCTCCAGATCCACGCCATTGCGGATCACTGCGATCCGCCGCGCGCTCAGCCGCCGTCGCGTCCAGTGCGCCCGCTGCCGCTCGCTGACATAGACCAGGGCGTCGCAGCGCCTCGCCGCGGCGTAGAAGGGCGCGGTGCGCGCCCAGCCCGCCGGTCCACGCACCGATGTCGAGTGGAGCACGGCGACCAGGGACGCGCGCAGGGAGCCCGTGGCGCGGGCGAGCCCCGCTACGCATCCCGCCACCTGGTTGACCGCTACGACGACGTCGGCTCCAGCCTCACCGATGGCGGCGGCGAGGCGGCCCCACTCCCCGGGTCGTCCCAGGCCCGCCTGGTCCAGCAGCGTCAGGCCGCCGCCGAGCCGGTCCGCGAGGGCGGGAGCGACCTGGCGCCCCAGCACCATCAGATCCACCTGCAGGCCCCGCTGGCGAAGGCGCAGGGCGAGATCGACGCTGTGGGTCTGGGCGCCTCCGGTCAGCAGATCCTCCAGCACGAGGAGCAACTTCACGCCGCCGCGCTCGCACCAAGAGACAGCGTCGCCCGTGCGTGGAGCAACCGTTCGAACAGGGCCAGATAAGCCCCGGCGCTATGATCCAGATGAAAGGCGAAGGGCAGGCGGGAGCCCCGGGGCTGGCCGGTCGACACCCGGGCCATGGCGTCCACGAACCCGCCGAGGTGGCTCGCCTCGAACCGCGTGCATGGCAACTCGGGATCGCCCGCACCCTGCCAGGTGGTCAGCACGGGCAGGCCGCTCGCCAGCGCTTCAAGCACCACCAGCGGCAGCCCCTCTGCGCGCCGTGTAGGGAAGACCAGGACGTCTGCAGCACTGAGCCAGTGCGCCAGCTCCGCCCGCGGGACATGGCCGACCAGGTGAGCCCGCGCACCCAGCCCGAGCGCTGTGATCTCCTGCCGCAGCCGCATCTGTTCCGGTCCGTCGCCGAGGATGGCGAGGCTCAGCTCAGGCCGTCGATGCAGCGCCTGGGCGAATGCGCGAAGCGCTGTGAGCGGTCCCTTGTCAGCCTGCAGTCGCCCGGCGAACACCGCCAGCGGGCCCGCGTCCGACAGGCCCAGCCTCACCCGCTGACGCCGGCGCGCGTCGAGGTCGAAGCGGAAGGCGCCGGCCTCGATCCCGTTGCGGATCAGGTGCACCGGCGTCTCGCCCAGCAGCATCCGCGTGGGCCACGCGGTCAACTGCCGCCGCACCGCCTCGCCCACCGCGATCACCGCGTCGTAGTCCTGGTAGGCGCGGTCGCGCGCCAGGCCCCAGTAGAGGTTGCGGACGACGCCGGCCACGGCCCGCGGTCGACCGGCCCGTAGCTTCGAGGCGATCTCTCCGGCTGACGTCCCATGGGCCTGGAACACGAACAGGGGACCGCCGGCGCGCGGACGTGCGGCCAGGGCGTTCGCGGCCGAGCTGACCCCGAGCACCACGTCGATCCGACCCGCGCCCGAACGGTCGTAGGCCCGCACCGAGCCCCGCCACCAGGCCGGCGAGTAGCGGCAAGGCGGTGCGTCCACCGCCTCGACCGGCAAACTCCCCGGCCATGGACCCGCGCCAGGCGCCACAAGCCGGACGTCCGCACCGGCCCTGGTCAAGGCGGTCGCGAGGTCGCCCGCGGCGACGGCCAGGCCGCCTCGCCCTGCGGGTGGCAGGGTGCGGGTGAGCATCAGCACCCTCACGCCCGTCCTGCGCCCCGTGCACGCCGCACCTCCTGCGCCAGGCCGACATAGCCCGCTGCGACCTCGGACCAGGCGAAGCGCTGCGCCTGCTCCAGGGCGAGGCGCTTCAGGCGCAGGAAGCCGTCCGGGTCGTCCATCAGGGCGCGGACCGCCTCCGCGACCGCCGGACCTGAGCGGGCCACCAGCCGGCCGCCCTCGCCAAGGATTTCGGCCGCACCCGGAAAGTCGCCGAGCAGGACGGGGACCCCGCTCGCCATGGCCTCCAGGGCGACCAGCGGAAAGGCCTCATAGGCCGAGGGCAGGACCAGCAGGTCGCTACGCCTCAGGATGGCGGCGACATCGCGCCGGGCGCCCAGCAGATCGACGCGGTGCGTGAGGCCGAGCGTCTCGGCCCGACGCCGGACTGAGGCGACTTCGCCGCCGCCGACCACCGTCAGCCTCACGCCCGGCGGCAGATGGACGAGCGCGTCGAGGGCGTGCCGCAGTCCCTTGCGCCCGAACTCGTGGCCTACGAACACGAGGCGGGCATCTGTCGGGTCGAGCGGCCGCGCCAGGCGCGACGGATCGGGAGCAAAGCGCTCCAGGTCCACGCCGTTGGGGAGCCGCGCCGCCTGCACGCTTTGAGCCCGGGGATAGGCGCGGCGAAGCGCAGCCTCGGCCGCCTCCGACAGACAGACCAGCTGTCGGTAGGCGCCGAGCGCGTGACGCAGCTCCTCCCGAGCCCAGATGAAGACGTGCAGAGGATGGAGCAGCAGCCAGGGGCGGCGCACCAGCAGCGCCTTGTGCAACCCGTGATCGACATAGATGTCGCCGCCGAGCGCGTCGCCGTGCACCAGCACCACCGGATCGCCCGCCATCGGCCGTCTGAGGGCGAGCGTGGCCAGGAGGGTGAAGGCGACCACCTCCGCGGCCAGACCCCACCGCCCGCGCGGCTGTCTTTCCCAGCCGCAGGGCGCGAGTTCACGCAGGGTGATGGTCTTCGCCGCGATACCCCGGTCTCGAAAGGCGGCGTCCAGGGCGTGGGCCACGCCGCCCGCACCCCCATGCGGATGCATGCGGCGCACCACCTGCACGATCTCCAGACCCTCGATCGAAACGGCAGCCCCCTAACCGTTCAGCGCACACCAGAAACTTGCCTTACGCTTGGCACACGCTTTCCTTGCGTCAAGGCCCGGCTTCGGTTTGTATCCTCGCCGGTGGTTTGCCGCAGAGGGGGCGCGGCCATTCTCCTGCAGCCCGTCATCATCCGCACCACGGGGCGGAGGAGCGCTCCGCGTCGGGCGCGGCTTGCGGTCGTGCGCGCGGTGCGCGTGAGGCTGGCGGTCCAGCGCCGGGCGGCCGTCAGACTCTGGGCATGGACCGCCCTGGTGGTTTGGATGACTTCGCCGCTGCAGCTCTTCCTGTCCCACGTCGATCCGGCCTCGCCTGCGGCGGCGCAGGCGGCGACGCCGCTCTACCGCTACGCACGCTACGCCTGCGCGCTGATCCCGCTGGCGGTGCTGTTGCACCGGCGCGAGGCCGCTTGGCGGCTGGCGAGGTCGGCCTGGCCGATGCTCGCCTTCATGGCCTACGCCGCAGCCTCCTGCGCGTGGTCTCAGGACCGGGCGGCCTCGCTCCAGGGCCTGCTCGCCGGCGCGCCCACCCTGGCCACGGCGGCGGCGCTGGCGGTGGCGTTCCGCCCCGGCCGGCTGGCCCAGGTGCTGCTGCAGGCGTTAGGCGCCGCCGCGCTCGGCAGCGTCGCCGCCGTGCTTCTGCTACCCCACTTCGCCATTGCGGGCGCGCACGACGTGCTGGGTGCGAGCGCGCCCGGCGACTGGCGCGGCCTCTACAGTCATAAGAACACGCTCGGCCATGTGGCCGGCTTGGCCGTGGGCGCGCTCGCCACCCGCGGCGGACGGCTGGTGCATCCGCCCAGGCTGAGATGGGTGGCGCTCGGCGCAGCGCTGGCCTGCGTCGTCGCCTCCCGTTCCGCGTCCGGCCTGGTGCTGGCGGCGGCGCTGCCCTTGCTGGACCAGTTCAGCCTGCGCCTGCGCGGGCCGGCCCGGCTGGCGCTTGCCGGCTTCGCTCTGGCGGGACTGGCCACGGCCTTCGCCGGACGCGCCATGATCCTGGCGGCCGGGCTCGGGACGCGCATGAGCGGGCGGACCGCCATATGGCGCGCGGCCTGCGATCTGGTGCGTCGCCGGAAGCTGAGCGGCTGGGGGCTTAACTATTCGGTCTCGCCGGAAGTCGCCGCGCGGCTCACGGCCCTGTTCGGGGTCAACCACGTCCACAATGCGCTGCTGGACGTGGTGATCAACCTGGGCGGGCTCGGCACGATCCTGCTGGTCTTGGCGGTGGCCAGTGCGCTCGCCGCGGCTTCGCGGCCACGTCGCTCCAGCATCGCGGCGCGCCAGCTGCTCGTGCTGCTCACCGCGGGCTGGCTGCTGTCAGGGCTGACGGAGGACATGGCGGTGCGGGCGGACGGGCCGGTGGCCCTGTTCGGGCTCTGCGCCCTGTTCGGCCTCTACGGGTTGCGCGCCGGGCGGGCCTCGTTCCGACGTCCGGACTTCGCCTTCCGGCCGGCATGGCAGGCGCCGTTGCGGCCGCCACGGCTGAGGTCCGCATCGTGAGGATCGCGCTCATCGCCAGCGGCTTCGCCGACTACTCGCTGGC
>CALMGB010000326.1:0-326 GCA_937863535.1 uncultured Caulobacteraceae bacterium
GACGTCTACAACGCAGGCGAAGGCCCGGCCCCCAGCCCCGCCACGGTGGCCATGCTCTCCAAGCCGTCCGCGCCGACCCATATCGAACGGCGGCCCACGCCCACCGAACAGGTGGCGGCGCCGGCGGAGCCCGCGAAGGTCGCCGCCGCGCCGGCCAAGAAGACGCCGACGGTGTCCGCCAAAGCGACGGCCAGCTCCGACAGCGGCGCGACTGAGACCAAGACGGCATCCCTCACGCCGCCGCGCCACCCGATCCTCCGCTCCAAGCTCGATGAATCGGAGCTGGCCGCCGCCGGCGCCACCCGCCCCGAGGCGAGCGAGGCGGC
>CALMGB010000326.1:336-2964 GCA_937863535.1 uncultured Caulobacteraceae bacterium
CCTCCGGCGCCGCCACGCCCGCCCTCCACAAGGCCAAGCCGACCAAGCTGGCGGCGACCGATCCCATCGGCGCCCTGGTCACCTCCTCCACCGCCGCAGCCGCTGCGCCCGCAGGCAAGTCCGTCGTGCAGATCGGCGCATTCTCCTCCAGCGCCCTGGCCGACAAGGGCTATGCCGACGTGACCGCCGCCCTGCCGGGCAAGATGGGCGGCAAGGCCAAGCACGTGCTGCCGCTCGACAAGGACGGGACCACCCTCTACCGCACCTGGCTGTCCGGCTTCACCACCCGCGCCGACGCACAGGCCTTCTGCGAGGCGTTGAAGGCCAAGGGCAAGACCTGCCTGGTCAAGGGCTGAGTCCAGGCTGTGAGCGCCGCCTGCATCCTCGGCTGCGCCGGAACGGCGCTCTCGGCCGAGGAGCGGGCCTTTTATCGCGACGTGAAGCCCTGGGGCTTCATCCTGTTCGCCCGCAACATCGAGGCCGCCTATCAGGGCGCCGGGCTCAACCACACCCGCCGCGACGCCGCCGACGACGCGGACGCCCTGATCTTCGGCGACCAGGCGGGTGGCCGCGTGCAGCGGCTGAAGCCGCCGCTGGCCAGGCTCCGCCGCCCGGCGGCGCTGTTCGGCCAGCTCTACGAGCGCGATCCGGAGCAGGCGGTGGAGGCGGTGACCCTGAACCACCGGCTGCTGGCCCACGAGCTGTCCGCACTGGGCTTCGACGCCGACTGCGCGCCCTGCGTGGACCTGCTGCACGCGCGCGGTCACGGCGTGATCGGCGATCGCGCGTTCGGGAGCGACCCGTCCCGAGCGGCGGCGCTCGGGCGGGCGGCCCTCGACGGCCTGCTGGCCGGCGGCGTCGCGCCGGTGGTCAAGCACATCCCAGGGCACGGTCGCGCCGAAGCGGACAGCCACCATCGCCTGCCGGTGGTCTCCACGCCCCTGGCCGTACTGGAAGAGACCGACTTCGAGCCGTTCCGCGCCCTGGCGGACGCGCCCATGGCGATGACGGCCCACGTCACCTTCACCGCTGTCGACCCCGAGGCGTGCGTCACCCTCTCGCACTGGGCGATCTCCACCGTGATCCGGGGCCACATCGGCTTCGACGGCCTGCTGATGTCGGACGACCTGTCGATGAAGGCGCTCGGGGGCGACTTCGCGGATCGCACCCGCCGGGCGCTGGACGCCGGCTGTGACCTGGTCCTGCACTCCAACGGCGACATGGCCGAGATGGCGGCGGTGGCGCAGGCCTCGCCCGAACTGTCCGGCCGCGCCGCGGAGCGGGCCGCAGACGCCCGCGCGCCCGCCCGCCGCAGCCAGTCCTTCGATCCCGAGGCCGCCGAGGCGCGCCTGGACGAACTGGGGCTCGCCGGCCATGAGGCGGCGGCGGACGAGGGCGTCTTTGCTCGCGCAGGGCTGGCGTGACCCTTCCCTTCCAGCCCGCGCTCGATTTCGAGGCGGCGGAGCAGGCCTCCCACTCCGGCGAGGCCTTCGTGCTGGCGTTGGATGGCTACGAGGGCCCGCTCCACCTGCTGCTGGCGCTCGCAAGGGGCCAGAAGGTCGACCTGCTGCAGATCTCCATCGCGCGCCTGGCCGAGCAGTACCTGGCCTTCGTCGAGACGCAGCGGCGGCTGCGCTTCGGCCTGGCGGCCGAGTACCTCGTCATGGCCGCCTGGCTCGCCTACCTCAAGTCGCGCCTGCTGCTGCCCAAGGCGGCGGCGCACGAGGCAGACGAGCCGCCGCCGGAGGAGCTGGCCGAGGCGCTCGCCTTCCGGCTGGCCAAGCTCGACGCCATGCGCGGCGCCGCGGAGGCGCTGAAGGCTGCGCCGCAACTCGGCCGGGACGTCTTCGCCCGCGAAATGGCGGCGGATCGCACCGTGCGCGCGGCCCCGGGGCTGCAGGAGGACCTCTACGACCTGATGAGCGCCTACGCCGCCGCCCGGCTGAGGCCGCTGGCCGCGCAATACCGGCCGCCGGCTCGCGTGGAGGCCTATCCGCTGGAGGCGGCCCGGGAGCGGCTGCACCAACTGCTGCCGCGGATGCGTGACTGGACGCCGCTGGAGCGGGTGGCGCTCCCGTCCGACGGTCTGGAGAGTGAGGGACCGAGTTGCGCCTCCTACCTCGCTTCCACCTTCTCCGCCGGGCTGGAGATGACCCGCGACGGAGCGCTGGAGCTGAAGCAGGCGGAGGCCTTCGCCGCCCTCTATCTGCGCGCAAGGGGGCAGGGGTCGGCGTGAGCACCGAGGCGATCTTCAGCGTGCTGGCGCTCGAGCGTCAGGTCGAGGCGTTGTTGTTCGCCGCCGCCGAGTCCCTGTCCCTGCAGGACCTGCAGAACCGGCTGGGCGACGCCGCCGACGTGGCCGGCGCCCTGGCGAGCCTGACGGCGCGCTACGCCGACCGGGGCGTGCAGCTCCAATGCGTCGCCGGCCGCTGGCGGTTCGCCACCGCACCTGACCTGGCCTCCCTGCTGGAGGAGCGGCGCGAGGAGCCTCGCCGCCTGTCCCGCGCCGCCATGGAGACCTTGGCCATCATCGCCTACCATCAGCCGGTCACCCGCGCCGAGATCGCCGCCATCCGCGGCGTCGGCCTCAGCCGCGGCACCCTCGACGTGCGGCTGGAGGTCGGCTGG
>CALMGB010000326.1:2974-6042 GCA_937863535.1 uncultured Caulobacteraceae bacterium
GATGAGGGCCGCAGGCTTGCTGAGCCTAGACCTGCCTCCAGGGTTCGGCGTGCCCGTGCCCGGGAAGGCGGCCGAAGACGAGGACCCACTGCAGGAGGGCGACCGTCCGGAGTTCGCCCAGGACTTCGTGGGCAACGAAGCATAGGCCCCCATCGCGGCCCCGGGCGTCACCGCGCACCTTCCCGTTCCGCGGGATGGCCACCTTGCGCCGGCCCGGCGCTGCTGTAGAACCCACCGCCTTCTGGAGCAGACGTCGCATGGACCGGATCGTCATCACCGGCGGCGCGCAGCTGGAGGGCGAGATCCCCATCAGCGGCGCCAAGAACTCCGCCATCAAGCTGATGGCCGCGAGCCTGCTGTCCGACGAGCCGCTGCGCCTCACCAACATGCCGCGCCTGGCCGACACCCGCTTCCTTGGCCGCCTGCTGCAGCGGCTGGGGACCGAGGTCACCGAGAGCCCGAACGGCGCAGGGCCTGAGACCCTGCTGCACACGCCCGAGATCGTCAGCGCTTTCGCCTCCTACGACCTGGTGCGCAAGATGCGGGCCTCCTTCAACGTGCTGGGGCCACTGATCGCGCGCACCGGCCATGCCAAGGTCAGCCTGCCCGGCGGCTGCTCCATCGGCGCCCGCCCGGTTGACCTGCACCTGAAGGCGCTGGAGGCGCTCGGCGCGTCCATCGACCTGCACGAGGGCTATGTCTACGCCCAGGCTCCGCGCGGGCTGAAGGGTGCGGAGATCAGCTTCCCCTTCGTCTCGGTGGGCGCCACCGAGCATACCCTGCTGGCCTGCGTGCTTGCCGAGGGCGAGACGGTGATCTCCAACGCCGCCTGCGAGCCGGAGATCGAGGACTTGGCCTCCTGCCTGAACGCCATGGGCGCGAAGGTGCGAGGCGCCGGGACGCCGACCATCCGCGTCACCGGGGTGTCGCATCTGCACGGCGCCACCCATGCCGTGGTGCCCGACCGGATCGAGGCTGGCACCTACGCCATGGCCGCGGGCATGGCCGGGGGGGAGGTGACCCTGACCGGCGTGCGCCCGCTCCACATCGCCGTGCTGCTGGACAGGATGGAGGAGGCCGGCGTCGGCGTGCAGCGCGGCAACGGCTCGGTCACCTTGAAACGCAACGGCGCCCGCCTGAAGGCGGTGGACCTGTCGACCGATCCCTATCCCGGCTTCGCCACGGACCTGCAGGCCCAGTTCATGGCCTTGATGACCCTGGCCGACGGCGAAAGCGTGATCCGCGAGACCATCTTCGAGAACCGTTTCATGCACGCCCCCGAGCTCACGCGCCTGGGCGCCGACATCACGGTCTCGGGCGGCGAGGCGCGCGTGAAGGGCGTGGACGGGCTGGAGGGCGCACAGGTGATGGCCACCGACCTTCGCGCCTCGGTCAGCCTGGTGATCGCGGGGCTCGCCGCGCGGGGCGACACAGTGGTCAACCGGGTCTATCATCTGGATCGCGGGTTCGAGCGGCTCGAGGCCAAGCTGTCGGCCTGCGGCGCACGCATCCGGCGCATCTCGGACGACGAGGAGGCCTGAGCATGGGCGACGAGGTTCCCGATCCCTGCCGGCCCCTGCGCCTGCTGGCCCAGGACGAGGACGACCTGCAGATCGTCTCCGCCGCCTTGCAGGACGCCATCGCCCATGTGGGCGACATCCGCTATGAGCCTAAGGCGCGCACCCTCACCATCATGTTCAACCGCTATCGTTGGGAAGGGGCGGAAGGCCCTTGCGGCGAGCGGGTGGTGGCGGCCTTGCAGTTCGGCGACGTGGTCCGGGTGCGCCAGCGTGGCCTCGCCAGCGAGGACCCAGGCGCCCTGGTCTCCTGCCTGGCGCTCGGCTTCGAGGCGGGCGAGGCGCCGGGCGGCCAGGTGCTGATGCGCTTCTCCCATGGCGGCGACCTGGCGGTCGAGGTGGAGTGTATCGACGCAATGCTGGCCGACGTCTCGCAGGCCTGGCCGGCGACCCGGGCGCCCGACCACATGGCGGATGAAGGGGTGGAGGCGTGAGCGCAGCGGTGCGGCCGTGCGTCCTTCGAGACACGCCTGCGCCGCGCCTCAGGATTACGAAGGATGAGGATGCGCTAAACGTTCGTCGTGCTGAGGAAGGCTCCGCAGGAGACTGTCTCGAAGCACGCAGCGCGCTCGAGGCCTGAGCCATGCGCCGCTTCGACGCCGCCTCTCCCGGTTTCGCCTCCGCCTTCCGCGCTTTCCTCGACGAGCCCCGCGGGTCGCCGGCGGATGTGGACGCTTCGGTCGCCGCCATCATCGAGGGCGTGCGGACCGGCGGCCTGGAGGCGGTGCTCGACTACGCCCGACGCTTCGACCGGGCCGAGCTGACCGCCGACACCCTTCGGGTCACGCCGCAGGAGATCGAGGCCGGCGTCGCCACATGCTCGGCCGAGGTGCGAGCGGCCATCGCCTTCGCAGCCCGCCGCATTCGCGACTATCACCAGCGCCAGCGCCCCGCCGACGCGCGTTTCACAGACGCCGCGGGCGTGGAGCTCGGCTGGCGTTGGACAGCGTTGGCGTCGGTCGGCGTCTACGTGCCGGGCGGACGGGCCTCGTATCCCTCCACCGTGCTGATGAACGCCGTGCCGGCGCAGGTCGCAGGCGTGGACCGCATCGCCATGGTCACGCCCCCCGGCCGTATCGAACCGGCCGTGCTGGCGGCCGCGCGCGAAGCCGGCGTGACTGAAATCTGGAAGCTCGGGGGCGCTCACGCCGTGGCCGCCCTGGCCTACGGAGCGGGCCCGATCCAGCCGGTGGACAAGATCGTGGGGCCGGGCAACGCCTACGTCACCGCCGCCAAGCGGCGCCTCTACGGCGTGGTCGGCATCGACGCCCTGGCGGGTCCCTCGGAGATCGTGGTGGTGGCGAGCTCTGACAACGACCCCGACTGGATCGCCGCGGACCTGCTGTCCCAGGCCGAGCACGACCCCGACGCGCAGTCTATCCTGATCACCGACGACGTCGCCTTCGCCATGGCCGTGGGGGAGGCGGTGCAGCGCCAGCTGGCCAGCCGGGCCACGAGGGAGGTCGCCGCCGCCTCGTGGCCAGGCTGGCC
>CALMGB010000326.1:6052-7759 GCA_937863535.1 uncultured Caulobacteraceae bacterium
CGCTCGATCTGCCCACCGCCGACATCACGCGGGCCCCGGCGATGGCCGAGGCGGGCCGGCTGCTCGGCGACCCCGACCCCCGGGGGACGATCGAACGAGACCTGTTCCGGGCCTCGGCCCGGTTCGCCCTGGACCAGCCCGAGCGGCTCGCCGACCGGGTGCGCCATGCCGGCGCCATCTTCCTCGGCCGCCACACGCCCGAGGCGCTCGGCGACTATGTGGCGGGCTCCAACCACGTGCTGCCCACCAGCCGCACCGCCCGCTTCTCCTCGGGCCTGTCCGTATATGACTTCCTCAAGCGCACGTCGGTGGTGCGCTGCGATCCTGCGGCCTTCGCCCTGCTCGGCCCGCACACCCGGGTGCTGGCCGAGGCCGAGGGCCTGCCCGCCCACGCCCGTTCCGCCGCCTTGCGCCTGGAGCCCCCGCGGCGGCAGGCCCCCGCCGCCGAATGCGCGGCGCCGACCACAGGCTCGAGTCGGTCGAGATCGACGAGCTGTCGCTAGCGCCGGCCACCCGCGACGTGGAGCATGAGCGTCAGGTCGCGATCTTCGACCTGCTGGAGGAGAACAGCTTCCAGCCCGAGGGCGCGACTTGCGGCCCTTACGCGCTGAAGGTCTCGCTGCAGGACGGCCGTCTGGCGCTGGACATCACCGGTCCGGATTTCGAGCGTCGCCATCTGCTCTCGATGACGCCCTTCAAAAGCATCATCCGCGACTACTTCATGATCTGCGAGAGCTATTACGACGCCATCCGCCACGCCGCCCCCGCCCAGATCGAGACGGTCGACATGGGCCGCCGCGGCCTGCACAACGAGGGCTCCGAGAAGCTGCGCGAACGGCTGGACGGCAAGATCGCGCTGGACTTCGACACGGCGCGCCGCCTGTTCACCCTGATCTGCGCCCTGCAGCGGCGGCCCTGACTTGGCGGAGCTTCCGGATGCGGTGCTGCTGGCCTGCAACCTGAACCGGGTGCGCTCGCCCGTGGCCGCCGCCCTGCTGCGCCACCGCTTCGGCGCGCGCGTCTTCGTCGACAGCTGCGGGCTGAAGCCGGCGGAGACGGTCGACCCCTTCGCCGCCGCCGTGATGGCCGAGGTGGGCCTCGACATCAGCGGTCATCAGCCCAAGAGCTTCGACGACCTGGAGGACGACTCCTTCGACCTGGTGATCTCGCTCACCCCGGAGGCGCACCATCGGGCGATCGAGCTGGCCCGCGGCCGGGCTGTGGAACTGGAGTACTGGCCCATCTACGACCCCACCCTGGAAGGCGGCTCGCGCGAGCAGCGCCTGACCGCCTACCGCAACCTCCGCTCGGAGCTTGGCCGCAGGCTCGACGCGCGCTTCCCCGCCTTGCGGAGCTTCGGCGGATGAGCTCGTCCGCCCCTGCGCATCGGGCGCGGGCGCCGCTGGTGCTCGCCAGCGCCAGCCCGCGTCGCCTGGCGTTGTTGCGCCAGATCGGCGTGGAGCCCGACGCCTGCGACCCGGCCGAATTGGACGAGACGCCCCTCGCCGAGGAGTTGCCGCCGCGCCTCGCCGTTCGCCTCGCCCTGGCCAAGGCGGCCCTGGTGGCGGCTCGCCGGCCCGACGCCCTGGTGCTGGCCGCCGACACCGTCGTCGCCGTCGGCCGACGAGTCCTGCCAAAGGCGGAGACCGGGGCGCAGGTGCGCCGCTGCCTGCAGCTGCTCTCCGGCCGGGCGCACCGCGTCCATAC
>CALMGB010000327.1:0-11680 GCA_937863535.1 uncultured Caulobacteraceae bacterium
TCATGGATGACGTCACGCCCCTGCGCGCCCTCGCCGCCGGCGCCAGCGCGTCCGCCGGGCTGCGCCTCTTCGCTCCCGCCTCCGCCGTCCGCCTGCACGAGCCGCCCTTCACCGGTACGCCCATGCCCAAGGACGAGCCGATGGCGACTAACCCGCCGCTCGGCGCCTACATCGACTACGCCCTGGACGGGACCGCCACGACGACCCCGGTGCGGATCACCGTCTACGACGCGCAAGGCGCCCTCGTGAACCGCTTCAGCAGCAGCGATCCGGCGCCGGCGCTGGACCTCGCCAAGATCGATGCCGCGCCGGAATGGCTGACCAGAGCGGCGCCGCCGTCGGCCGCCCCCGGCCAGCACCGCTTCGTCTGGAACCTGCACTACGCCGCGCCTGCCGCCCCGCCCGGTGGCGATGCGGCGGAGACAGACAGCGCTTCCAGCGTCTGGGCGCCGCCGGGCCTCTAATACCGTGGAGCTGACGGTGGGCGGACGCAGCGTGCGCCAGCCGCTGGAGGTTCGTCCCGATCCGAGGGTAAAGCCGGCGTTATCTCGACGAGGAAACACGGCGCCCGTCGGCGGCTATGTGACCGTAGCGACGACGCTAAACTAACGATTCGGCTGCTACGGCGTCGCCCTTGAAGGTGAGAATCTGACCAACCAGCGTCCGCCGGTGACCTCAAGCGAATTCCGCAGCGAGTCGTTTTACCTGTTGAACGCGCGAACGCTGTGGGTCCGCCTCATCTACAAGCTCTGACCTATGTTCTGAGCCTCTCCGTCCTCGATGTTCCGAAATACCAAACGGACATTGTCGTTAGCCTTTCAGCGATCGCGGGGGTAACGCGTTCCATACACCCGAACTGGCAAGCCTAGTGGCGGGAGAGACCCCTCTGAACAGATCCGATAGCAGTGGCCCGCCGATTAGAAGTTAGGCGAGGGTTTGAAAGGCCACTTCAGGGAGACAAACGCCCCAGGTAAACAGCTCTTTCCGCAGCCTGTTAAGGTCAGACCCGTCGAGTTTCGGTCCGCTGCGCCGAGCGGTCAATGGCTCGCGTGCCCGTCCCTGCCAGCATAAGGATTAGCCGGAGGCTTGCTGCCTTGCAGCATGCGCGAGATCGTAGGCCATGCCCCTTCGCCCTTCTCCCGCATGGGGCCGACCCAGGCGGGAAGTTCGGTGTCGATGATCTGCTCGCGGAAGCTCCGGCGGCTCGACACCCGGTCCAGCCAGTCCTGGATATTCGGCATGGTTTCCCAGAGCCCGGAGAGGTGAAGGTTGCGCAGGCGCCAGATATACGGGACGGCATCGATGTCGGCGAGGGAGAAGTCGGGCCCGGCGAGCCAGGCGTTCTCAGCAAGGGTGCGGTCCATCTCGGTCAGGAACCGCTGATAAGCATGTAGCGAGGCGAGCATCTCCTTTGACTCCAACCCCACGAACATGAACGGAGGCGGCGCGCCGCGAGGTCCCTGAGCGTTCTTTTCGGCGCTGTACCCCAAAATTTGGGTCATAGCGATGTTAAAACTCAAGGTTGAAATGTGCGGGATGTGCATCTCGTCGTCGATCCACCGCGCCCACAAGCGACGGCGCGCCCGCCAGTAGGGCTCCTTCGGCATGAGTTGCGGGCCCGGAAAAGCTTCGTCGAGGTATTCGATGATGATGGTCGACTCAGTGATCACCCGGCCGTCGTGCACAATCACTGGCACTTTTCCCTTAGGATTCAGAACCTCGAATTCCGGTGTATGCTGCTGCCTTTCCTCGAAGGAGATGTTCACGACCTCGTGGGGAATGTTCTTCTCAGAAAGCACGATCCGTACCTTCTGACAGCAGACCGACTCGTTATGCTCATACACTGTCAGCATGACCCGTTTCTCTCCTCGCCTCCGCTGCGCCATTCCGTGCGGCCGCTCGTCTTCTTGAAATACCTTGATGCCGACAGCCTAAGCGCGTCTCAGGCCGCCACGATCATATGAGCTAGACCTTCCTCCGGCTCAGCCCCGTCCTCTCGCGGCACACTCACACCGGGCGTGCCAGCTCGTGTGAGCCGGGCTTCCTGAGCGGCATACTGCAAATAGTCGGGACTGGCAGTTCCTCAGGGTCCACAAGGTGATATGATCCGTCCAGGATGGACACGCTCTCCCAAATCCTGCAAGCCACCCGGGCGCGGTCTCCCCTGATCGCCGATCTCAGGTTAGGGGCAGACGTTTCGGTCGGCATCCCCCTGCTCGACGGCCTCCCGCTGCACTACGTCGTGGATGGAAGCTGTCGCCTGGAGACGGGAAGCGAGAGCATGGAGCTGATGGCCGGCGATTTCGTCATGCTGTCCCGGATACCGCATTATCGCTTCGAGACGGGAAGCGGCGCTCGAAGCGTCGATGTCATGGATTTCGCCGAAGAGGACAACTTCTCGTTGGACAATTGGCGTACCGGAGTGGACCGGTTGCTCGTGAGGAGCTTCGGGGAAGAGCCGGCCAGGGCCCGGATCCTTTCGGCCATCGTCATGCCCGGCGACAGGGAAGGCAGCCCGCTGACCCGCGACCTGCCCCGCATAACGCAGTTGCGGAATGTCAAATCGCTCTTGGAGCCCTGGCTGGTCGCAGCCATCGAATTCATGTCCACGGAGGTGCGCGAACCTGAACCGGGTCTCAGCGCGATCGTCGAGAGACTGATAGAATTCGTCTTCATCGCGGTGCTGCGCAAGTGGCTGCTCGACAGCAAACACGAGCGCGGCTGGATGCGCGGTCTCACCGATCCGACCATTTCGCGAGTGCTCAACGCCGTGCACGCCGATCCAGGGCGGCGATGGGCTTTGCGCGATCTCGCCATCGTTTCGGGCCGCTCGCGGTCCGGCTTGGCGATCCACTTCCGCGAGGTCATGGGCGAGACGCCGTTCGCCTACATCACGCGCTGGCGCATGCACCTTGCCGCTGCGGCGGTGGCCCGGGGCGGGCGCTCGACCGCCGACATCGGCTTCAGCCTCGGCTATCAGGCGCCACAGGCCTTCGCCCGGGCGTTCCTCGCCGCCTTCGGCGAGACCCCTGCCCAATACAAACGAACGCTCACCCGGGAAGACGGTAAATCCGAATACCTCACCAGAGCGAGTCGCGCGGATGCGCAGTATCAGGGAAGTTCATCTTCAACAAAGTGATGCCCATTTTGGAGGAGTTGCCCTATGCTCCGCCAGCGGCGCCGGACTCGCTGGATTTGCTAGAAGCTTGCGGACGTAAATTGTGGGCGTTTCAATGTCGGTCGGTTGGCAACGGACGCAGCGCCATGCTGATTTGCCATTGAAGGCCATAGGCCTGATGGATAGCTTCGCCCGCTGCTTTATGAATGGCCGCGATCTGACGCGGGTGGTGCATATGTCCACACCTGGTGGGTCAGCGGGTGTTCGGCTTGCGCCTGGGCTACGACACCCTATTAACGTTTGCACGAGCAAGCGGTATCGCAGGCGGGACGTCCGGGTCGCGAGCCACCCCGCCCTCTCACATCCCCACCTTTAAGCCACCATGAGGTTCCAGATCGGCGACCACGCGTTCGAGCCTTGGCCTGGCTTTCAAACCGGCTTCGCGCATGCCCCCGATCCAGTCCGGCAGACCCGTGTCGATGATAGCGGACTTGAAGGCCGGACGGGCGGTCAGGCGTTCGAACCAATCGGTGACGTGGGGAAGCTGCGCCCAGAGGAAATCCAACTGCAGGTTCGACAGCCGCCACAGGTATGGAATGACGTCGATATCGGCCAGCGAGTAGTTCGGCCCCGCCAGCCATGCAGACCGGCGCAGGGTTTCCTCCATCTCGTGTAGAAACGTCGAATAGACCTGAAGCGATTGCCTGAGACTTGCTGAATCCAGATCACTCTCGTACCAGGAGCGGATCATTTCCCGATATCGTATATCCTTGATGTTGTCGAAATAGCCGGCCAGTTTCTCCGGCGAGTTCAGCCTCGCCCGGAACTGCTGCCCAAAAGCGATGATGAAACTGATTGCGGCGATGTGAGGGACGTGGAGGCCGTCGTCTATGCGCCGCGCCCAGAGTCGCCTTTCCGCCCGAAGGTAAGACTCCTTCGGCATCAGCGGCGGGTCGGGAAAGCTGTCGTCTATATATTCAGTGATGATTGTCGAATGGACGATGGTGCGACCATTGTGAACCAGCGCAGGCACCATGCCCAGTGGGTTGATCGCAAGATACCAGGGCTGGCGCTGTTCCTGGTGCTCAAGCGAGATGTTCACCACATCGGGCTCAATCTGCTTTTCGGCAAAGGTGAGGCCAACCTTGTGGCAGCAGACAGACTCCTTATGCTCGTATAAAGTCAATTTGTCGTCTTTGGACACTATCAGCTTCCTTCAAGCTCAGGTTACGAGCGGCATAACCCAGCGGTAGCACGCCCACTACGATACCTTCAGCCCGCAAAAGCTTACTTTCTGGACCGTGCGTCTTGACGACGCCTTTGACACGTCCACCAGGAAAGCCGAAGGCGAGTCGCACCGTATGCGCCTACGTTGAGGCCGGGATGGGGATGGGTCTTATCGATTATTCCGCGGCACGCACTTCTGCAGGCTGGGCTTCCTGGCGAAGCTTGCTGTTAATCAGGCGGCGCACCCTGACTAGGCCGGCGTCATGCCTGGTGTTGCGCAGGGCCATCCCGGGGAACTTCTCGATTGTGGCCTGCTGGGCTTCGATCATGTCGCGGTCTTCGCTGAAGGCGTATCGGAAGAGCCCGATGACCGCGTCTAGCGACTGATCCGGCGCTGGATCGACGGGATGGGACACGGCGAACAGGTAGCGCGACCTGCCCTCCGTGACTGGAACGATCAGCTGCAGTGACCGCACGACATAGACCGCGCCCTCCATGGACGCGGGCGGCACGCCATAGTCCAACGCCTTGGCCGTGCCGAGCGGATAGGAGTCGATCTGCATCATCAGCACGCCAGGGATGACGTAGTCGTAGGCGGTGTACTGATCCACGCGAAGGCTGGGATCGACACCGGGTGTCGGCGGTATCCGAGTGCCTTCCATCCAGCGCGTCACGCAGATGCCGTTCTCCAGGCTCGTCTGGGTGGGCACGCGGTGGGACCATTCGCTGTTCCCCTGCCCCAGGGTATGCTCGTGCACATAGGCAACATGGCTGAAATCACAAAGGTTATCGTTGATCAGCTGGTAGTCCGCCGCGAACTCCATAACGCCGGTGCGGAAGGGGAGGCCGTTGCTGGTCAGGTTGGAGATCGGGATCAGCGAAGGATCCGCCAAGGCTGGATCGCCGGTCCAGATGAAAATGCACGCGTTCTGTTCGACGGTCGGATAGGCATGGACGTCGAACCCGGGCGCCATGTCCTGGCCAGGCATCTCGACGCACCGCCCATCGCTGTTGAACAGGAGCCCGTGGTACCAGCAGCGAATGGAGTCGCCCTCCACCCGGCCTTTCGACAGGGGCGCGCAGCGATGGCTGCAGCGGTCCTCCAGCGCCGCGGCCTTGCCGTCCACCGTGCGGTACACGACGATGGGTTGGTCGGCGATCGTCAGAGCGACAGGTTTGCCGGGCTCGACGTCGCCGCTCCACGCAGCGCCATACCAGATATCTTTTATGAACATGCGGTCCTCCCAAAACGGGCGCCCGTTCCTTGCGAAGCTTTCAAGGGATGCCGCCCGAAACGCTTGCGCCAAGGCCCGATTGCGCCTTGGTATGCTTGAAGTATGGTCTAGGGCCGGCTCCGGCGACCTGGAAGGTGATAATCGTCCATTTTGAAGGACAACCCGTCCACGATTTCACGTGGGACCATCGATAACGAAATCGAATACGACATTTCAGGCTGTTCGGCATGAGGTAGCGGTCGCAGCCCGTCTGACGATCGGCCATCGGGCGCGACCTGATAGTCCAACGCCTCGCCGGCGATCGTGACGCCAAGCGTTGCGATGCGGCTGGGCCAATCTCAATCAGCGGTCCAACCCCCATCGACGATCAGGCTCGTTCCTGTGATCAGGGTCGCCGCATCGGACGCGAGGAAGACGACGGCTCCCATCAGGTCTCGCACTTCCCCCACCCGTCCCAGCTTTATCCGCCTTAGGACGTCCTTTCGGAACACCTGGTCTTTGAGAAACGGCTCGGTCATCGGTGTTTCGATGAAAGTTGGGGCGATCGTGTTTGAGCGTATGCCTTGCGGCGCAAGGTCTATGGCCATCGCCTTGTTCAGGCCCTCCAAGGCCCATTTCGAGGCGCAGTAAAGGCTGCGATTGGCGCCGCCGACATGACCCATTTGCGAACCGATGTGGATCAGAGCGCCCCGAATTTCCGACTGTATCATCCTGCGCGCTACGGCTTGGGCGACAAAAAAGGCGGCGCGGAGATTGAGATCGAGGACGGCGTCATAGTCGTCTAGACTTACGTTCGTGAACGGCTTCGGCCGGTTGGTGCCGGCGTTATTGATCAGGATGTCGAACGGTGGCGCGGCGGTGAGCGCGTCCTGTGTGGCCGGTACGTCGGTCACATCGAGCTTCAGAACGTCGGCCTGTCCGCCCGCCTCGACGATCGCGGCGGCCAAGGCGGCGATCTCGTGCTCGGAGCGCGCGGCCAGCGTCACTTCCGCACCGGCCTGGGCCAGGGCGGCGGCGCATCCCGCACCGATGCCGCGCCCGGCGCCTGTCACCAGTGCACGCTTGCCGTCGAGCCGAAAGCTCGGCGTCGTCGGAAGAGCGACCATGTCAGAGGAACGCTTCGGCTAACGGCTCCGCCCGGCCGGCGTATGGAACATTGCGACCGCCGTAACGGCGTATGCGTAGATTGGCCTGCTCGCCGTGGCCTGCAAAGCCCTCGAGGGCGCACAACCTCGAGCAATATTCGCCGACCAGCGTCGATGCCTGGTCTGTCAGCACCTTCTGATAGGTGCAGGTCTTGAGGAACTTGCCGACCCAGAGGCCACCCGTGTATCGCGCGGCCTTGCGTGTAGGCAGGGTATGGTTGGTGCCAATCACCTTGTCGCCATAAGCCACGTTAGTGCGGGGGCCTAGGAACAGCGCGCCATAGTTGGTCATGTTCTTCAAGAAATAATCGGGATTATGTGTCATCACCTGCACGTGTTCGGACGCGATCCCATCGGCGATCCTGACCATCTCGGCGTCGTCCTCTGCGACGATCACTTCGCCGAAGGCCTCCCAGGCTTTCCGCGCGAGTTCCGCGGTGGGCAGGATCTCGAGGAGTCGCTCGATCTGCGAGATCGTCTCGCGCGCGAGGGTTTCCGAAGTGGTCAGCAGGATACCGGGGCTGTCCGGGCCATGCTCGACCTGCCCCAAGATGTCGGTGGCGCAGAGTTCGCCATCGACGCTGTCATCGGCGATCACGAGCGTCTCCGTGGGCCCGGCGAAGAGGTCGATGCCGACCCGGCCGAAAAGCTGGCGTTTCGCCTCTGCGACGAACGCATTGCCGGGACCAACGAGGAAGTCGACCGCCTTGATCGTCTCGGTTCCGAGCGCCATGGCGCCCACGGCCTGGATGCCGCCGAGCACATAGATCTCGTCGGCGCCGGCCAGAGCCTGGGCCGCGACGATGGCCGGCGCAGGCTCGCCCTTGAACGGGGGCGCGCAGGTGACGACGCGTGGCACGCCGGCGACCTTGGCGGTGATCACCGACATGTGCGCCGAGGCGAGCAAGGGATACTTGCCGCCAGGCACGTAGCAACCCGCGCTGTTCAGCGGAATGTTCCTGTGGCCCAGGATCACTCCAGGCAATGTTTCTACCTCGACGTCCTGAAGCGCCCCCCGCTGGATTTGGGCGAAGTTGCGGACCTGCGCCTGGGCGAACTCGATGTCCGTGCGGTCCTGCGGAGTCAGCGTTTCGATGCACTGATCGATCTCCGCTCGCGACAGACGGTAGGACTCGCGATCCCATCCGTCGAACTTCACGGAGAACTCGCGGACGGCGGCGTCGCCCCTCGTCTCGATCTCGGACAGCGTAACTTCGACCAGCTCGCGCACCTTGCGATCAGTCTGGGCGCGCTCTTCGACTTTGGAGCCGCGTTTTAGCCAGCGCGCCATCACATCTCTCCCGGTCGAAGGCCGGCGTCGGACCGGCCGTTTGCTTTATATGACTTCAGCGTCGCACCTTGGCGCCCCCAACGTGGGTCTATGTCGGTCACCATGGCTCGGGCCCATCGGGACCCAGGAAGACGCCCGTCGGCCCATCGTCGGCGAGGGTTGCAAGCTCCACGATCGGAGCCGCGCCCTGCTCGACCGTGTTCAGGCCGCGGTGCTGGTTGAGGTCCGTCGCCGTGAAACCGGGGTTGGCCGCATTGATCTTGATGGGGGTTCCCCGCAGCTCCTTGGCGAACGCTATGGTGACCGCGTTCAGCGCCGCCTTCGAGGATATGTAGATCATTGGATTGAGGTGGGCATAGGGGAAGGCCGGATCGGTCTGGCGCCCGTGCGAGCCCATATCGCTGCTAACCATCACCACACGCCCGGCTGGGGACCGACGCAGCAGAGGAAGGAAGGCCTGCGTCACCCGGATGCAGCCGAAAACGTTGACTTCGAAGGTTGTGCGAGCCAAGTCCAACGACACCTTGCTCGGCTCGACGCCAGAATCCAGAGCAACGCCCGCGTTATTGACCAGGACGTCGAGACGACCACCCGAGTCTGCGAGGTGGGACGACGCTGTCGCGACGCTCTCGTCGGATGCGACATCCAACACCAATCGTTCGACATCGTATCCCTCGGCCTTCAATCCATTTTCAGCCGCGGCGCTGCGGTCGAAATCCCGAACGCCCATCCAGACCTTCAATCCTCGCCGACCGAGTTGACGCGCAACTTCCAGCCCGATCCCGCGATTGGCGCCGGTCACCAGGGCGAGCCGCTGCTCAGTCATGCGACGTCCCGCATTAAGCTTGAACCCGCATCGACTGCTTCTCCGTTTCGGATCAAGCAGCCGCCTTCTTCACCAGCGCCGAGAAATGACCAAAGAGTGGCCTGCCGGAGAGAGCACGGCCATAGTTCTCGGCACAGGTCTCGTAGTTGAAATGGGCGTGAACGGTGGCGACGCGGGCGTCTCGAGCATAGCGCTGCATGGGATTGGCCTCGTGGATGGTCGAGGCGCCACTGCCGCGATGCAATATCTCGATCGCTTCACAGCATCCCTTCACGGAGAGGGCCACGTCGAACTTGAGCCTGGTCTGGAAGAGGTTGTCGGAGGGCACGCCGTCGGCCGCCCGTCGATCGAGTTCCTGGCAGTCGGCGGACAGCAGGCGTTCGGCGGAGTCGATTCGCGCGGTTGCTTCGGCGAGCTGGAGGTGGGTGACCGCCGCCTCGGACTGCACCTTGTAGTCGGTGCCGACGATCCCACGCTTGTCCAGGCGCGCCTTGTAGTAGTCCAAGGCCCCCTTCGCCATCCCGAGCGGCGTGGAGCCCGAAAGTACGGTCGTGTAGTCAAGGAAATTATTCAGAAACAGCACCTGGCCGACCGGGGGCGTCGACGCCCAATTTCCGGCGCTGGCATCTTTGATCCGCATGACGCGGTGATCCGGTACAAAGACTTCAGTGGGGAGCTGGACCGTATTGCTCCCCGTCGCCTTCATACCGCTGACGGCCCAATCGTCGAGAATCTCCAGCTCGCTGGTGCGCACCAGAGGCAGCAGCATTTCCGGCTCACCCGTTGGTCCCTCGCACATCGAGCCCAGGATGGCCCAGGCGGTGTGGCGGCAGCCGCTGCAAAACGGCCACCGCCCACTCAGCATGTAACCGCCCTCTACGCGGCGCGCCGTACCGGGCCCGGTGGGCGAGAGCACCCCGGAAATGCGTGGACCAACCCAGTCCATGCCATAGACCTCGTCCTGCGCCTTCTTGGAGAACATGGCGATCCAGCGGCCGTGGGTGGTCGTCACCCAGCTCACCCATCCGGTCGAGCCGGCGATGGCGCCCGCTGCAGCGTAAACGCGGCGCTGTTCCTCGGTGGAATAGGCGAGGCCGCCGTATTCCAACGGAAGGCTGATGCGGAACACGCCGATCTCATCCAATGTCGCGATGGTCTCGTCACTGAGCCGACCGGCCTTCTCTTCAGCCAGAGCATTGGCCTGCAGCTTGGGCAGGACGCGACCGATGCTCTCGACCATCTCGTCGACGCTGGGACCCCGATCTTCAAACCGGATGATCTGCGAAACCGATGCCATCTGGTAATCTCCTGAAGTCAGTTCAATGGCTATGCGTATAGGCGCGTGAGCGAAGAAGGCTTTGGCCGAAGAGCCGCGCGGGGTTCTCGCGAAGCACCTCCATGAACTCTTCGTCCGTCAGGCCGCCGTCCCGCATGAATTGCGCAGTGACCGCGGGCGCAACTGCGGGCGCGTCGCTGCCGAACAGCAGCCGATCAAGCCCGTAAGCTTGGCGGGCGGTGGCGAGCACGGCGGGATCGGGCAAGAGGTTGGTGTCGTAGCTGAAACGTCTCAGCTCGCCGACCAGCGATCCCTCCGCACCTTCAGCCAGCATGGACTTGCCCTTGAAGCGCTCGCCCAACCAGATCACGCGCTGCAGCAAGAAGGGAAGCGACCCGCCGAGCAATCCGATGATCACCCGCAGGCGTCGATAGGTCCGACAAAGCCCTGCAAGCCGAAGGGCTGCGGCAGCCAATTCGGAGGCGCTCCCGATCGTGACCGCGATGCCGGGGTCTTCCATCCCTGCAAGACCAGGCTCGGAGCCGCACAGGATGCCGCCCGGATGGATGTAGATGATGGCTTCGCGCTGATCGAGTTCGGACCACATCTCGGAGAAGCTCGGGTGGTCGAGGGGATGGCCGAGCGCTGAACAGCCGAAATGCATGCCGGCGAAGCCCAGTTTGTCGAGGCAGCGCACGGCCTCGGCGGCCGCAGCCTCGGCGTGGGGAAGCGGTGCGCTGCCGAACGCCGCGAAGCGGCCGTCGTAACGGTCCACGACATCCTTGTAGACGTCGTTGACCTCTCGCGCCGCCGTCCTGGCTAGGCCTGCGTCCCTGAGGTAGGGACTGTTCGGCCCGGTGCTCAGGATCTGAAGTTTGATCCCGACCTCGTCCTGGCCCTCGATCATCCTGCGCAAGGTCGCGTCGTCATGGGCGGCGCCGAACGACGGGCCGTCGGCGTCACGAAGCATTTCCATGTAGCGCGCGGGAAGATGATGGGCGTGAACATCGATGCACATGGCCGTCTCCTTTCCCATCTTTGAGTGCTAAATCGCCAAGACTTTGTCAGGCTACCAGATCGTCGTAAGCAGTTTGACGATTAGCCGCCTGCCGTTGGACGAGTCGTGGAAACAGGCTTTCGGCGTTTCCGCGGTTGATGGCGGCGTGTTGGGTCGTGTCCAGTCCGCGATAGTCGTCGAGATAGCCGGTGAAGACTCCCACCGTTTTACTCGGGCAGTACGGCCAGTCGGAGCCGAACAGCACACGTCCGGGGCGCGCGAAGGCCAACAGGCTGGGCAGGGCCGTCGGGCTGCTGGACAGGGTCGTGTCGAAGTAGAAGGTCTTCATATCGCTTAGCATCTGTTCGGCATTCGTGTCCGGATGGATCACGTTCGACAGGTTCGCGATGCGGTAAGCGGCATAAGGCAGGAAGCCGCCAGCGTGGGACAGGATGATTCGAAGTCTAGGGAAGCGGCTGGGAATGCGGTGGTCGACCAGGTTGATCGACGCCCGGGTCGTGTCGAGCAGGAAGTCGGCCAGGGAGGGGTGGATGCCCTTGCCCGG
>CALMGB010000327.1:11690-30938 GCA_937863535.1 uncultured Caulobacteraceae bacterium
TCCACATGGCGGCGGCGGCCCAGGGATCGGGCCAGGATGAACTAGGATCACTGCGGCCCGACGATTCAGCTCCTCCATCACCGGATCGAAGGTCGGATCGCCGAGGTAGACGCCATGATTGTTCGCCAGCAGGATCACGCCATCCGTAGCAAGGTCGTCATAGGCGTGGCGGACGGCCTCAAGCGAGCCGTCTATGTCGGGCAGCGGGACGGATGCGAACATGCCGAACCGGTCGGGTCGGCCCTTTCGCAACTCGGCAAGGCGCTCGTTGACCTTCCTCGTCAGCACCCTGCCTTCGGCGTCATCGCCGAGGTTCGGTCCGGGCGTGGAAAGCGACAGCACGCCCGTTGCGATCTCGTGTTCATCCATCATCGCCAGAGCGCCCTCGGCGCTCCAGGCGGACGGCGCCCAGGCGCTCATCCCATGCCGGTCAAGCGCCGCCAGGAACTCCGGGGGCAGCAGATGCTGATGGACGTCGATCCGATCCGCGCCACCACCTGTCGACCGTTGTCCGACGGCGCTGCGCTCGGCGCCTTGAGCCCGCTTGGCCAAGGCGGCGCTGACCGCAAGACCAAACCCGATGATTGAACGTCGTGGCCAGCCCTGCATGATCAGAACATCATCTGCTTGGAATCGCGGTCAAGTCCGAACTGCCGCCGTCCCCAGGCCGCGAAGCCGACCTCCGGGTTAAGGCTGACGTGGCTCGCCGCGAAGTGGACGTCGCGCCAGGCCCGCTGGATGCTGCTGGAACTCGCAAAGCCCTGCGCCCCGGAGATCTTCATGATCATATCGATGGCGTCGACAATCAGTTCAGACGCCCGAGCCTGATCGCGATAGGTGCGCGCGCGCAGGTCCTCGGAGGTGGCTTGGGGCGACTCCGCCAGCTCCACGCAGCGGCGAAGCAGGAGTTCAGCGGCGTCGAGGTTGGCCGCCGCCCGGGCCAGATGCACCTGGATGCTGGAGTATTCGGCGACCTTGGAGCCGAACAGACTGACCTTCTTGGCCGTCCCGCTGCGGTAGTCCTCCAGGGCGCCGCGCGCGGCGCCTAGCATCGGAGCGAGGAAGGTCAGGGCCGCATAGGTGATCCAGGGCGCATTGAACATGGCGGCAGTGTTCAGCCTGGCCCCTGGCGTGGTGGACTCGCGCATGTCGGCGACGCGCAGCGTATGATCTGACCTCACGAAGGCGTCCTTGACCACGACCGTATTGCTGCCGGTCCCGCGCATGCCCGAAGTGTGCCAGGTGTCCTCGATCTCGAACTCCCCCTCGGGCACGAGGAAGAGCGTCCAGTCGGGCGGACCGTCCGCAACGGGGATCATCCCACCGATTATTACGCGCGAGCAGTGATTGATTCCGCTTAGGTACGGAATGGCGCAGGACACCCGATAGCCGCCGGCGACGGTCTCGACCTTGCTGGTCGGAGTGAACGTGGCGGCGATGGCCACGTCGGGGCCGTTGGCCCAGACATCGGCCTGGGCGGCGTCGGGGAACTGGGCTAGGTAGTGGGGATGGTGCATGATGAGGCTGGCGCACCACGAATGCGCAGCATCGGCGGCGCCGATCTCCGCGGTCAAATCGACCCAGGCCTGCAGTCCAAGCTCCAAGCCGCCGTACCGCTTGGGCATGAGCACTCGCGCCAAGCCGGCGTCGAGAAATTCCCGCGCGGACTCCTTCGGGATGGAGCGGTTCGCTTCAGACTCCGCCGCCCGCTCGCGAATGGCAGGCAGAAGCGATTGAACGTCTTCAAGCACAGTGTCGTAGGTGATGGCCGGCTCGGCCTTCAAGGCTGTATGCAGCACGTGTCAATCTCCTGTCGTAGAGCTGATTTCAGTGGTGGGGATTGCCAGGAAGGCCCATCGCCACCCGGCCGCGGCTGGTGTAGGCGTCCGCCCGATCAACGCCGATGTGCACTCCGGTCGAATGGATGTCCCGGAAGAGCTGCTGAAGCGGGTGCGAATCGAACAACGCCATCGCTCCTGCGCCGATGTAGAGCTCGTTGCTGAGATCAATCGACGTCCGGCCGATATAGCCGCGCCATGAGAACAGCTGCGCACGCTCCTCTTCCGTGAGAATGAAGGTTTCGCCGCGCGCCGCCCGGTCCCATCCATACTGGGCGTACTTCTGGGCCAAGGCCCATACTGCGTCCCACTGAGTGGCGCTGCCGGCGAGCACGAGCTGGGCCGCCGGTATCTCCTTTGCGGGTGTGCCGATGTAGGGACGAACGCGAGCCTTCGTCCAGGTATGGAACTCCTCCACGACCCTCTGAGCAACGCCAACAGAGGGCGTGATGATGGCGAGGCCCTGCATGGTCATCAGAGGCATGCGCCAGAGCAGGCCGTCATTCACCACCGGGCCGCGCTCGATCGCGACCCGGGCAAGCGGAAAGGCTCGGTGTTCGGGAACGAACACGCGCTCGGCCGATACCGCACGACTGGCCGTACCGCGCAGACCGAGCGTATTCCAATCGTCATGAACGGTGACGTCTTCCTTGGGAAGGAAGAACAGCACGTGTTCGGGATGATCTCCGCCTGGCGCAACGGTGATCCCGCCGAGGCCGATCCACGAGGACCACTCGATGCCGCTCGCAAAGCGCCAGTGGCCGCTCAGAACGTAGCCGTCGGCGACGCGCTCGATCTGCCCTACCGGCGCAAACGAGTCACACACGAAGGCGTCGGGATCCTTTCCCCAGACATCCTGCTGAAGTTGATCGGGGGCGAAGGCCATGTACCAGTCGTGGAAGCCGAGCACCGAGTGAATCCAGCCCAGCGCGGCGGAGCCCCTGGCTATCTCCCGGCCTACATCCAGGAAGGTCATCGGGTCGGCTTCCGCGCCGCCCCACTTGCGGTGACGGCACAGCTTCATGAGCCCCGTCTCCCGCAGCTTTTCCACTACCTCGTCGGGCATGCGCCGGTCCCGCTCCGCCTGCTCACGATGATCCCAGGCGAACTCTCCCACCTCGCGGGCCTGATCGAGCAGGTCCTCACGGGTGACTTCCGGCTTGATCATCCTATGAACATTCATCGCGTGATCTCCAAAAGAACGGCTTGCTTAGTCTTGGCTTCTGAATAGGGACAGGGCGTTGGCTCAAGGGTTCTTCCGCTGATCATGGATCATCCCCAACCCGGAGCCCGAAAGTCTTCGACGGGAAGTGTGCGGTGGTAAGCGCGCTGAAAGAAGATCAGCGGCCTCGCTGAGCGCGATACGTTCAGCTCGAGCGGCCTTGCCAGAACGATGATGTGGTCTCCCGCCTCCACCTCCCGTTCGAGCAAGCAATCGGCCCAGGCCAGGCAGTCTGCAATGACGTTTTCGCCTTCATCGCTGAACTTCACGCCGCGAAATTTGGTGGGCGACCACCCGGACAGGACTTGGCTGAGCTTTCGCTGATCGCTCGCCAGAACGTTGGCGGCGAACCGGCCGACCGCCTTCACGGCAGCCCATGACCTTGAGCCGCTCGTCACCATAAAGCTGACTAAAGGCGGGTCTAGTGACACCGAGGAGAAGGTGCCGACCACTAAACCCACAGGTCCGTCCGCCCCTTGAGCAACGATCGCAGTTACGCCAGTCGGCAGATGCCCAAAGAATTCACGGTAGCTTTGGGGACTCAGGAGAGTCATTGCATTGTCCCGAAATCGGACGTCAGTCCGGCGAACTCCAGCCTCACCCCTGTCTCGACGAGATGCTGCGCGTAGGACGCAAAGGCGGAATCATCCACCACGACGTGAGTGGCGGCGATGCTCATGTCGCGCAGCATTTTCTCCAAGATGTTTGGGCGGTGAAGCGCCGCCAGGCCGGAGCGGCGGAAGGCGAGCTGAACGCACTCCAGAGCGAGTTCGGTCGCCTGCGCCGCGAGCACCCTCGGAAGGTGTCGCTCGCCGTCAAACCAAGACTGCGACGCGCCGAGCGCTGCGGCGTCTATGCGCGCGTACAACGAGTAGCTCAACGCCTCGACGGTCTGCAGTCTAAGAACTGATCGGCCGAACTGTTCCTGCACTATCTCCCTGTCGCCGATGTGTCGACCCGCGGGCGGCTGCGCCAGGATCAACCGCAATTCTCTCAGCGCGCGCCGGGCGATCCCGATGGCGAAGGCGAGATGTTCGTAGCTTTCCAGATGCTCGACATCGACAAGATCGTAGCGACGCATGCCGCGAAGCTGGCCATAAGGATCGTCCTCGCGGCCGGCGAGCTCAGCCGGCAGGAAATAGTCGGTCAGCTTGAAGTCGTTCGATCCCGTGCCCCGCAGACCCGCCACGTTCCAGGTGTCGAGGATTTCGACGTCACGCGCCGGTATGGCGATGGGCAGAAGTCGCGAGGGATCCCGGTCAACGAAAGCCGAGGCGGAAATCCAATCGGAGTGGTGGATCCCGCTCGCGAGCCGCCAAGTACCGCTCAGTCGATAGCCGCCCTCAACCGGTGTGGCGACGCCGCCCGTCGCGGCGACGATCGAGCAGGCCGGCACGCCATCAGAGAAGATGCGATGGATGGCCGCCGGCGGCATCGTCGCCCCGAGCACAGCCAAACCGTCGTTGGCGACCATGGTCAACCATGCCGAAGAGGCGTCTTCCGCCGCCAGGGCCGCCAGAACCTGAATCTGGGTGACGATCGGTAGCTCCAACCCGCCCAAGTCCTTGCACAGCCGCATCCGCCAAAACCCGCGGGTACGAAGCGCATCGACGGACTCGTCCACTAGCCGCCCCTGGTCGTCTGAGCGCACCGCGCCGGCCTGCAATGTCGTTGACAGCTCTTGAACGGCGAGCAGCAGCGCCTCGCCTCCTGGGTGCAAAGTGTCGATCCCGTTGCTCACTGCGCGCTACTCGGCGTCGAAGGGGCGTGCTTCATCGTCGTGGCGAGAGATGTCGGTTCAAGCGCAACTAGAGCATTTGCTGGAGCCATCATTAACTTCTCCCTTGACGTAGGCTCTCTTGATCGAGCGCCCGTGATTATTATCGTAAGCCCTAGTATATATTGTCGATAAAGGCCGGCGGCTTTCATCCCACTCGGTCTAAGCGACCGTTAAGCTCGCCTCTTCAATCTCCCATCTTTTGGCCGGCCACGTGATCGAATAACAATCAGCAGCGCCAGAACCGCACCGTACGGTTATGCTCGTCGGTTGCCAGAGTCAAGCCAAAATCGTACAGATCGGTATAGGTATGAGGGGAACGGTCATGCGCGTGAGGACCGAAAACCGGAGGCAGGCGATCATCGAGGTCGCCATGGAGGTCTTCCGCGAGGTCGGTTTCGAGCGGGCGAGCATGGACACGATCTCTCGCCGGCTCGGCGGCTCCAAGGGAACCCTCTACGGCTATTTCCAGTCCAAGGAGGAGCTGTACGAGACGGCGATGAGGGCTGCGGTCGGAGCGCCAGGTGACCAGATCATGGACTTGCTTGACCCACAAAGTGATGATCTGCGCGCTGTATTGGAGCGGTTCACGGAGGCCTACCTCGACTTCATCCTTGGAAAGGAGGTTCTGGAGGTGACCCGCACGGCCGTTGGCGAGGGCGCCAACTCCTCACTGGGTCCTCATCTCTACGATCAGGGGCCTGCACGGGCCGTGGCTTTGTTTGTCATATTCTTCACGGAGCAGATCAGGCGCGGCCGGTTGCGGCCCGCGTCGCCCCTCGCCACCGCCCTTCATTTCAAAGGGCTGATCGAGAGCGGCTTCCTTGAATCCGCCCTCTACGGCGCCGAACCGGTCATGGACCAACGCGCCGCCGTCCCGAGCGCAATAGACGCCTTCCTCAGGGCTTATGGCGCTGCGCCTTAAGCCACAGGAGGGCTCTTCATCCCGTTGGTCGGTCGGCTGCATCGATGGCCTCCCTTCCTCTTTAGAAGCCCCCCCTGGCGGCGTTCAGGCCTTGGCGAGCCGTGGCAGCAGGACCTCGGCGCTGTTGCGGTTTATGGCCGCGTGCCCCACCTCGTCGAGGTCGGCGTAGCGGTCCAGGTGGTCGGTGAAGAAGGTAACCGTCCGTCCCATGCAATAGGGCCAGTCGGAGCCGTACAAGACGTGCCCTGGCCGAGCGAACTTCAGCAGGCTCGGAAGTGCTGTCGGACTGCTTGACAACGCAGTGTCGAAGTAGAATGAAGCCAGGTCATCGAGCACGGCGGCGGAGTCGACTTCCGAGTATATGACACCGGCGATGTTGGACACGCGATAGGCGGCGTACGGCAGGAAGCCACCGGCGTGGGACAGGATGATCTTCAGGTTCGGAAACCGTCGAGGTATGCCGCGCAGCACCATGCTGATGGCCGCCCGGGTCGTGTCCAGCAGGAAGTCGGCCAGGACGGGATGCACGCCAGCCGCCGGCGCGCCGGCCAGCATGGTGGGATGGACGAAGACGACGGCCGAGCGGCGGTCGAGCTCGGCCATGACGGGGTCGAACGCCGCGTCGCCGAGATAGGTGCCTTTGCTGCTCGCCATCAGCACAACGCCGTCGGTCGACAGGTCGTCATAGGCGTGGCGGATCGCTTCGAGCGACCCGTCTATGTCAGGGAGCGGCACCGAGGCGAACATGCCGAACCGATCCGACTTTCTCGCGACAAGGTCGGCGAGCCGCTCGTTGATCTGCCGGGCCAGCACGCGCCCCTCTGAGTCGTCGCCCATGTGGGGTCCCGGCGTCGACAGCGACAGCACCCCTGTGGCGATCTCATGCTCGTCCATCATCTTCAACGCGCCATCTTCGCTCCAGGCCGCTGGCGCCCAGGCGCTCATGCCGTGACGCTCCAGCGCCTCTAGAAACTCCGGCGGCAGCAGGTGCTGGTGAACGTCGATCCGGGCGGCTTTACTCATCGCAATTCTCCCTAAGTCTAGTTTATAGCTTCGCCGCGCTTGGTTGAGAACGCGGTTACTCGGGTTTAACCAACTGCCGTTGACGAGGACTTGGCCGCGCTCGCATCGAGAGGCGCCAGCTTGATCGTCACATGATATGCGGCACCTCGATGCGGTCGCTCTCTGAGTAGCGGGCGGCCTCGGCAGGCGTCGCTTCGTCATTCCAATCGCGCGCGCTGAAGCGGCGTCCGGTGACGTCGCTGGACTCGTCCGAGGCAAGCCAGAGCAGGGGGGGCGCCATGATCGCCGGCGGCAACAGGCCCTTGGTGGACCCCTCCTGGCCACGCGGCTCCCGGCCTGCGCGGAACGGCGGCGCGCGGGTGCCCGGAACGCCACCAGGAATCGCCGAGGTGTCGCTGGGGCCGCCGGGCAGCAGGGCGTTAACCGTTACGCCCGTGCCTTCGAGCTCCGCAGCCCAGATCCGGCTGCTGGCCTCCAGAGCGGCCTTCAACGGTCCATACGGCCCGAAACCCGTGTGCACCATAGTCGGGCGCGACGTCGAGATGTTGATGATTCGCCCGAACCCCCGCTGGATCATCCCGGGGACGCAGGCCCGGCTCATCAGGAAGGGACCGCCAAGATTGGTCAATAGCATCCGAAGGTAGCCATCCACGTCACCTTCCCAGAAGCGATCGCCCCGACTGCTGTGCTTAAGTTGGGGCGAGGTCGGCAGTCCCTGATCGACGTGGGTCTGTTGGCCGGCGCGGCTCATCTGCTCAGTCGGTCCGCGAGCGGCGTTGGTCACCAGTATGTCCACGGACCCTAAGGCGGCTTCGGTCGCGCGGGCGACCTCGTCGCAGGCCTCGGGGTGCGAGACATCGGCGGCCATGCTCATGCAACGCCCGGCGCCGATCGCATTGAGCTCCGCTGCGGCGGCAGGCAGCTCATCTGTCGCCCGCGCGCCGGTGATCATCACGTTTGCCCCCTGCTCAATCAGGGCCGTCGCCATCACCCGCCCCAGGCCCCTTCCGCCGCCGGTTACGATGACGTTTCGTCCCGCCAGCGATGAGTATCGATGGCGGCTTGATCTCGTTGCCTGTTCGGCCACGTCACGCTCCATTCTTTGCTTCTCCCTAGGCGACTTTGCTCATCTCGATCTTCTGGCGGACGCCGGCGTCCTCCAGTAGCGGGAGCACCTTGTCGATGAAGAGCGGCAAGCCCTTCTCGAAGTTGAACCAGGACAGGCACAGCCCATCGATCCCGGCGTCGGAGAGCAGGCAGATGCTGTCGGCGATCTCCCTGGGCGTGCCGATCAGCGCCAGCCCGCCGTCGACGTTGCCCTTGGCCTTCATGGTGTCGGTTCGGGCCTTCGGCGGCGCCTTGCCCGCGAGTCCCCATGCGATCCGGTTGGCCGAAGCTTCGGGATCGCCCTCCCGTTCGGTGTAGCGCAGCACCTCTTCTTGCGCCGCACCCTCGACTTCTTCACAGAGCACCAGCGAGGCCGCCCAGATCTGAATGTCGCGGCCGTGATCGGCGGCGATCTTGCGCATCTCCGCCACCTTGGTTTTCACCTCATCCACATTGACGGAATTGATCGATACGAAAGCGACGTCGGCCCAGCGGGCCGCGAAGGCGTGGCCGACCGGCGACATCGCCGCGTTCATGACGGGTGGCCGCGGCCGCTGGATGGCCTTGGGCTGCTGGTAGCCGTCCTTGACGGTGATATGCTCCCCGTCGAAGTCGAACGTCTCGTCCTGCGTCCAAAGCCGCAGCAAGACATCCATCCACTCGGCCATATAGGCGTAACGTTGCGCCGAGTCCAAGCTACCGACGCCGAACATGTCCAGTTCCTTTTGGAACCAGCCCGCCACCACATTCAGGACAGCGCGGCCACCGGAAATATGGTCGATGGTGGCCATAGCCTTGGCCGCCATCACCGGCGACACGGTCAGGACGTGCGAGGTGCAGAAGATGCCGATGCGGCTCGTGACGGAGGCTAGTCCGGCGGCCCAGGTATAGGTTTCGAAGCTCTCCCCCCAGGGATTGGACGCGCCCTCAAATCCGCGCCACCGCGCCACCGGAACCGCAGCCTCGAAGCCCGCTCGGTCCGCCAGCTGGACCAGTCGGACATTCTGCTTCCAGTCGATTTCATGGCGATCTTGCGCCGCCGTGATCCCCGCTGCACTTGTGAGGTTCAGCCCGAAGACGCCGAGCTTGATCCGGTTGGGCCCGAAGAGGGGGCCACTTCGATCACATTCGACAAAGTGCTTCGCGATGGTGGTCGCGCCCGACGTCTCAGAATTCATTCGGTTCCTCGCTATCGCTGCCTACCGTCTCGGTCTTCCCGGGCTCGCCGATAATTCGACTAATCAACGACGCCGAATCCGCGCGGCGCCATCGCTCCGTTCAATGCGGAGGTCCGTTCGTCTCGACTTCGTAATTGTGTACAAAATCGCGTGGCGGCGACGGCCCCCAGTTGGCGAGGCTGTCTTCCATGCCGTAGTTGGTGGGGGTCCAGAGCGAGTAGTCATCGATATGATCCATATCGGAATAGTATTCGAACCAGGATCCCCATGGGTCCTGGATGTAGTGAAAGAAGTTTGAGCCGATGGTATGGCGTCCAAATCCCCAGTCGCCGTGCAGGGCGGCTTCCTTAGTTTTCTCAATCAGTGCGCGGCCGCCCCGTCCGACCTCATCGGGGTCTGCGACCTGGAAGCTCGCGTGGTGGAAACCGACGCCCGGCGACTTGGCGAAGGCGAGCACATGGTGGTCGCTGTCCTTGCGCGCGCAACAGAAGGCGATCACGTCTTGCGCCCGATCCGCAAGCCCCATGCCAAGCGCCGTGGTGACGAAGTCGACGCTTTTCGGCACGTCCGGCGAGAACACCAGGAGATGCCCGAGGCGAAGCGGCTTGGCGGGTGCATAGGCCGAGCCCGGCAGCATGGCCGAACGCCGCTTCCTAGTCACGCGTCCCGGACCGTTGATCTCGAAGCTGGGCGCTTCGGCCAGTTCCGGGTCGGCTGGGCGCTCGCTCAGGTGGATCAGCATCCCGTGGGGGTCGCGAACCCACAGGCCGTTGTCCTCGAAGCCATCGGGCGCGAAGGTGACCGCGCCGCCGGCCGCCGGAACACGCGCCGCGACCTTGTCCAACTGATCGGCGCGAAGGGCGACGTGGTGAAGCCGTTTCCTGGGCGAGCCGCCGATCAGGATGACCGAGTCACGATCCTGCCCTGGGCATCGAAGCCGCGCGGTGGACCCGTCGCTCGCCGCCTCGAGCCCGGCGTCGGTATAGAACCTCAGTCCCTCCTCAAGGTCGGGAACCTCAAGCGTAACGGATAATGCGCCAAGAACCGCCATGACCAACTTCCTGTCTGCTGACCTAACCGCGCCGGCTCGCCATTGCCGCTAACGAAGACTCCGCAACGGTATTCTCGAGAGCCCCAAGGCCGTCGATCTCGCAGCGCACGACGTCTCCTGGTTTAAGGAAACTCGGCGGCTGCATCCCCACGCCCACGCCCTCGGGCGTGCCCGTGGCGATCAGGTCTCCAGACTCTAGCGTGAAGGCTGTGGACAGATATGCGATCTGTTCCCAGATGTTGAAGATCATCTGCGACGTGTCGCTTGCCTGGCGGAGATGGCCGTTGACGAAGCACCGGAGACCAAGGGCGTGAGGATCCTTGACCTCGTCGGCGGTGACGATCCACGGCCCGATCGGGCCGTGGGTGTCGAAGGATTTGCCCATGGTGAAGGTCGGCGAATGGAACTGCCAATCGCGTGCGGAGACGTCGTTCACGACGAAGTAGCCGAAAACATGAAGGGGAGCGTCGGTTTCCGATACATGCTTGGCGGGTGCGCCGATCACCACGCCGAGCTCTACCTCATAATCAAGCTTCTCGGTCACGCCGGGGTCTATCGCATCAAATGGGCCAGATACGCAGGTCGTCTGCTTATTGAACCAGAGCTGTTGTTTGGGCGCCGGAACGCCGAGGCGTTCGGACTCCTCCACATGCTTCTTGTAGTTCATGCCGATGGCGAGGTACTTGCCCGGGCGCTCGATCGGGGGCAACAGCCGCGCCCTGTGGAGCGGCAGCGTCGTAACGGCCCGATCTGCGGCCTCATCGACACGCTCCAAAGCCCTCGGCCCGCCCGCGGCGATGGACTGGACGGTAGGGTAGACGGTCTCAAGTCCGTCGAGGCCGACGATGTCGTCACCCCGCAGAACGCCCAACCTTGCCCGCCCCTCGTCATCGAACCGCAGCAACCGCATTGCGCCGCCTCCCCGCTTCAGGTCGTCTCGTCACTCAGGACGTCCTTAGCGGTCGTCTTGCCACCTTCGGTTTTTTCGGGCAATAAATATTTATGCTGACACTCGTCGAAAGTTTTTCCGCGGAGCCGACCGGACCGCGCAGTCAGACCAGCGCCGCCTATGCGCGGTTGCGCAGCGACATCCTAGCCGGTCGCTACGCGCCTGGCGAAAAGCTGAAGATCTCCGACCTTGCTGCGGCTCTGGCCGTCAGTCCCGGGGCGATTCGGGAAGCACTCTCTCGTCTCGTGCCCGAACAGTTGGTGGTGTCGCGTGATCAGAAGGGCTTCCTCGTCGCGCCCTTGTCGATCGAGGACCTGGAGGATCTCACGGATCTGCGATGTGAAGTCGAAGGCGTAGCGCTTCGCCGGGCTGTGCAACGTGGCGATATGGAGTGGGAAGCCTCCATACTGGCGTCCGCCCACCGCCTACGCCGGACGGAAATGTATGCCAAGATTGATCGCTCCCTTGCTCCGCAGTGGGTCGTTCAGCATGCGGCCTTCCATACCGCGCTGGTTGGGGCCTGCGGAAGCAAGAGGCTCCTCAATCTTCATACCCAGCTTTACCAGCAGTCCGAGAGGTACCGCGGGCTCTCCGTTCACGTCGAGACGCATCGCGACGTGGGAGACGAACATCAGAAGATCGTCGATGCTGCACTAGACAGAAATGCCGAGGCCCTGGTCGAGCTGATGCTGACGCACCTTAAGGCGACGACCGCTTTGATCGTCGATGCTGCACGCCGAACGGACCTTCCAGCAGAGGCGTAATTCGTCGAGAAAGGCGAGCTTCGCCGCGGCCAGCACCCTGGGCGGCGCATCATCTCTTTCACTGACGTTCGCCCCAAGGCCGCAGCGTCGGCCGAATGCTTGCGATCCTCGCTTCAGCGGACAAGTGAGTCTCCCCACCTCCGACGCTCATCGTGCGAAACGCACACAACGGTTTTGTCGCGATCAAACGCGTTTATAGCCCCTTTCACAGATAATATTTTTCTGGCAATCTTTGCAAAGAATGACCTGGGGCGGTTCTGCGACCGTGAGCTCGGGCCTGGGAGGGAAAAGAGATGATCAAGCCGTGGCTTCTGTCGGTCGCACCTGTTGCGCTGCTCCTCGCAACTGGGTCTGCGTACGCCCAGGTACAGCAAGGCGACCAAATTCAGCCTGAGCAGAACGCCGGAGCTCCGACCCCGACGTCTCCTGTTGGAGCCCAAAGCTCCACGACCACGGCGGCCACAGCCGCGTCCTCGTCGACCCCGACTGCGACTCGGTCGACCGGACCGGCTACCCTGAGTGAAATCGTGGTGACGGCGCAGCGCCGTTCGGAGAACCTCCAGAAAGCCGCCATTGCAGTAGACGTCGTAGGCGGTCGCGATCTGATAAAGAACAACATAACCACACCGACGGATCTTGGATTCCTAGTGCCCGCGCTGACACCCGCCCCGGGAGGATTTTTCCTTCGCGGGGTCGGCAACTTCACGGTCGACGCCTACGCCGATCCAGCTATCGCCTTCAATTACGACGGCGTCTACATCGGCCGCATCAGCGACACCCAAGGGTATTTCTACGATTTGCAGAGGGTCGAGGTCCTGAAGGGACCCCAAGGCACGCTTTACGGTCGGAACGCCACAGGAGGGGCCATCAACGTAATTCCCGAGGTGCCGAAGCTCGGCGCCTATTCCGGATACGTCAATATGGGTGGCGGGAACTATGGCTTCTATGACGTCGAGGGGGCCGTCAACCTGCCCGTCGGCGACGACACGGCCATTCGCCTCTCCGCCAACGTAGTGGGACACAACGGCTACCTGACCGACGGCACTTCAGACGAAGCGACGCGCGCGACGCGGTTGCAGATATTGCACCGCTTCACGCCCGACCTGACCATCCGGGTGGCCGCCGACTACGAGGAGATCACGGGCGCCGGCCAAGGCGCGAACTATGCTGGGCGTTACATATACACGGGAACTGGCTTCACCTATTTGCCGTCCAACCTGCCGCGAGAAACAGGGCAATATGATCCGTCAGAACAGGCCTTTCATGACGGTGCCGCCGCAGGGCCCGCTGGCCGCAACCTTCAATCAATTCCTGACTATCCCTATCAGAATGAAAAGTTCTATGGGATAGAGAGTGAAATTGACTATGATACTCCATTTGGTCGCCTAGTCGTGGAGCCTGAATATCGACGCGCAACGCCCGATAGTCGTTCTACTGTACTGGGCTTTACCGCTGATGACCAAGAACAGGATGAGCAGTATAGCGTAGAGACACGGTTCCTAGGCAAGCGGATAAGCATATTTGACTACACGCTCGGCGGCCTTTACTATCACGAGGATAATATCGGACGGTACAGCATCAACGAGCAGGATCTTGCAGTTTATCAGAATTACAATCAGACGACCCGCTCATATGCGGTTTTTGGCAGAGCGACGGCCAACCTGACCAGCACTCTTCGCCTGGTGGGCGGGGTGCGTTACACCGACGATCTAAAGACGATGAACCAAACCTCTACGACTTTGCAAATCATCTGCCTTACCGCGCCCGCCATCCCGTGCCCGGGAGTGCCGCTGTTCGGGTTCGGGTGGACGCCCGCTCAGCAAGCTGTTCCATTCCCGCCATTCGGAGTGCCGGCGGTTCCGATCCCGGGGAGCGGCATGCCCGGGGCTATCGACACGCGCCGGGACATCGACTCCGACATCACCCTTGACGACCACCGGACCACCTACAGGGGGGCGATCGAATACGATGTCACCCCGCACTCTCTAGCCTACGGCAGCGTGGAGACGGGCTTCCGATCGGGGGGCTTCAACCAAGCGGTCGGCTACCTGACCTACAAACCTGAATATATAACAGCATACACTATTGGCCTGAAAAACCGCTTTTTGGAAAACCGCTTGCAATTGAATCTTGAGGGCTTTGTTTGGAACTATCGTGATCAACAACTCAACCACTTGGGCATCGACGGCGCGGGCACCCAATCCCTCTTCACGCAAAACGTAGGCCGTTCGATCGAGCAAGGCGGGGAGGCGGAGGCTCGCTACCTACTAACGCCCGACACGGTGCTCAGTACAGACATACAGTATCTGGATACAAACTATGGCTCTTTCACCTATACTCAACCTACCACAGCAGGACCCATCCTTACAGGATGCGCACTGTCGACAATCAGCGGAACAGCGGCGGCTATAAACTGCTCCGGCAAGCCCGTCTTCAATTCGCCGAAGTGGACTATGAACCTAGGGATAGAACAGACGTTTCATTTGGATGCTTATAATCTTGTTGCATCCGCGGACACGCAGTACAAGACAAGTCGTTATGTCGGCTTCGAGTACCTGCCCCAGGAGCTCGCGCCGCCTGTATGGCAGACCAACGCTGAGCTAACCTTGACGCCTCTGGTGGGACCCTGGTCGCTTCAGCTCTTTGTACACAACATCGAGAATGTCCGCTACACGGAGAACGCCAATCTAAACGTCATCGGCGACCTCATGTCCTACATCACGTCGCCACCTCGAACGTTTGGAGGCCGCGTTTCGCTGAAGTTTTGAGGACTGCTCGGCGTGCAGAATGGGTGACTGCCCGAGCCAGTCCACGAGACCGAACTGCAAGCCGGTTACGACTTGGCGAAATGGGGCTCAACCTCGCTGAACAACCAGGCCACGCGTACCGCTTTTCTCCGTTGCGAGACCGTCAAGGAAAGATTGAGGCCCGCACTGTTTCCCACCAATGTCGACAAGGTGATGACCGCGTCTGTCGTTGCACTTATTGCCTATGCCTGAAACTCTTCCGTTATCTGAATGATCTTCCCGCACAATCCCAACGCTCAGACGCATTTCAACAGTAGTGACCTTGCCGCAGGCGACAGCCTTCCGGAATGGAACACTGCAGGCCGCCTATTTCATACTAGCCCTTCGAGCCGTCGGGCTGGACGTCGGGCCTATGTCCTGGACTCGATCATGGGATGGTCGATCAAGAACTCTTTCCGACACTTCGTGCTTGGTCAACTTGATCTGTGGGACAGGCCAGGGTGACCCGACCAAGGTGTATGGCAGGTCACCGAGGTCCGAATCGAGCGAAGTCTCGCGGATATTTAAGCTCTAACAGACCCTCTGTTAGCGTCTCAAGAGACGATGTACTCAGGCCAAGCGGGCAATCCCACCGCTCATCTAGGAGGCAATGATGTCGGCGCATACCTATCGCGTGATCGAGGTCGTGGGGTCGTCGTCGATTTCGATCGACGACGCCATTAGCGGGGCGGTCCAAAAAGCTGGAGCCACTACTCGCAATCTCGAATGGTACGAAGTGGTTCAGGTCCGGGGCCATATAGTTGGTGATAAGATTGGTCATCATCAGGTGACGTTGAAAATTGGCTTTAGATTGGATGACCAGTAAAGTGCCTGCCCAGTCGACATTGCCGACGGGCGCGGGGTCGCGGAAGCGGCTGCGGAAGTCGGGGTCGATCGCGGCCATCATGATGCGCATGGTCGCCCGGTTGAAGCCGCCGTGGATGCCCTGGCCTGCTGCAGGTCAGTGTCCGCCACCTCGAAGGCGCAGAGTTCGGGGCCCGGACGCGGCCGAGTATGACGCCACTGCGGAAGCTGACGATCAGGTCCGGCGCGGGCGTGCTGGCCTCGCCCTTAAGGCCGGTGGCGTTCGTCGGCAGGGCGCCGGAAATCCGCCCCAGCGCGCGTCGGCGGTGAAGATCGCGCTCGTGTAGTCCTGCACGCTGACGGCGGCGGCGATCCTTTGCGCCAGGCGGCGCACCGCCTGGGCAAGGCCTCCGGTAGCCAAATGGCGTCGCTCCCGCCATTGGCCCCGATCACCATTTCGGGATGGGTGGAGTCTGCGCCGAGGACCGCACCTGGCGTGCTTAGGATGGTTCAGCGGCGCGAGGTCCAGCCCGGTGGGCTCATGGACCGCCAGGCCCAGCGTGCGACCGAGGTCGAGCGCCAGGAAGCCCGGCGGCAGGAAACCGTGGGCCTATCCGGATAGTCGGCCTTGGCCGCCTGACTGGTCGCGCTGGCCCGGGAGATGTGGCGAAGCCGTCGTCGGCGGTGACCACGATGTCGGGGGCAGCCACAAGGCCGAGCCGCCGTAGCGAAGTGCGGAGCGCCGCCAGATCGTTGTCGGCGTTGCGGATCGCCGCCAGCGAGGGCGCACCGTTTGATCCCGGGCGACAGCATGTTCAGACTGTCGCCCTGATTGTGCTGGGTGCCATCGGGGTCGCGCAACCAGAACACAAGCACGAACGGCCGCTTGGCGGTGGCGGAACGGGGCGGCACCACCTCGCTGACCATCCGGGTGATCAGTCCTGCTGCTCCACATTCGCCACCTGCACGCCCGGCGCGATGGCGTTGCCGGAGACGGTGTTCAGGCCGCCGTCCGACGGCCGGATCGGCTACACCTTCGGCGGAAAGCTTATGGGGCTGATGGTGACAGCGGGAACCGAGAAGGGCCTCGCCGAGCGCGGAGGGCAAGCCGCCATCTTGGCGCTTCTTCAGTCGCGGCAGAAGGACGCTACTGGATCTCTCCCCATCAGTGCAGGCCTCCGATCACCGAACTCAGCGCGGCGTACAGCATTCCCGCCAGGGCGATGGCGACGGGTAGGGTCAGCACCCAGGCGAGCCCGATGTTGCGCACCGTGGACCATTGCAGGCCCGAGCCGTTGGCCACCATCGTCCCGGCCACGCCGCTGGACAGGATGTGGGTGGTGGAGACGGGCAGGCCCAGATACTCCGCGCCGCCGATTGTCACCGCCGCAATGATCTCCGCCGAGGCTCCCTGGCCGTAGCTCAGGTGCTGTTTGCCGATCTTCTCGCCCACCGTCACCACAATCCGCTTCCAGCCGATCATGGTGCCGAGCCCCAGCGCCAGGGCTACGGTGATCTTCACCCAAATCGGGATGAAGCGGGTGCCGCCGTTCAGCAGGCCGGCAAAGGTCTTGAACGTCTTGCTGTCCGCCGCTGAGAAGCCGTCGATCTTCTGCTTGCCGATCTGGGTGATGGCCTGGGCGGTCAAATACATCTCATTGCGGACGTTCTGGGTCTCTGCGGCAGGCACCTTGCGCACCGCGCCGGCCGACTTCACCTGGGCGCCGATGTCCTGGGACATTACCGACAGGGCCGCAAAGGTCTCAGGCTTGTTCAGACCGCCGTTGCTCAAGGCTGCGTCGACGATCTTGCGGGCATCCACCACTTTTGGCGCGGGTGCGCCGCCGGCGCGACCCTGGAAGGCCTGGGAGGCGGCCACGGAAGTCTTCATGAAGGCCGGGGCGGCGTTGTCGGGCATGGTCCGATTCAGGGCGTAGGCCGTTGGCGCCGCGCCGATCAGGATCAGCATGATGATGCCCATGCCCTTCTGCCCATCATTGCCGCCGTGGGCGAAGGAGACGCCGGTGCAGGTCAGGATCAGCAAGCCGCGGATCCACCAGGGCGGAGTTCTGGACGGGTCCGCAGGCTCATACAGCTGCTTGGCAGGCACGAGTGTCTTGAGCAGGAGCAGGAACAGGGCCGCCAGAGCGAAGCCGCAGAGCGGGCTGAACAGCAACGCCTCGAGGACCTTGAGCGCTTGGCTCCAGTCCACGCCGGAGGCGCCGCTGCGGCCCTTCAGCAGCTGATTGGCGAGGCCGACGCCCAGGATCGACCCGATCAGGGCGTGAGAGGAGCTGTTGGGGAGGCCGAACCACCAGGTGCCGAGATTCCAGATCACCGCCGACAGCAGAAGCGAAAAGATCATGGCATAGCCGCCTGCGCTCCCGGTCTGCAGGATCAGCTCCACCGGCAGCATGGTGACGATGGTGTAGGCCACTGCGCCCGATGACAGGGCCACGCCCAGGAAGTTGAAGAAGCCGGACCAAACGACGGCGAACAGGGGCGGCAGACTGCGGGTGTAGATCACCGTGGCCACCGCGTTCGCGGTGTCGTGGAAGCCGTTCACGAACTCGAAGCCCAGCGCAATGAGCAGGGCCAGTCCGAGCAGCAGGAAGGCCCCGACCGCAATCGGCTCACCCCCGCCATAGGTGCGGATGTCGCTGGCGATGCTGTAGGTGGCATAGCAGGCGCCGGCTACCAGCACGAGAAAGAAGCCGAACACGCCGGCGGGGTGTATATTGCCGCTGAGATCGATGTGCAGGGCACTCGCTGTTCGCTGCTCCCCCTGCGATGGAACCGCCGCCGTATTTGCCGTCGTCATTCGCCGCCATTCTTAATGCGTATTTAAGTTTCTCATGTCGCACGCCGCTAAACCGTGAAATTTCTATGAAGATTGCTGGTTCCAGCTTGCTGCGAGAGCGGGTGCGAACACCGTCACGGCTGCGTCATCGACTCAGGGTCCAGGTGCGCCGGACCGGCGACGTGCAGCCCCGGCGGGTGGGTGGCGACAAGCGCTCAGGTCGGATCGAGGCCCATGCCGGCGTGATCCTGGCCGCGGTCGAGAAGAAGCCGGACATCACCTTGCTCCTGTACCGCCGGCAGGCCTGGTTCGAGGCCCAGCTTGATCCCGACCCTACACGGCTGATCTTCATCGACGAGATGGGCACCTCGACCAAGATGGCCCGCCTCCACGGCCGGGCCCCCCGAGGTTAGCGGCTGAGCGCCGCCCTCCCGCATGGACATTGGAAGACGACCACCTTCGTGGGCGCCCTGCGGCTTGCCGGCATGACCGCGCCCATGGTGCTGGATGGGCCCATGACCGGAGCCTGGTTCCTCAGCTACGTCGAGCAGATGCTCGCCCCGACGCTTTCCGGCGACGTCGTGATCCTGGACAAACTGCCGGCTCACAAGGGATAGGCGGTGCGAGAGACCGTCGAGGCGACCGGGGCGAGGCTCCTCTTCCTCCCGCCCTACAGACCCGACTTCAACCCTATCGAGAACGCCTTTCGCCAAGCTCAAGGCGCTCCTGAGAAAGGCCGCCGCCCGCACCATCGACGAGCTCTGGAACGTGATCGGCAGCAGCCTAGACGCCTACACCCAGTCGAGTGCGCCAACTACTTCACCGCCGCCTGCTACGATGCATCGTGATCAGAATCTGCTCTAGGGTCTGTTGACATAGTTCTCCAACCATACGGGTAAGGTGGCGATGTTGAGGAAGGCGAGGAAAGAGACTGCGGTCTGTCGTAGCGGGTAACGATATAGCGGGCCTGCGGCGCAGCTTGTGGGTCGCCGCCTACTCGCCCGGTTGCCGGTTTTAGCCGTGG
>CALMGB010000327.1:30948-35258 GCA_937863535.1 uncultured Caulobacteraceae bacterium
GCGGCCGTGCGGTGTCTGTGGGGCTGCCCGCCCTACTCGCGCGTTAGCCGTTTTGAGCCTTGGAGAAGTTCTCGCTAACTTTGGACCAGTTCACAATATTCCACCAGGCTTTCAAATAATCAGGCCGGCGATTGTTGTAAGTGATGTAGTAGGCGTGCTCCCACACGTCGTTGCCTAAAACAGGGATGCCCTTCACCTTGGCGTCCTCCATCAATGGGTTGTCCTGATTGGGGGTGGAGCAGATGGTCAAATCGCCGGCAGGCGTCGCTACCAGCCAAGCCCAGCCGGAGCCGAACTGGTTCGCGCCGGCCGTGTTGAACTGCTCCTTCATGGCGTCCAACGAGCCAAATGCGCCCTCAATGGCCGACTTTAACTCGCCGCTCGGATCGGAGCCGCCGGCAGGAGCCATGATCTCCCAGAAGAAGCTGTGATTCCAGTGACCGCCGCCATTGTTGCGCGCCACCGGGGCAAGCGACGAGGCTTGAGCCAGAATCTCCTCGATCGTCTTACCCTGTAGAGAAGCAGTCTCGGCGATTGCGCCGTTCAATTTGTCCACATAGGCCTGGTGGTGCTTGTCATGGTGCAACTTCATCGTCTGCTCGTCGATGGTTGGCTGCAAGGCGTCGTAGCCGTATGGCAGCTGCGGGACTTCGAAAGCCATGATATCCATTCCGATCTGATGCAGCCGCGCCGAGCGGCCTACCGCTTAGCCCCTGGCGCCGTGCGGGGTTCCCTCCGCAGCGACCATCTGGCATGAAGTGAGCCATCCGCGGCTTCGCGCCCGTAACCGCCACAAGCCTTCTGCCAGGAAGACGGCATTTGGTGGATCGGGGGGAGGGCCGAATGTTCATCTTTGGCAGTATTGAAACGCGCTCATGGTGGGCGGCGCTTAACGGCCGTCAGCGCACTTGGCTCTTCCTGACGCGACAAGGCCGACGCGCTTTTCAGGAACACATGCGCGCGCTGGAGGCCCTGGTGACTGCGGCACAAATGGCTTGCGCTCGTTGAACGCGGCGGGAGCTGACGTCTAGTCAGCTCCTTGAGTTCCGGGGGACGTTGATCAGAGTCTCTGGCGCGGCGTTGTACCTCGCCAGCGTAGCGATCAGGCTCAGCGCCCTCCATGGATTTCATCATGGGCTACAACCGTGCATAGATCTCTCCTACGAGCTGCCTATGGCCATACGGGAGCGACTAGAGGGGATAACGATGCGCAAGCGGACGTATCTGGCGACCGTTGCAACTCTATGGGCCTCCGCGGCTCCGGCCATGGCCCAACCGGGGCCGGTTACCCAACCGCTGCTGAGCGCCCTGGCCGGAGACGTCAGCGCCGAGCGGCTGCACCGGACAATATCTGCGTTGGTAGGATTCGGCACGCGCCATACCCTGTCCGACACTATGTCGCCGACACGGGGGCTCGGCGCCGCTGAACGCTGGGTCCAGGCCCGGTTCGACGGGTTCGGCCAAGCATGTGGCGGCTGTCTGGAGGTCATCACTCCGTCCGAGACCTTCACGGGCAAGCGTATTCCGACGCCAACCGTCGTCGGCGCCGTGGTGGCGGTGCAGCGCGGCGTGAGCGATCCCGACCGCGTGGTGTTCATCACTGGCCACCTGGACTCCCGCGTCACCGACGTGATGAACAGCACAAGCAACGCCCCGGGCGCGAACGACGACGGGTCAGGCGTCGCCGCCGTTATCGAGGCGGCGCGGCTGCTGTCTCGCCACCGTTTTGCAGCGACGCTCGTCTTCGGCGTTCTGGCGGGCGAGGAGCAAGGCTCCTACGGAGCCAAGGTGCTTGTGGACTACGCCCAGGCCCATGGCTGGCGCATCGAGGCTGACCTCAACAACGACATCATCGGCAATACCCAGGGTCAGAACGGCGCTGTGATCGCCGACCGGGTGCGGGTCTTCTCCGAAGCCACAAAGGCCAGCGAGACGCCGGAGCAGGCGGTTGCCCGCCATCACACCGGGGGCGAGCTGGACGCGCCGTCGCGCAATGTCGCCCGCTTCATCGCCGAACTCGCGCCGCGTTACCTCTCCGGTTTCACGGCGACCATGGTCTATCGTACCGATCGGTACGGCAGAGGCGGGGACCAGGACCGGTTCCTCGACGCCGGCTACCCCGCCGTGCGCCTGACGGAAGCCGCCGAGAACTACACCCGACAGCACCAGGACCTCCGGACAGAGAACGGTGTCCGCTATGGCGACGTGATCGAGAGCGTGGACTTCCCCTACCTCGCCCAGGTGACGCGCCTGAACGTCGTCGCCCTGGCCGCGCTCGCATCCGCCCCTGCGCCGCCGCAGGACGTGAGGATCGAGGGCGCGGTCACGCCCGACACAAAGCTGAGCTGGTCGCCGGTCACAGGCGCCGCCGAGTACCGGGTGTGGTGGCGCGACACGACCTCGCCGGTCTGGAAGGACAGCCGCTCTGCCGGCGGCGACGCGAGCCTGACGCTGAAGGGCGTGAACATCGACGACAACATCTTCGGCGTGTCCGCTGTGTCCGCCGACGGTTTCGCCAGCCCCGTCGAGTTCCCCGGCCCGTCAGGCGCCTTCTTCAGCGCACGCTGAGGCGTGTCGACAATATAAACTGATAATCTGCAACGCAGGCGGGCGCCAGCGCCCAGCGGTGGTGCCTCAGTCTGAGTTGCGAGCCGAAAGAAACACGACCAGGAGAGAAGCGGAGAACGCGACAGAAATCATGGTCGCCGCCCGAATGAAGCCGGTCTCGGTTCGACCGGGTTCCTGCGCTAAGTCGGGGTATGGACAACCTGAGCGGCATGATCGTAGAAGCAGCCGCGTCGGGCCGAGCCGCTTCGCCACCGACAGCTGTGACTTCATTTGGTGGTACGATTGATCCTGGTCGATCTGGCCGTGTAATGTCGGCCATCTCGGCGCGGCTCGGGATTAGCAGAAGTCTGCCGCCTCTTTCGCGCTTTGTGCCGGCCGGCTTCCCCAATCCCGACCCGCCTCTCGGGCCGAGCGAGCTGACTCATGGCCGCCCTAAGTCACTCTTGCACACGCCATCGCTTGCCCTGCGGGCCTGAAAACCTGTAGGGGATTATTAGGGCGGCCGCGTCAAAGCCCCGCAGTCGCTTCAATGAGCTTCAAGGCGCAAGCCGTTGTTGGTGTTAAGGTTGTCCAAAGCCTTCCGGCCGCTTCAAGCAGTCTAAAAGTCGCTGAACGCTAATTCGTAATGAGGGGGCCACGGGTTCGAGTCGTGTAAGCGGCGCAATATCTCCAGCATGCGGGCGCGGAGCGGCTTGCCGTCTCGACGGCGAGCGAGCTGCGCAGAAGAGTTGGACCACCCAGGCAGGTGTATTCGTCTTCCGCCTGCTTGAGGACCGAAGCAGAGAGACAAAATCATTAGAACGTCAGGATTTCCGTCATGACCGATCTCGCCGCCGCCGGCTCATACCAGCTTGGTGATGACGCCGTGAAGCGCCTGGGCTACGGCGCCATGCAGCTCGCCGGACCGGGCGTGTTCGGGCCGCCCAAGGACCCACCCGCGGCGCTCGCGGTCCTCCGCGAGGCGGTGGCGAGCGGGGTGGACCACATCGACACCAGCGACTTCTACGGCCCGCACGTCACCAACAAGCTGATCCGCGAGGCCCTGCACCCCTATCCGGACGACCTGATGATTGTGACCAAGGTCGGCGCGGTGCGGGGCGAGGACGCCTCCTGGAACCCGGCGATCAAGCCGGCCGAACTCGCCCAGGCGGTCCACGACAACCTGCGCAACCTGGGCGTCGACGCGCTGGACGTGGTGAACTTCCGCATCATGGGCGACGGGCATGGACCGAGCGAGGGCTCGATCGAGGCGCCGTTCACGGCGTTGGCCGAGCTGCAGCGCCAGGGCCTGATCCGCCACCTGGGCCTGAGCAACGCGACCTCGACACAGGTCGCGCAGGCGCGCGGGATCGCCGGGGTGGTCTGCGTGCAGAACCAGTACAACCTCGCCCACCGCGAAGACGACGCGCTGGTCGAGGAGCTGGCGGCGGCGGGGATCGCCTATGTGCCCTTCTTCCCGCTCGGCGGCTTCACACCGCTGCAGTCCTCCACACTGTCGCAGGTGGCGACGCGGCTGGGCGCCACGCCCATGCAGGTGGCGCTGGCCTGGCTGCTGCATCGCGCCCCGAACATCCTGCTGATCCCCGGCACCTCGTCGGTAGACCACCTGCGCCAGAACCTCGCGCCCGCGGAGCTGAAGCTGGCCGACGACGTGCTGGCCGAGCTGGACGCCGTGGGCGCGGAAAAGGCCTGAGCCCGAAGCGAAGCCCCGCTCCTGGCGGTGGCCGGCGAAGCCTGTAAAC
>CALMGB010000328.1:0-14019 GCA_937863535.1 uncultured Caulobacteraceae bacterium
GGGCGTGACCGCGTTCTGGTCACCGACCTCGAGCGCCAAATCTTCTCAGCCGACGGACGGCGCGTCCTGTTCCAGCGCGACGGCGGCTGGCGGATCGCGGACACGGCGCCTGGTGGAGCCGAGCACGGCCTTGCGCTGGACGGCCTTAAGCTGACGGTCGACCCCCGAGCGGAGTGGCGTGCCATGTTCGAGCACGCCTGGCGGCTCGATCGCGACCTTTTCTTCAGCCGCGTCATGAACGGCGATGATTGGACGGCCGTCAACGACAGCTATGCCAAGCTCCTGCCGCGGCTCGGCTCGCGGGAGGACTTCCTCTACCTGCTGGGGCAGATGCAGGGCGAGCTCGCCACCTCCCACGCCTTCGTCGTCGGGCTGGATGCGGGCGACCCATCACCGCCCGTCCACACGCCCCGGCTCGGCGCGGACCTCCAGCTCGATGCTGTCAGCGGGCGTTACCGCATCGTCCGCATCTACCGGGGCGATCCCACGCGCGAGCGATTCCGGAGCCCGCTGAACGCCCCGAGCCTGAAGCCTGGCGGCCCGGCCGCGATCCGAGAGGGAGACTACCTCCTCGCCATCGACGGACGTGAGCTCCGGGCGCCGACCGATCCCGACAGCCTCCTCCTCGGCGAAGGGGGCGAGTTGGCGCTGACCGTGGCGCCTGGACCGGAGGAGCCGCGCCGGATGCTCCGCGTCTCCCCGCTCTCCGACGACCTGGACCTTCGCCAGTACGACTGGGTGGAGGCCAACCGGCGACGGGTGGCGGCGCTCTCCGGTGGACGGGTCGGCTATGTCTTCGTGGCCAATTTCGAAGCGGTGGGGTCGCAGGACCTGATGCGCCAGCTGCAGGGCCAGCTCGACAAGGACGGCCTTGTCATCGATATCCGCTGGAACTCGGGCGGCTTCACCAGTCAGGCGGTGCTGGACATGCTGCGGCGCGTCCACGTCGGCGCCTTCGTGAACCGCGAGGGGGCGGTGACGCCGCTCCCCCTGTTCACCGCGCCCCGCGCCGTGGCCACGATCGTGAACGCGGAGACGTCTTCGGACGGCGACCAGTTCGCCTACTACTTTCAGGCCTCCAGGCTCGGCCCAGTCGTGGGCGAGCGGACCTGGGGCGGCGTGCAGGGCATCAAGGGGCCCTGGCCTCTGATGGATGGCGTGGGCATCACCATCCCCAAAGACTCTCTCGCTTCGGTCGGCGGCCACTGGCTGATCGAGAACGCCGGCGTTGCCCCTGACATCGCCGTCTCCCGCGCGCCGGACGAGGTCGATCTCGGCCAGGACAGCCAATTGGACGCGGCCGTCCGCGCCGTCCAGGCCGAGCTGGTGATCCATCCGCCCGTCCGCGCCAAGGCTCCCGCACCCCTGCCCGCCTATCCTGAGGCGGGCGAGGTTCCCGGCGCGGCGACGCCGGCCGCGCCATCCTAAGCCGCCACACCGCCCGCGGCTGGTGCACTATAGTCCAGACACTGAAGTTGCCGCTCCCCAGAGGTTGGTGCGCTGGATACGTTCGAACCTCTACGACAAATTCAAACCCTTAAAAGCTGCCCGATCCGCCAAGAACCGCTCGTGCGCCAAAACGGGTGGCGTTCAGCATCTCTCATGGGCAATCGCAGGGTTTCGAGTGGACCATACCGGCGCGGCGCTCGCGACTAATCGTGATCTTCAGAAGATGATCAGAGAGCCGCTGTTGAGAGGTTGGGAAGGCGCAATAGGACAGTAAGCTGCGGCTCTAGACGAATAGCGGGTACGAGCTGATGACGTAGGTGGGAAGTCTCGGAAAGAGAAGGTATTCAGTAAGAGACTCATAAAGAAAACTCGTGAGTCTGCGTCAGAGCCATTTTTTGACGTCGATCACCCCCGAAACGGGGGCAAACTGCCACGCCGGTTCACAGCCGAGCCGATAGGCCCTATTAGCCGTGCCCCCGAACAGGTCCCCACGCTCATGGTCTGACGCATGGTAAGCCGTTCGCTTGAAGGTGTTCCAAAGCGCGGTGTAGTTCGTGCCCATCTTTTCCAGCGGATAGTTGCTTTCGAACATGCAGCGGTCCGCGCCGAACATCTCGATCGTCGGCTCAAATCATGGCCGCCAGATCTCGGTCAGTTCGGCCGAGGTCGGCGGCCGCTCGGCGTGGAGATAGTCGAACGCCGCGCCGCGTCCCATGATGCCGCCGACCTTGCAGACCACGTTTGGCCGCTCGGCCACCCGGGCGAGCGCCGCCTTCCACGTGGCGTAATGCTCGGCCTTGTCGTGCGCGTAGGGGCCGTGCCGCCGCAATGATCGACGACGAAGGTGAGGTCGGGGGTGGCGTCGATCGCGGCGACAAGCTCGTCAAGCTGGGTGAAGAAGGTCCAGACGTCGAAGGTCAGGCCCAATCGCCCCAGCGTCTTCAGCCCCGCGCGCACCGCCGGCTCGGCGATGACATGCGGACGATCGTCGTTGGGGCTGCCGATCACTTCGGGCGAGGGGTCTCAGCTGGTGGTGAAGCGGATGCCCCGGAAGCGGCCGTTTGACGCCTCGACCTCGGCCGCCAGCACCTCCTCGACCGCATCGCCCAGCGTCAGGTCGGCGAAGCCGATGATGGCGTGCGCGACCTTGGTGTCGCCATGCAGCCCGCTGGCGCTCTGCGCCGCCTCGCCGATCGCGAACTCGATCTCGCCGAGAGGCTTCAGCCGCTCGGGCCCTGCGGCGCGGTACATGGACACGCACTCGGCATAGATGGTCGCCAGGATCTTGTGACCGCCCGCCAGATCGGCGGCGAGCTCCGGGAGGAGATAGCGATAGCCGGGATAGTCCCAAAGATGGTGGTGTGGATCGATGATCGGCAGCTCGGGAAGCAACACGTCTTCATGAGGCTGAAGATCGAGCCATGGCGGGTAGGGCTTATCGATCCGGCCGAAGCTGGTTGAGCGCCCTTCCTTAAAGTTGAACAGCGGAATAGCCACCGGATGTCCTCCTTGGTCGTTCGCCCGTTTCGCCCGGCAGGAAGAAGCCCTCTGGGGCACGATCGCCAAAGTAGTGGGGAAACGCCCTAGCAGAAGGCCGTGTTAGAGGCTGGTGTGGAAAGCGTTCCTTTCTAATTGCTCTAGATCGGTAAGGCGGACACGATGAAGTCGATCAGGGCGCGCAAACGCTGGCCAGGGTCTCGAGCGAACAGCAGGCGAAGCTCGCGCACCGGGCCATGCGTGTTCGGCAATACCCGGATCAGCCGCCCCGTGTCGATCGAGTCACGCGCCAGCACCTCGGGCAGCATGGCTATGCCGAGGCCGCGCTGAGCGGCGGCGAGTAGCGCGCGACCGTCATTGGCGACCATGCCCTGGCGAGGCGTGACCCTTACTCGCTCGCCGCCGGTCGATTGTGTTGAAGAAGGCTGCGGTTGCCGCCGCTGTCCTATGCTGATTCACTCAGGTCCTGGCGAGAAGGGCTGCGTCGATGATGGGTGAGCGCCAAGTTGAGCGGGGCTCGCTCTTCTATCAGTTCTCGCTTGAGCGGCACGTTCCCGCCGGCCACATGCTTCGGGCCATCGACCGGTTCGTGGACCTGGAGGAGGTCCGGGCGCACGTCGCCCCGTTCTACAGCCCGATAGGGCGGCCCTCCATCGATCCTGAGCTTCTGATCGCATGCTGCTGGTGGGCTACTGCTTCGGCATCCGCTCGGAGCGGCGGCTGTGCGAGGAGGTCCACCTCAACCTGGCCTACCGCTGGTCCTGCCGGCTGGGGCTGGATAGCGACGTGCCCGACCACTCTACCTTCTCCAAGGCCCCCCACGGCCGCTTCCGCGACAGCGATCTGTCGCGGGTGCTGTTCGAGGAGACCGTCTGGCGCTGCATCCGCGAGGGCCTGGTGGGCGGCGAGGGCTTCGCGGTGGACGCCAGCATGATCACCGCCGACGCGCACCGCCAGCGGGGCGTGGCCGGCGTGGCGGAGCTGGACTCGGCCAAGGCGAGCCGGGCGGTGCAGGAGTACATGGCGGTGCTGGACGAGGCCGCGTTCGGCGGTACCAGCGAGACGCCACCCAAGTACGTCTCGCCGGTCGATCCGGCGGCGCGCTGGACCGCGGCGGCCAGCGGGCCGGCGGTCTACGCCTACTGCGACCGAAGCTACCTGATCGACCTGGACCATGCCGTCATCATGGACGTGGAGCCCTCCACCGCCATCCGCCAGGGCGAGGTGCAGGCGGCCAGGACCATGATCGAGCGCACCGCGGAGACCTTCGAGATCAAGCCCGAGCGGCTGGCCGCCGACACCGGCTACGGCTCGGCCGAGACCCTCGCCTGGCTGGTCGATGAGCAGAAGATCGAGCCGCACATCCCGGTGTTCGACAAGTCCACCCGCCGCGACGGGACCTTCTCGCGCGCCGATTTCGTCTACGATGCGGACGCCGACCGCTACACCTGTCCAGCCGGCAAGGTCCTCCAGCGCTACAATCGCCGCTTCAAGACCGTCCGTGACGAGCCGCCCAAGGACGACACATTGAAGTACAGGGCGCGCATGGCGGATTGCGGCGTCTGCAAGCTCAAGTCGGCGTGCTGTCCCAACATGCCGGCGCGTAAAATCCCCCTCTCCATCCACGAAGCCGCGCGCGACAAGGCCCGCGCCATCGCCAAGACCGACGCCTACGTCACTTCACGCCGCCAGCGGAAGAAGGTCGAGATGCTGTTCGCCCACTTGAAGCGCATCCTCAAGCTCGACCGGCTGCGCCTTCGAGGCCCAAACGGCGCAAAGGACGAGTTCCTCCTCGCCGCAGCCGCTCAGAACCTCCGCAAGCTCGCCAAGCTGATCCCCGCACCCACCCTGAAACCCGCCTGAGCGGAGACAACGCCTGCTGGCGCTCTCATGCCGGGCCACGTAAGCGCGCCACACCGCGGACTTCTTCAACACAATCAGTCGAGTTCAGTTACCGTGCGTTCTGCGGCGCTTCGGGCGCTATAAGTGTCTCCGCGCGCGTCTTCGTCTGAGCGTACAGGCAGTCGACGTATTCAAAGCCTTCTAGTGGCGCCCCCAATGCGACGGTGCTCTCGTAGTTGCATTCAGCGTCCCTGAACACGATCCACGCCCGCTCAGAGGCGATCAGGCGCTTCAGTATCTGAGGGTCGGCCGTCGCTTCGTCCGGCTTTGGATGTTTGAAGCCCTGGACGATGCTCAAGTAGATCTCGTTCAGCCGCTTATCCGCAGCGTCAGCTGCCATCTTGGTACAATTCGCGCTTCCCGGGATGTCCGGGTGCTGTTCGGAACATACCTTCAGTCTGGCGTCGACGCTGGAGAAGTCCGCTGATGGCTGCGATTGTGCCGGCGTGCAGGCCAGCACGGACAGAAGGGTGAAGGCGGCGGTTGTGGGTCGTTTCATGGCAGGTCCGCCGCTTGGGTTATCTAGCCAACTCTATCACGGCGAACACTGAAGGGCGTCGCAAGCGTTGGCCGAGCGCCTGCCCGGAGCCGAGGCACAGAGATGTCGCCGGCGTCCTCAAGCCATGCGAGACGACGCGGCATGGTCGACGCCTTCCAGGTCCGCTCCCTGCGCGATGGCGCCGTCACCGTCGTGGATGCGCGCTCCGCCCGCACCTTCGCCCGCCACAGCCACGAGGAGTTCGGGGTGGGGCTCCTGTGGCGCGGCGCCCAGCGCTCCTGGAGCGGGCGCGGCGCGGTGGAGGCCGGCGCGGGCCAGGTCATCACGGTCAACCCCGCCGAGGCGCACGACGGCGCGCCCGTCGGCGAGGAGCGGGCCTGGTCCATGTTGTACGTCATGCCGGCCCTGGTTGGGGACGTGGTGGCGGACCTCAGCGAGGGCCGGCTCGCCACGCGCGAGCTGCACGCGCCCGTGGTGGATGACGCGCGTGTGGGCCGCCTCTTCCGGGCGGCCAGAGCGGCGGCGCTTCAGGACGCGGACGGGGAGCCCTTCGGCGAGCGGCTGCTCGTGCTGTTCGCCGCCCTGCTCGAGCCGGCCCGGGCGCCTGCGCCCGATGCTTCCAGGCGTGTAACGCGCGTGCGCGAGCGCCTCGACGACCACCCAGCCGCCCCGCAGCCCCTGGCCGAGCTGGCCGGGCTTGCGGGCCTGAGCCGCTTCCAGCTCCTGCGCGCCTTCGCCCAAGCGACCGGGCTGACGCCCCACGCCTACCTCGTCCAGCGCCGCGTGCAGCTGGCGCGCCGCATGGTGCGGAACGGAGCGTCGCTGGCCGAGGCTGCGGCGGAAGCAGGGTTCGCCGACCAAAGCCATCTGCATCGCGCCTTCCTGGTCCGCTACGGCTACACGCCTGGCGCCTACGCCCGCTCGCTCCGCCGCTGAGCGGCCGGGTCGCAACTTCGTCCAAGAGCGCCTGCGCCGCGCCCGCTACGCACCATCCGCAGGTCGGTTGGAACAGGCGGAGCGCATGGAGAATGAATGCGGAGCGGGTCGCGAAAGGGTCCGGCCCTGTACGGCGGCGGACGGGCCGGATATGCTGGGGATCATTAATGCCGCCGCGGAGGCTTACCGCGGCGTAATCCCGCCCGACCGTTGGCGCGAGCCTTACATGACGGCCGAGGAGCTGGCGTCCGAGATCGCAGACGGCGTGGTCTTCTCCGGCTGGGCGGTCGACGGCGCGCTGGCGGGCGTCATGGGCGTGCAGCGCCGGTGGAACGTGGACCTGATCCGCCATGCCTACGTCCTGCCCGCCTGGCAGGGGCGCGGCGTCGGTTCCAGGCTGCTGTCCTATCTCACGCCGGCGCGGGCCAGACCCGTCCTGGTGGGAACGTGGCGGGCGGCGGAGTGGGCGGTGCGCTTCTACGAGCGCCACGGCTTCACCCGCGCGCCGGACGAGCTTGTCGTCCCCCTGCTGCGGACCTACTGGAGCGTGCCGGAGCGGCAGGTGGCGACCTCGCTGGTGCTGTGCTCGCCAGCGTTGAACGCGGGTGGCGCGGAGCGGCTGATGGCCGAGGCGCGGGCGCAAGCATGAGCACGCAAGCCGTGGCGCCAACTGGCCGCGTTCGGCTCCAAGAACGGCTGAAGGGAACGATCATGCCCTGGGGTGTCCGGAGAAGCCGCCCTGCGCTTCTAGCGTGCGGCGACATATGTCTTCGATGAGCTTACAAGCGAAATCCGCGCCCATCGCGGACATCAGCGTTCTTCCAGCTTGACGACATTCAGCCAGGCTGATGGCGTCGCAGTCGAGCGCTTCTCCGCGACAAAGAAGGGGTGAAGCGGACATCGGCTTTGGGCTCCAGAGCCGATGGTGCGCGGGCCGCCCTGAAGCTTGGGCGCGCTTAACCGATTGGCCAGCTGTGGAGAGTACCTTCGGCTCTGCGGACGGGCCTGAGCATGCTGCCTCTGGCGGCGTTCTCCTGGAGTTGCTGAACGACCTGCTCGACTTCGCCAAGATCGAAGCTGGGAAGGTCGAGCTGGAGGAGACGACCTTCAGCCTGAGTGACATCGCGGGCGATGTGAACAGCGTGTTTTCGGCCGTCGCAGAAGCCAAAGGTCTTGCCCTAGGGCTACAGGTCGCGCCAGCGGCGCTGGGAGCCTATCGCGGCGACCCAACCCGGATTCGCCAGCTGCTCACCAACCATACCAGCTGAGCGGATCAGCAAGCTCTTCGCCAAGTTCGAGCAGGTCGACGCTTCCACGACCCGCCGCTTCGGCGGGACAGGGCTCGGCCTCTCCATCTGCCGCGATCTCACGCAACTCATGGGCGGCCACCTGGAGGTCGCGAGCACGCTCGGGAAGGGGTCGACCTTCAGCGTGCGTCTGCCGCTTCCACGGACGGCCAGCCTCGCAGATGTTGGCGAACACGCGCTGGCGGAAGAGACAGTCGCCGCCCCGGAAGGCGTAGCGGAACTGCGCGTGCTCGCCGCCGAAGACAACGCCACCAATCAGCTTGTGCTCAAAACCCTGCTGGCTGAGCTCGGCATGTCCGTGACGGTCGTCGGGGACGGCGCTCAGGCGGTACAGGCTTGGCGCGACTCCGAATTCGACCTAGTCCTCATGGACATGCAGATGCCGGTTATGGATGGTTTGACGGCGGCTCGCCAGATCCGAGCCGCCGAAGTCGAACTCAGCCGTCGTCCGACGCCGATCATTGCGCTTACGGCGGACGTCATGGTCCATCATGTCAAAGGATACGGAGCAGCGGGCATCAGCGGTGTTGTCGAAAAACCGCTCCAGTTCAGCGTACTGCTCAGTGTCATGACAGACTTGCTTGGAGCAGGTGACACCGAGGAACTTGGCAAGGCTGCCTAAGCATGAGCTTCTATCCGAGCGAGACTTGAGGGTGGCTTGACCTTGGCAGGGCCGCTGTTGCTACCTTCGTCTCAGTCCCGGCTGCGCTAGCCTATGTGCTGCTTGAAGCGCGGAGACGAGTGTCGGCTCATCTACGGCTTCAAGTTGGCATCTCGTGGCGCCCTTGCGTCCCCAGCCGCCTGGAACGGGAGCGAAGGCGTAGGAAGCCTGCTCGCAATAGAAGTCGCGCAAATCGGGATCGAACATCAGGTTCATGTCACGTGCGGACGCATCGAGCGTGGCGAACATCTTGCGCGGCGTACGAAAAGCGAGTCGGTCGAAGTGAGGCGCTTCGGACGTGTTGGGCAAGGCCAGCGCAAGCTCTCGGGCACGCTCGGGCTCGACGGTCATTCTCGCGCTCCTCCACGAAGGCTAGCACCACGGCCTGTGTGCTTATGGATCATAGCCGACCAAGCTGCAGACGCATCCCTGCCGAACCAGTTCGCGACCTAACCCGTCAGAGGCAGCCCTCTACGCAGCCACTCCCTTGCGGCGTCCGCCGCTCGGCGGAAGTTGTTGAGGGTCTCGAGTTGCCGACACGGGCTGTGCGCCCTAACCGGCCATTCAAGTTCGGCCGCAAAGGCGACATCTCGATCGTCTGCAGGAGCGGCTCCGCCTGCGCGCAAGAGTCCTTAGGTGGTGGTAGATCGGATTCCATGCAGCCGGCGGTGGCCGCCGGAGAGCGCGCCCAATCAGTCGAAGAGGGGCCGGCCGGCCTGGATCGCCGTGTCCGCCGCCGTCCTGGCCGCGTCCTTGATGGCGGTGTTCGTGGCCTGCTGCGACGTGCGCGAGCGGCGGGCTTCAGCGATGCGCGCGCTGGGATCGCGATTGTCCCGGGGCGTGTGACGCCAGGCGCGGGCGTAGCCCAGAATCGTCTGGAGGCCGTCGGCCGCGAGCGCGGGCCGCGGGATCCCGTTGGCTGGCGACGTGACGAAGCTGCTCCACGGCACCGTCTCGTAGGCTGGTATATAGGTCGTACAGGTGTTGGACATGCTTTCGATCATGTGCTGCATGTACGGGATTTGCGTGGGTTCCTCGTCGCCGTTCGGGTGCCTCATGGCCATGTAGAGTAGCTTCTCCTTGACCTTCGTGAGGGTCAGGCGAAGCTTCGCGCCTGGATAGGCCATAGAAGGCGCCCGGACGTTCAGGATCCGGAACAGGGCGTCGACGTATTCGATGTAGTTCAGCGGATGGGCGCTGACCAAATCGGTAAAATGCCAATGCATCAGGTGACCGACCTTATGCTTGTACATCACCCCACCGTTGCAGTGCGCCCACGCGTCGCCGAGCGCGTGCAGGCTGATGCCGAACTCCAGCTCGCTCTTCGCGCCCATGGTGTTGGCGATGCGCCGCCGCCGCTCGTCGTCTGTGGGGGCGCCGGTCAGGCAGTGCAGCCCCTCGATCACGTCGCGGCAGACCTCGTAGTCCTCCGTCAGGAGGCCATGGTTGGGCTTCTTCGCCACCGACTTCCTGAGTTCGGTCGCCGGCAGGTCTCCACCAATCAGGCTTTCCTGAACCTCGGCCTGGAGGGTGGCGTCCAGCTCGCTGACGAGGTCGGGGATTTGGCTGAGGAGCGCCCAGCGTTGGGCGAGCTGCTCGGGCGCGCCCGCCACCAGCGCGATGAGGTAGGTGGTGTAGTAGTGGCCGACCCGGCTCCAGTGGAGCCGTCCCGGGGCCGCCCCCAGCCGGACGCGCACCGCCCTACCTTGATCCAGGCGGAGCGCCACAGCATCCGCCTCGGCCTCCAGAAGCAGGACAGGGGCGGCTGGGGCCGAAGCGGCGAACTGGGCGAGGTGGGCGGCCTCGTGCGCCAGCATTCGCCGGCCGAGCCCCCCGGCCCGCCAGAAAGCCTCCGCGGCTGCGGGCGGGCGCAGGTGGACGACGCCCGGCTCGCACCACGCCTCGGCAACCAGGCCCGGCGCATGCACCTCTAGCCGGCCAGCGTCGCGATCCAATCCCAACCGTTCCAAGAGGTCGGTGAGGAGGTCGGCCGCCCGCCTGTCAGGCCTTTCAACGCCGTGCGATCCTGCGCGCATTGGCGGCCTCCATGCCGTGACGGCGGATAAAACAAGCTTCGCCATAGCCAAACCGGAGCCTTCCGGATGGTTCCCGGCAGGCCGAGCCGACGATGGCCGCGAAACTCGCCGCCGCTGCGTCGGAGGTCTACCGGGTCCGCGCGCGATGGCGAGCAAGGCAGCTGCACCGGGCCGGGGAGGGTCGGCGCCCCGACGTACGGCGCCGAACGGGGACGAAGGGGTGCCCGCCCGTGACGTCGCCGCAGCTCACTCCGTACGACGAGGTCGCGCAGCATCGGGACAACCAGGGTCCAGGGCTCCACAGGTAGCGGGCGAATATGCGGCGGGGCTGGCAGAAGGCTGTAGACGCCTTTCCAGCCCGAGCCGCCCCGTCCAGCTCGGCGGCGTGAAAACAGTCTCCTCAAGGCGCATGACCGGGCGCTGTGCGCCCTCAACGGACTCTGACCTTCTGCCCGCTAGCCGACGTTCCTTGGTCGTTTGAAGCCCGGCCGGCGAAGCTACGTATGTCCGCTGCTGGCGGCCAGTCGGACTCGCCGGCCGGACCCCAGAGCGACATCGCCGAAATGGAGAGTTTCTGGAACTGAGCCGATCCGTGCTCGCGATCCGACCCGGTCGCTCGCGCCGTCCGCTTCCCGGTCCCGCCTCAAGCGAAGGACAGGGAGCTTGGCCCGACCCGGGCGCCATCATCGACGTCGCAACTCCTACCCAGAAGGAACCCGGCAGGCCCATCAGTCGGCTGCAGGAGGCTGTGCAGCTTCAACGCGCAATTACGGCGCACCGTCCGGCACCGCCCTGTGCACTGCAGAGCGCACGCGCGTTATGGATGGCGACGTCAGCGGCTGATGAGGCTGGCACAGCGTGGATCACTGTCCGGGTGCAGCCCGAGGTGGTCCCGTTCCCATCGAGCCTGGAGGTGAGGTCGAGCACCGCCACGGGCACGATGACCTCCGAGTCCACACCCGGTGCGCCGTAGCCAGACAACAACACGGCCGCCTGCCGGCACAGCGCTGGGGTCAGAGGCCCGCCCTGCTTCACCAGCTTGCCATAGCCCGCCATCGTGCGCGCGTCCCGGTCACGTCGAATAAGGTGAGGGCGGCCGACCGTGGCCTCTGCGCCTGTAAGCTGCAGCTGCACCGCTCGGTCGATCAGGACGATCGACTGGCAGGCTGGCCGATCACAGTGGACGGTTTCTACCCGTTTGGCCGCCTTACCCACGCTATCCACGTTGGGCTGAACGTTCGCGTCGACCTGGGCGTACGCCGCTCGGGTGAACAGCATCAGCGCGAGGAGCCCTGCCCGGCCGCAGCCCCTAGCGGACATGACCTGAACCCGGTTGCTGGTAGAACTTGAAGGTCTTCTCCGGAATGGCCGGGACCGGCTTAGGCGTGAAGGTCAGGGCGAAGACTGGAGCGTAGCTTTCTATGGACTTGCCGTCGCGCGTCACCCCCTGCACGAGCTCAAGGCCACCGCCGACATCGACGCCGCCTGTCTTGTCGCCCTTCTTCGGCATGATAGCCGGCGTGTAGAAGTGGGTCGCGCCGTTAGTTGGGTCCGGGATGAAGCCATCCAAGATGCCCGCGGCATCCTTGAGGGTCATGATCGTCGCGGGCGCGCGGTGCTGGAAGGCAGGTCGCCAGACCTTCTCCACATCATCCGTGCCGTTTCGAGTCATACGGTTTCGTAGGCACCAGCCAACGGCAATCTGCCCGGTCTCGCCCGGAAGCCCGCCAGCTTCGGTGGCCATGACGCGCGCGAGGTCCTGCACGTTGCGCTTGCTCAGGTCCGCCGCGCTGAGCGGGGCCTTGCGGGAAGCCATGTCGGTCCTCGTGCGGCGCGGGCGATAGCCGAACCTCACGCTGTGCCTGGGACCGCCACCCGTCAAGCCGCTGTGTACCGCCGCTTCCACCCCATCTCTCGCTCCTTGAGCGGCCTGAAGATCTGTTGATCGGTCCGTAAGCTTAAGGAGGTTGGGCCGGGTGGATGACCCGAACTCCGCGCCCAAAGGCGACATAGCCGTTGATCCAGCTTGGCGACATTCGGCGGACCTGATCGACCGCCTTGATCGTCCCCATGCTGGCGACTCAACTCGGATATGGGCGATCCCGCAAAGAACGCTGGCGACCGCGCCCACGGTGGCGCGTGTCAGGACTGGCCGGCGCGGACGTCGTAGGCTGGCGCCACGCCGAACATGCGCTTGTACTCGCGGCTGAACTGGGACGGGCTGGCGTACCCAGCCTCCAGCGCCACGGCGGTGACTCTCGCGCCGTCCGAGGCGAGCTGGTGGCGGGCGGCCAGGAGGCGGATACGCCGCTGGTAGGCCAGCGGACTGTAGCCCGTCACCGCGCGGAAGTGCCGGTGGAAGGAGGTCACGCTCATGCCGACCGAGGCGGCCAGGCGCTCCACGCGCAGGGTCTCCTCGGCGTGGGCGCAGATCCACGCCACCGCCGTGCGCACCTGTGCGAAGCGGGTTCGGCTCTGGACCACCTGGCGCAGCGTGCCGGCCATCGGCCCGCGCAGCAGCCGGTAGATCAGCTCGCGTTCCAGGAGGGGCGCCATGACCGGGATGTCGGCCGGCGTGTCCAGCAGCGCCAAGAGCCGGCCAAGGGGCGCTGTGACCTCCGCCGGCGCCGGCGAGACCGCGATCGCCGGCGCGCCGTCGGCGTCCGCCTCCGCCAGCGCGAGAAGCAGCTCGGAGATCGCCGCCGGCTCCAGCCGCAGTTCCACGCCCAGGTAGGGCGCCGCCTCGGACGCCTGCGTCACCTGGCCGGTGAACGGCAGGCTGAGGGAGGACACGGAGTAGTCTCCCGCCCCGTACTCCAGCGTTCGCGCGCCGATGGTCAGCCGCTTGGTCCCCTGCAGCAGCAGGTAGACCTTGGGCTCGAACACCGCGGGCGTCGGCCGGGTCGGGCGGAAGTGGCGCCAAATCGTTATCCTGGGCACGGCCGTGGGCGTCTCCACGCCCGCGGCGTGCCGCGCCGCCACCCGCGCCAGATCGGTCGTAGCCTCACTCGCCTGCATGCAGACGCCATGGCCGGTTTGGCAGGATCAGGCAAGCCTGCGCCACGATGACGGATGCACGCGGGACGAGGTTGGGCGACACGCCGGTCCCGCGTGGACCACCTGAGACGCGCGGAACGAAGGAGCCACTCAATGTCCGAACCCGCTTCGCTGCAGCGCTTCCTGGACGAGGCGTCCATCCGCAACACGGTCGCCCGCTTCGCCGACAGCGCGACACGTGCGGATTACGACAGCTTCCGCGCGACCTGGGCCGAGGACGGCGAGTTCGTGATCGGCGCGGCGCCCCACGGCCAGCGCGCCGCGGGGGTGGACGAGATCGTCGCCCTCTTGCGCCGCCTCAGGGCCGGGAAGACCTTCTTCGTCCAGTTCGCCCTGCCCGGCGTGATCGAGGTCGACGGCGACACGGCCGCCACGCGCACCCTGTGCCACGAGGCGGCCCGCGGCCCCGGCGAGACCTTCTACAGGAACCACTGTGTCGCCTTCGACCGTCTGCGGCGGTCGGGTGACGATTGGGTCTTCGCGAGCCGGTCTTTCCAGTATCTCTGGCTCGACACGTCCCCCTACGCCGGAGCCGGCTTCCCGCTCTTCCCCAACAGCTCTGCAGCTTAGAGCCAAGGAGGCCCCATGTTCTTTGTCGCCGGCATCACCGGACACATCGGCGGCGCGACCGCCCGCACGCTGCTCGCCCAGGGTCGGCAGGTCCGAACGCTCCTG
>CALMGB010000328.1:14029-31514 GCA_937863535.1 uncultured Caulobacteraceae bacterium
CCCACGCCGCCGCCGCCCCCGGCCCAACGGCGGGGCGGGGGGGCCCGGGGGGGGGGGGGCCCACCGGGCCCCCCGCCCCCCCCGGGCCCCGCTCGCCGCGGCGCTGGAGGACGTGGAGGGCGCGTTCCTGATGCAACCTACGCCCATGGGCGTGACGCGCGCCTTCCCGGAGGCGCACGCGCTGACGAACGGCGTCGTGGGCGCGCTCGACCGCGCGCCGCCGCCCCGCGCCGTGGTGCTGTCCTCGGTCGGCTCGGAGCAGCGGAGCGGGCTCGGCAACATCACCCAGACCCACATCCTGGAGCAGGCGCTCGACCGCTTCGCCTTTCCCCTCGCCGTCCTGCGGGCGGGCTCGCTCCTGGAGAACTATGCTTTCTCGATGCGGCGCGCCGGCGAGACGGGCGTGTTCGACAGCTTCCTCCAGCCGGTGGACCGGGGCGTCCCCATGGTGGCGACCGCCGATGTCGGCGCGGAGGCGGCGCGCCTGCTGGTCGAGGGTTGGGACGGGCGCAGGATCGTGGAGGTCGGCTCACGCCACTCGTCCGCCGACCTCGCAGCGGCCATGGCCCAGGCGCTGGGCAGGCCCGTCCAGGCGCGGGCCATCCCCCGCGCAGCCTGGCCCGCGGTGCTGGAGCAGATGGGCCTGGGACCGGAGCAGGCGGCGAACTGGCAGGAGATGCAGGACGGCTTCAACTCGGGCTGGATCGACTTCGGCCAACCGGGCGCCGAGCGGGTGGCGGGCGCGACTTCGCCTGCGGATGTCTTCCGACGGAGCGTCAAGAGCTGATCGGTCCGCGACCTCAGCCGCCAGACTCCGTCTGCCTGAAGGTGACGATCCAGGATGCTGTCCTGCCTTGATCGGTTGAGGGCGCTGGCCGCCATCGCGGTCGTTTCGGCCTAATGGCCTTCGTGCCGGACACCGGGCAGCAGGCCGAGCTGGCGCCCCATCATCCTGTCCACGGTGCGGCGGGGCATGAGGGCGGGCAGGGTCGCATTGACCAGATGGCCCTTCACGGCAGCGTAGCGGGTCTTCGGTCGCCGGACCGTCAGCGCCTTGGCGATCACCTCGCCCACCTGCTCGGGCTCCAGCCCCCGTCGTCCGTTCTCGATCATCCAGGCGGTGAAGCCGCGGAACGGCTGCTCCCAGATCGTGCCCGCGAGGTGATCCAGCGGTGTCGCCTCGGCCTTGTCCCAGATGGCCGTCTTGACGGAACCGGGGCCGATCACGACCACGTCGATCCCCACAAACTGCAGCTCCCGCCGAAGGCTCTCGGAGAACCCTTCGAGGCCGTGCTTGGAAGCCGCATAGGCGCCCAGGAACGGCGGCCCCATCCGCCCGCCGACAGAACTGATGTTGACGATGCGGCCCTTGTCGCCGCGCCGCGTCAGGTCGGCCCCCAGCAGCGGGGCGAAGGCGCGCGTCACGGCGAACACGCAGACGAGGTTGATCTCGATCTGCTTGCGAAAGTCGGCGACGCTCTGGACCAGCAGCGGGTCGCTGAAGGAGGCGCCCGCGTTGTTGACCAGCCCGCCCAGCGTCGTGCCCGCGAGGCTGTCGCCGACCTCGTCGGCCGCGGCCAGGACCGCCCGCTCGTCCTCCACGTCGAAGACCATCGGCGTGAACGCCTCTCCCAGGTCGCGCTTCAGCGCACGCGCATCGGCGTCCCTGCGGACACTGCCGAACACACGCCAGCCCCGGCGCACGAGCACCGACGCGGCGCCCCGGCCGATGCCGGTGGAGACGCCCGTCACCACGACAGTCTTCATGCGGGTCGCTCCTGTTGACACTGTCAACGTCGAGGAATGAGTTGACGCTGTCAACCCCGGCCGGTCATCAAGGCGAATGGCCGAAACGACCAAGGCGCAGCTCATCGCAGCGGCCGCCGCGCTCCTCGATAGCGGCGGTCAGGCCGGCGTGACCTTGAGGGCGGTCGCGGAGCGGGTCGGCGTGTCCCACAACGCGCCCTACAGGCACTTCGACGACCGCAGCGCCCTGCTCGGCGCCGTGGCGGAAGAGGATTTCAGGCGCCTGCAACAGCTGTTTGAGGATGCAGGCGGCGAGACGGAGAGCGGCGCGGCGCTCCGCCAGGCCTGCGCGGCTGTGATCGGCTACGCCCGTCGCCACCCGGCGCGCTATCGCCTGCTGTTCAGCGATCCAGGACTGCCGCCCGATCCTGGCCTGCGGGAGGCCGCTTTCGCCTGTTTCCTGACCTTGAGTCGCCTCGTCGCCCGCTGCCAGACGGACGGGGTCCTCCCCGAGGCCGATACGGTAGGCCTCTCAGGGCTGGTCTACGCAGCCGTCCACGGTGCGATCGACCTGGAACTGGGCGGGCGCGCGAGCGGGGCCAAGGGGCTTGGCGACATAGACGCCACCGTGGCTCTCCTTTTCGACCTGCTACGAGGCTGAGCCCGCGTCAGCGGAAGCCTCTAGCGCTAGGCGAGCAGCGACGCCTGGATGATCGCAGCACCTTCTCTGGCAGGCGCACGTCTGGAAGGTCCACCCGGCGGGCGCCATGCCCGCTTGGTGGCGGCCAAGTCACTCGGGAGGGGAGTGCCTTATCCGGGCTCTGCGCCCAAAGCGGTCGCGCGGCTTTCTCCGGCTTTACGACATTAGCCGAGCACGGCCTTTGTGCGTTGGATGGCCATGACCCTCCTTGACCGTCTGGGCGTGCAACTGCCGATCGTGCAGGCACCCATGGCCGGCGTGTCCACGCCCGAACTTGCAGCGGCAGTCTCAAACGCGGGCGGCCTAGGCTCGATTGGGGTGGGCGCGACCGACGCGGCAGGAGCGCAGAAGATGGTTCAAGACGTGCGCGCACGCACGTCTCGAGCCTTCAACGTGAACGTCTTCACGCACGCGAAGCCCACTCCCGATCTCAGCCGCGAGGCGGCCTGGCTGCAGGCGATGAAGCCGCTTTTCCAAGAGTTCCGCGCCACGCCACCAGCGGTCCTGGCCACGATCTACGAAAGCTTCCTCGACGATCATGCAATGTCGGCCATGCTGGTTGCCGCCGCTCCGCCGGTGGTGAGTTTCCATTTCGGGCTGCCGCCTCGCGAGCAGATCATCACGTTCAAGGCGGCCGGTTGCGTGCTGCTCGCGACTGCGACCTGTTTGGCCGAGGCTGAGGCGGCCCGGATCGCCGGCATGGACGCCGTCATCGCCCAGGGCTGGGAAGCGGGCGGTCATCGAGGCATGTTCGATCCTCGCGCGCCCGACGACCAGCTTGGCGCCATGTCCCTCACCCGCCTTCTCGTCGTACGCTCGGGGCTGCCGGTGATTGCGGCGGGCGGGATCATGGACGGTCACGGGGTGCGGGCGGCGTTGAACCTTGCGCTGTCGCCGCCCAACTCGGAACGGCGTCCATCGCCTGCCCGGAAAGCAGCGCCGACGCGGTCTACAGCGCCGCCCTCCAGGGCGTAGGCACCCACCACACGGTCATGACAGCGGCGATATCAGGGCGACCTGCGCGCTGTCTTGCAAACAAGTTCACGGCTTGGGCAGCCGAAGGCGCGCCACCCACCCCGGACTATCCCAGAGCTTATGCAGCGGGTAAGGCGCTGAACGCCGCCGCCAAGGCAGTGGGAGAGACGGGCTTTGGAGCCCAGTGGGCGGGGCAAGGCGCGCCGCTGAGCCGAGCTATGTCGGCGGCGGGCCTCGTCGCCGTGCTCATACGCGAGGCGGGCTGAGCGGCTCTGCCCATTGCGGACTCTCGCGTTCGTTCAGGTAGACGACATTCAGAAGGCTTGGGCAAAGCTCATAGGCAGGCCGACTTGCTCTGTTGATAATGCGGGGCTGCGGGCGCACAGCCGCGCCAGCCTTTCGGGGAGCGTCTTATTTCTTCGCTTATTCGCGGGCTTCGACACGGAATTTCAGGTCTTCCACCTTGCCCAGCATGGTCTTCAGCAAGGGCGAAGTGTTCGCCTCGCGGTAGCCGAGAGCTAGGTCGATGGTCGGGGCGACCCCGGCCAGCGGTCTGCTGACGATCGACGGGGGGAGCATATTGCGCGCGTATAGAGGCAGAAGGCTTACTCCGCCGGTAGAGGCGACCAGCGACAGCGCCATGGCAAGATTTAGCGCCTCATGATCAGGTGTCAGATCAACGCCGGCGTCAGAACCATAGCGGTCCGTCGCCGCGCGGAGCGCCGGCGAGTTGGAATTCGGGACGCCGATCAGGGTCTCCTTTACAAGCGCCTGCGGGCGGACGGAGGTCTGCTTAGCGAGCGGGTGGCTTGCCGGGAGCACGACGATCAGCGGTTCGCGCCGCAGCGTGCGGTAGATGAGCCCCGGCGTGGCCGCCTCTGGACGCAGGAACGCCAGGTCGATGCGTCCTCGCATCAACCCGGCGGCAAGCTCAGGCGACTGCTGGCTTACAAGCGTGATCTCCGTGCTGGGCAACTCCTCCTGAAGGATGGCCATCAGCGCCGGCAGCCACTCCATCTCCATGCCGGTCAGGAACCCGACCGTGAAGGCGGTCTTCGCGGGCTGAGCCGCCCGACGCGCAGCCTCTACCGCCGCCTCAACCTGGAGAAGCGCGATGCGGGCGTGATCGAGGAAGACGCGACCGGCCGCCGTGAGTTCGATCCCACGCGGCCCGCGCACCATGAGCTCCACCCCGATCTCCAGCTCCAGGTCGCGCATCTGGCGGCTTAGCGAGGGCTGAGCAGTGTGCAGCCGCTTCTCGGCCGCTACCGTCACGCTGCCCTCTTCGGCGACGGCGACGAAGTAGCGGAGATGGCGGAGTTCCATGTTGGACATGCCTGCTAGGTATGCTGCTAGCCTAACAAAGTCTTTCTCGCAAGGATGCCGGCTTCCTAGTTAAGCCCCCGACAGCGTGTGATGACGAGCCAACGTACCCATCGGTCTCCTTCCTTTCAGGTTGGCCGAGCGGCTGCATGGCATGCCTGACGCGACTGCCACCAAGGCAACGGGCCCAACCGGGCCCCATGAAGGAAATCGTCATGATTACCCCCGTCGTCCTCATCACCGGCGCGCTGACCGGCATCGGCCGCGCCACCGCCCTCGCCTTCGCCGATACGGGCGCGCACCTCGTGGTGTCCGGCCGTCGCGAGGAGCAGGGTCACGCCCTGGTCCAGGAACTCCGCGCTCGCGGGATAGAGGCCGAGTTCATCCGCGCCGACGTCCGCCACGACGACGAGGTACGTGATCTCATCGACCAGGCTGTCGCCCGGTTCGGGCGGATCGACGTCGCCGTCAACAACGCTGGCACGGAGGGCCAGCCCGGCCCGATCACCGCCCAGACGGCACAGAGCTACGCCGCCACCTTCGACACCAATGTGCTTGGGACACTGCTCAGCCTGAAACACGAGGCGCGGGTGATGCAGGCGCAAGGATCAGGCAGCATCATCAACATCTCCTCTACCTACGGCCATGAGGGCGCGGCCTATGCGTCCATGTACTCGGCCAGCAAGCATGCGGTGGAGGGGCTTACCAAGTCCATTGCGTTGGAGGTCGCCGGATCGGGCGTCCGGGTGAACGCCGTGGCCCCTGGCCCCACCGACACGGGGATGCTCGACCGCTTCACCGGCACGCCGGAGAACAAGGCGGCGCTGGCCCAGGGCGTGCCGCTTGGCCGGGTCGGTCGCCCCGACGAGCTGGCGCGGGCCATCGTGTTCGTCGCTTCCAAGGACGCCTCCTTCATCACGGGCCAGGTCGTCACCGTCGACGGCGGCAAGACCGCCGGCTGATCGCACCTCCAGTCGATGGGCTGCACGGCTCGCCGTGCAGTTCATCGCTCCTTATCCAGACAAGGCCGCCTTCCATGACCAAGAACAATCTCAAACTCTATCAGTCTGACGCCTCGCCCAACTCGCGGCGGGTCCGCATCTACCTCGCCGAGCGGGGCATCTGCCTGACCACCGTGCCGGTCGACCTAGGCGCTAAGGAGCAGTTCTCCGACGCCTATGCTGCGGTCAACGCGCGCCGGGTGGTTCCCACGCTCGTGCTGGCCGACGGCACTTCTATCGGCGAGGTCCCCGCCATCTTCCGCTACCTGGACGAGGCCTATCCCGAGCGGCCCCTGGGCGGAGCCACGGCCAAGGAGAAGGCGCTGGTCCAGATGTGGGAGCGTCGCATGGAGCTGGAAGGCTTCGCTGCGGTGATGGAGACGGTGCGCAACAACGCCAGGGGATTGGCGGGGCGCGCCCTCGCCGGACCGCACGGGTACGAGCAGATCCCGGAGCTGGTCGAGCGCGGGCGCCTTCGCGTGCGCGACTTCCAGGCCGATCTCGAGGCGCGCCTCGCCGGCAGCGCCTTCGTGGCCGGCGACGTTTTCTCGACGGCCGACATCACGGCCGGCGTCGCGCTGGACTTTGCCGCCAAGGCGCTCTCGACGCCCATCCCCGACACGCACGCCGCCACCCGGCGCTGGTACGACGCGATCTCCGCTCGTTCCAGCTTCGCGGCGTGACCGCCCCGCCGGAAAGGGCACACCTGCCATGACCTACACGCACGAGAGCGCCCCAACGCAATACGTCGAGGCTAACGGTATCCGCTTCGCTTACCGCCGCTTCGGCAAGGCGGGCAGCGTACCGCTGGTGTTCAACCAGCATTTCCAGGGCACGCTGGACCACTGGGATCCGGCGGTGATCGACGGGCTCGCCGCTGGCCGCGAGGTAATCTTGTTCGACAACGCCGGCGTCGCCGGCAGCTCGGGCGAGACCCCATCGACGTTCCAGGAAATAGGCGCAAACGCCATCGCCTTCATCCGCGCGATCGGACTGACTGAGGTTCATGTGCTCGGCTTTTCGATCGGCGGCATGGTCGCACAGGAGATCGCCCTTCAGGGTGGAGATCTCGTGCGCAAGCTGATCCTTGTGGGCACCGGGCCGCGCGGCGCGGACATGGCCGCCAGCCAGTCGGCCGCGATCTTCGCCGCCACCTACGACCCGCCCGAGCATCTCTGGCTTAAGGTCCACTTTACGCCCTCGGCTGCAAGCCAAACCGCCGGGATCGCCTTCCTGGAGCGCAGGTTGCGCCGGCAAGATCGTGATGTACCCGTCGGCGAGCAGACCCAAAAGCAGCGCAGCAGGCGGCTATAGGGGCTTACCTGGCCTACAGCGAGACACCAGCGCCCTTTGAATACCTGAAGTCGCTGCGTGTGCCGACGTTGGTCGTACAGGGCAGCAACGATGTCATCATCCCCACCTACAATAGCTATGTCCTACAACAGCACCTGCAGGACGCCCAGCTGATTATCTACCCGGACGCTAACCACGGCTCCTTCTACCAGTATCCCGAGCTGTTTGTCGCTCACGCCACCCTGTTTCTCGACGGCTGAGCGCCACATAAGCGAGGTGAAAATGCGCCCAGAGCGGCTGTAGGCTCTTCGCCAGAAACACGACATTGGCAGGCGGCCTAGAACCGTCCTCAAACCTCGCCAGCGCTGACGACGCGAGCTACGCTGCCGCCCATGACGAAGCCTGCAGCGCTGCGACGCCTTTTTGACTTGCCGGGTGTCGCCGATCTGGAATTCCGTGCAATCCTCAAGCGGGATTTTGCGGAGCCGCCGGCTAGGGCGGAATTTCCCGAGATCGATGCCTGCGTGAGCGCTCTATTTGGCCTGACAGCGGATGAAGCCGAGGCCGTACCGCGACCGGCGGACTGGGACAATATCGAGTGTGAGACGCCCGCTGTTCAAGGCGCGGCCTTTGAAATCGACGGCTGGGACGTCACTGACGACAAGCGTCGTCCGTTGCGCGTACTCGCTCATTTCAGCGCGCCGGTCTGGCTGGCGATCCGGGGCGTCGCCGGAACCCTGCCGTTTGATGTTGAGACTCATAAGCCTGATGATTGGGCTTCCAAGATGGAGGCGGACGCCAGACGTTTCCGCAAGCGCTAGGCGGCTGCCGAGCGCTCGCCGGGGCGTGGTACAGCTGCAGCGCTTCCTCAAGGACCCGGACACGGGCAAGCGGATCGCGCGGCCAAACCCGGAAGCCGAGTGGATCGTCCAGGACGTGCCGGAGCTGCGCATCGTCGACGACCCGCTGTGGGATAGGGTTAGGGTGCGCCAGACCTCGTTGAGGATGACGCCACGTAAAGCATCGGCCGACCGCATCGCCGAGCGCCGCCGCCCCAAGCACCTGTTCTCCGGCCTCCTGCGCTGCGCCTGCTGCGGCGGCAGCTACACGATGATCTCCAAGGACCTGCTCGGCTGCGGCACGGCGCGGACCGAGGGCACCTGCGACAACCGCCTGAACATTCGCCGCGATGCGCTTGAGGCGCAGGTGCTGGACGGCCTGCACCACCACCTGATGGAGCCGGCGCTGTCCGCGAGTTCTGCGAGGAGTTCACCCGTGAGGTGAACCGCCTGCGCATGGCGGACCGCGCGCGGCTAGCGTCGACCCGGACGGAGGCAGCGCGGATCGAGCGCGAACTCGAGCGGATGCTGAACGTGATCTGCGGCTCGGACGACGTCGAAGCCTCCAAGCGCTTGGCCCGCAGGATGACCGAACTCGAGAAGCACAAGGAAGAGCTGGATCTTCGGCTCAGCAGCGCGGAGCGACCGTCACCGTTGCTGCATCCCAGCCTCGCCCAGGTCTACCGGGAGCGCATCAGCTCATTGAGCGAGGCGCTCGGCCGGCCGGACACCCGGTCCGAAGCGGCGGAGGCGATCCGCAGCCTCGTGAGCGGCATCGAGCTGGCGCCGGATGACGGCAAGCTGGCGATCGTCTTGCGAGGTGACTTGGCGGCGATGCTGACCTTCGCCGCACAGACAAAGAAGCCCGTCACTCTCTCGCTGGAGGCCGGGCTTTTGAGTGCGATGGTATCGGAAGAATTGATGGGTGCGGGGACACGCAACCTACGATTCTTGCGCTTGACCGAACACCGATTAGCAGCTGCGTGAAGCGGTGAGGGGCACGGTCACGGCGGCATCTTTCACTGCATGGTCGGAATGACGAAGCTGGAGTCGGCGTGCTCCAGCGCGCTATCGGGCCAGCGGGCGGTGACGGTCTTGACCTTGGTCCAGAACTTCACCCCTTCCATGCCGTGCTGGTTGGTGTCGCCAAAGGCCGAGCGCTTCCAGCCGCCGAAGGTGTGGTAGGCTACCGGCACCGGGATCGGCACGTTGATCCCGACCATGCCAACGTTCACCCGCGCCGCGAAGTCGCGCGCAGCGCGGCCGTTCTGAGTGTAGATCGCCACCCCGTTGCCGTACGGGTGCTGGGAGGGAAGCGCCAACGCCTCCTCGAAGCTGTCAGCGCGCACCAGTTGCAGAACGGGGCCGAAGATCTCGTCCTGGTAGGACTTCATGGTCGGCTTGACGTGATCGAACAGGCTGGGGCCGATGAAGAAGCCCTTCTCGTAGCCTTGCAGCGCGAAGTCGCGCCCGTCCACCACCAGCTCGGCGCCTTCCTCTACGCCCATGCCGATGTAGTCGGCGATACGCTGGCGATGGGCGGAGGAGACCACCGGACCGTACTGAGCGGCGACGTCGCTGGACACGCCGACTTTCAGCGTTTCCATCTCCGCCACCATGCGCTCGCGAAGCTCATCGGCGGTCTTGCTCCCCACGGGGACTGCGACGGGCAGCGCCATGCAGCGTTCCCCTGCCGAGCCGAAAGCGGCTCCGGCGAGGTCCTTGACCACTTGGTCCATATCGGCGTCGGGCAGGATGATCCCGTGGTTCTTGGCCCCGCCCATGGCCTGGACCCGCTTGCCGGCCTTAGCGCCTTCCACATAGACGTACTGGGCGATGTCGGAGGAGCCGACGAAACTTACCGCCTTGATATCGGCATGCTGCAGGATGGCGTCCACGACCACCTTGTCGCCGTGGACCACGTTCAGCACCCCAGCCGGCGCGCCGGCCTCCATCATCAGCTCGGCGAGGCGCACCGGCACGCTGGGGTCGCGCTCGCTGGGCTTCAGGATGAAGGTGTTGCCGACCGCGATGGCCACCCCGAACATCCACATCGGGATCATGGCGGGAAAGTTGAGGGGGTAATTCCGGCCACCACGCCGAGCGGCTGGCGCATCGAATAGACGTCAATGCCGGGCCCGGCACCCTCGGTGTACTCCCCCTTCAACGCATGGGGGATGCCGCAGGCGAACTCGATCACCTCAAGCCCGCGCTGGATGTCGCCGCGGCTGTCGGCGATGACCTTGCCGTGCTCGGAGGAGAGCATCTCGGCCAGCCCGGCCATGTTCGCTTCCACCAGCCGCTTGAACTCGAACATGACCCGGGCGCGGCGCTGGAGGTTGGTCGCCGCCCAAGCGGGCTGCGCTTGGGCGGCGGACCGCACCGCCGCGTCCAGCTCCTCGGACGTGGCGAGCGCCACGCGCGCTTGCACTTCCCCCGTGTTCGGATCGAAGACGTCGCCGAACCGGCCCGAACGGCCCGCAACCGCGGCGCCCCTGATGAAGTGGCTGATCTCGCGCACGAACTCTTCTCCTCTATGCTCGGCGGTCGCCATGCTGAAGGCGGCCCGAGCGGACCGGTGGCCGTTCAGCATCGACCGGTCAACGCCCACGTGCCGGGCCGCAGTCCTGCCCGTACGCCATCTGCGCCGTCTGCTCGAGGCGAGCTGGCGATGGCATGACTACGTTGTTCCGGAAGCTCGATAACTGTCCAGCAACCGCGGCGCTCTGAGGTCATCCTGCGGCCGCCAAGCTTACCGTGACGCGTAGCATAGGCGCCTTTCCCTCCAGGCGCTTTGACGACAGCGCCAAAGAGCTTTGCAGTGACGCCGGGCGTGCGGCGCTCGCGAGACATGTAGACAGCGGGCCACCATGGCTGAACAACCACCCGCTCCCCGGCGTCTTGGCGCACACGTCCTTGCAGAGATGCTCCACGCCTACGGCGTCACCCACCTCTTCTACATCCCCTGCCTCGTGCCGAACGCCCTGGCCGCAATGGAGGACCTCGGGCTGCGCCGGGTCGTGACGCACGGGGAGAAGGCGGCCGCCTACATGGCCGATGGCTTCGCCCGCGCGTCCGGCAGGCCGGCCATCTGCATGTCCCAGCACATCGGCGCGTCCAATCTCGCCGCCGGGCTTCGCGACGCCTACCTGGCCGGCTCGCCGGTCATCGCCCTCGCAGGCAGCCCGGAGCCGCCGACCCGCTTCCGGCACGGCTACCAGAGCATCGAGGACGTCTCCCAGTTCGAGCCGGTGACCAAGGCGAGCCTTGTCGTGGACACAGTCGACCGCCTGCCGGACCTCGTCCGCCAAGCCTTTCGGCACGCCACCTCCGGCGCCCCCGGACCCGTCCACCTGGGCCTGCGAGGGCGAATCGGCGTGGTGGTGGACGAACCGCTCGACGCCGAGGTCCTCGTCGAGGAGCGGTTCGCCCAGGTCCCGGCGTTCCGCCCCTATCCCGACCCCGCCGACGTCCGCCGGGTGCTCGACGCGCTCTCGCGGGCTAGGCGGCCGATCCTGGTCGCGGGCGGTGGCGTCGTCTCCTCGCGCGCGGACGCGGAACTGCGCGCCTTCGCGACCAAGCTCGGCATCCCAGTCGCCACCACGCTGAATGCCAAGCACGTCATGCCCGACCGCCACCCGCTCGCGGTCGGCGTCATCGGCACCTATTCGCGCAAGTGCGCCAACCAGAGCGTGGCGGAGGCCGACCTGGTGGTCTTCGTGGGCAGCCATACCGGAGGTCAGACCACCTTCGAGTGGAAGATCCCGCGGCGCGGCGCCAAGGTGATCCAGATCGACATCGATCCCGCCGAACTCGGGCGTAACTACCCCAACAGCGTCTCGGTAATGGGCGACGTGAAGGTTACGCTGCAGGCGCTGACTGACGCCGCCGGCGAGCCGCCGGACTATGGCGAGTGGCGCGACCACGTCGCCGGGCTTGTCGCGGAGTGGCGCGAGGCGCACCGGGAGGTGTTCGCCTCCGATGCGGTCCCGATGCGCCCGGAGCGCATCTGCTCGGAAATGTCGGAGATGCTGCCCGAGGACGCCATCCTGGTCTCGGACACCGGCCACTCCGGCATCTGGTCGGGGACCATGATCGAGCTGCGCCATCCGACCCAGCGCTACATCCGCTGCGCCGGATCGATGGGCTGGGGCCTGCCCGGCGCCATGGGGGTCAAGTTCGCCGAGCCGGACCGACCTGTCGTGCTCTTCACCGGCGACGGCGCCTTCTACTACCACATCGCCGAGTTGGAGACCGCGGCCCGGCACAACGTTAAAATCATCGTGGTGGTGAACAACAATAGCGCGCTCAGCCAGGAGATCCCAGGGATCAAGCGGGCCTACGGCGAGGTGATGCGCGGCCGTGGTTCCGAGCTCTTCATGCACAACGACGTGAACTTCGCCGACGTCGCGAGAAGCTTCGGCTGCATCGGCTTAAGAGCCGAGACGCCGGACCAGCTGCGACAGGCGCTCGCCGACGCGCTCACCGCAGAGGGGCCGGTGGTGATCGACGCCGTGTCGGACATCGACGCCTTCCCCGACCGGCCGTGGTCATAGCCACGGCTCAGTCCCTTTGCGGCGCAAGCAATAAAGCCTGCGACGCGGCGATGGTAAAGTGAGGGTCTGGCTTTGTTTGGATCACCGATCCAGGCCCGCGGCGTTCAAGCCGCTGTCGAGCGGTGAAAAGGCTGGCCTGCTGGGAAAGGCAAGTCAATGACCACGACCACCCTCTACAACAAGTATTCGCACCTGCGGAAAAGCTACCAGACCGTCGAGCGGACCTGGGGCGAATACCAGGCGAACCGGATCGCGCCCGACGCGCCTCCCGGCTCGCTCGACGCCAAGTCGCCGGCTCTCCACGAGCTCTATCCCGACATCGCCAAGTACAGGATCGTCTCGACCGACCGCTTCTACGACAAGGCCATCGCCCAGCTCGAGTGGGACAAGCTGTGGAACAACGTCTGGCTCCTGGCCGGACTGGAGACGGACCTGAAGGAGGTCGGCGACTGGCTGACATTCCAGATCGGCCTGCACGACATCGTCGTCGTGCGCTCCGCGCACGACAAGGTCCAGGCCTTCTACAACGTCTGCCGGCACCGGGGGAACAGGATCGTTCACGGCGACTTCGGCAAGGGGCTGACGTGCTTCACCTGCTCCTTCCATAGCTGGATCTGGCGGCTCGACGGGGGGCTGGCCCGCGCGACCGACCGCGAGAGCTTCGCGCCCGAGGCGCTGGCCACGGTCGACGGCGAGGACCTCGACATGAAGCGCGTGCACGTGGAGATCTTCGCGGGGCTGGTCTTCATCAGCCTGGCGGCCGACCCGCTCCCGCTGAAGACCTACCTGTCCGGCATGGGGCCGATCTTGGAGAGCTACGATCTCGGGTCGATGGTAGTCATCCGCGACGTGCAGATGGAGATGCCGGCGAACTGGAAGCTGGCGCTCAACGCCTTCACGGAGGCGTATCACGTCCACTCGCAGCACCCGCAAGCGTTGCTTCGGGGCGACGACGTCAACGTGCAGTTCGACTTCTACGAGTACGGCCACAACCGCATGATCCAGCCGCAGGGCGTGGTGAGCGCCCGGCGCTCGGACGGCGAGGAGATGCACGCGCCCCTGGCCGACATGATCACGGACGCGGGTCTCAATCCGGACGACTTCGTCGGCCGCAACGGCGAGGCGAGGCTCGCCATACGCGAGGTGAAGCGTCAGCCCGACAACATCTTCAACATGGACTATTCCAGGCTGACCGACAGCCAGGTGACCGACATCTGGGCCGGCCACGTCTTTCCCAACGTGACCTTCACCACCCAGGCGGAGGCGTTCAGCTTCCAGCGCTTCCTTCCGCACCCGACCGACCCTGAGAAGACGATCTGGAACGTCATCCAGATCGGCCGGCGAACCAAGTCGCCGCGCCGGCTGGAGATCGATCCCGCGGTGTTCGACGGGCCGCGCCTCGAGCGCAAGCGGACGAGCATCGATGACACCGGGCTCTACGAAGTGCTCGACCAGGACGTGGAGACCATCCCCCACGTGCAGAAGGGGGTCCGCTCGCCGTCGTTGAAGCACGTCCGCTTCGGCGAGCAGGAGTCACGCCTTCAGCAGATGTATGCGGAGATCGACAAGTATCTTCACGCGAGCTGAACCTGCTCCGGCGTCGCGGCATCTTATCGGTAGCTGATCGCGCCGCCCCAAAATTTTGGCATCATCCGCGAGCGGCGTCTTTCAGCTTGATAAGACACTCCTTCAGCCTTGTGCCAAGGGTCTGCATGTCAGCTCGCAAGCGCTCTGCAGGTCAAGCACCAGACCCTCGGCACAAGGCCGACGAAAGCGGAACAAAGCTGAGCCAGTCAGGTCGCTAACGACGCTACACCTTGCCCTACCCCGCGGATTGAATTGAAAGACCGCCAACCGCCGCAGGCGCCTCGCCCGGCGTGATGATCATGTCGCGGTGCATGCCGTTGCGGCTCCATTCCCGGCAGACCTCGATGTATTCGAGCGGGCCTCCGCCGTAGAGGCTGGACCACAGGCTCGGCCCTTCCTTGGCGCTGCCTTCGTTGTTGTAATAGCCGGGCGTGCACTCGCTCTCGAACTTCGAGCGGTCCATGTGCTTGTCGATCATCGCCTGCGCCCAGCGGTCCTCGGCCGACTTGCTGACCTCGATGACCTTGTAGTTGTTCGACAAGGCCGTGCTGATCGCCGCGCCGACATAGTCGGCCTGGGGCGCGGCGATGTTCTGGTAGTTGATGCCGGCGGAGGCCTGGGCGTAGCCCCCGATGATGAACAGGTTCGGGAACTGGTGCGCCTGGATCCCGTGCAGGGACCGCACGCCGGACGCCCACTTCTCGCCGAGCGTGAGGCCGTCGCGGCCCACGATCCTGTAGCGTCCGCCGTCGAAGACGTAGCTTCCGGTGCGGAACCCGGTCGCGAAGATGATCAGGTCGACGGGGAAGTCCTCGCCCGCGTGGTGGATGGCGGTCTCCTTCACCCTCTCGACCCCCTTGCCGTGCGTGTCGACGAGGGTGACGTTCCTCCGGTTGAACGCCTGGAGGTAGGTGTCGCTGTATAGCGGCCGCTTGCAGAAGAAGTTGTACCAGGGCTTCAGAGCCTCGGCCGTCTTGGGGTCGGAGACGATCGAACCGACGCGAGCCCGCACCCCTTCCATCGTCTCGTAGTCGAGCATCTGACGCGCCAAGTCGGGATCGCTCGGCAGGCCGTCCGAACCGGTGGGCGCGGGACCGTTCAACCGACTCCAGACCGAGGTCCAGCGGTCATCGACCATGTCGTCGATCTCCTGGACGCCCATCACCACCGACAGGAAGTTGTCCATGCGCCTGCGCTGCCAGCCCGCCGGCTGACCGCCGAACCATGCGGGATCGGTGTTCCTGTTGTTGCGGGCGTCCACGCCGGACGGCGTCCGCTGGAAGACGTACAGGTGCTCCGCCCATTCGGCCACGATCGGCGTGATCTGGATCGCCGTCGCTCCCGATCCGACGATCGCGACGCGCTTGCCGGCGAGCCCGGTCAGGTTCCCACCGCTGTCTCCGCCGGTGTAGCGGTAGTCCCAGCGGCTGGTATGGAACGCCTTGCCCTCGAAGGTTTCCAGGCCCGGTATGCCGGGCAGCTTGGGAAGGTGCATCGACCCATTGGCCGCGACCACGAAGCGCGCGCGGATTTGATCCCCGCGGTCGGTCTCGACGAGCCAGCGCCCCGCGTCGTCGTCCCAGACCGCGTTCTTGACGCTGGTCTGGAACAGCGCCTGATCGTAGAGGCGGAAATGTTGGCCGAGGCGCTGGCAGTGGGCGAAGATCTCCGCGCCATGGGCGTACTTCTCGCTCGGCACGGTCCCGACCTCCTCCAGGAGCGGCAGATAGATGTAGCTCTCGATGTCGCAGCGTACGCCGGGGTAGCGGTTCCAGTACCAGGTCCCCCCGAAGTCGCCGCCCTGCTCGACGATGAGCAGGTCCTCCACGCCGAGCCGTTTCAGTTCCGCAGCGCTGAGGAGGCCCGCGAAACCGCCGCCGAAGATGGCGACATCGACCTCCCTCACCACGGGCGCCCGGCTGAAGCCCGGCTCGACGTAGGGGTCGTGGACCAGCTCCTCGAGCGAGCCGGTCATGTCGACGTACTGGGCGTTCCCGTCCGTACGCAGGCGCTTGTCGCGCTCGAGCAGGTACTTGCTGTGCAGCTCTGCCGGGTGGAAGTCGAACCGTTCCGGCTGGGTCGGGTTGGTTTGGCTCATAGTCTGTGTCCTAAGATGTTGGGGCGTGCGCGAGATCGAGCTGCGTCACGGCCCCGTCGCCCCGTCCGTAGGGATCGCCCGTTCAGTAGACGCCGCCGTTGGCGTCGAGCACCGCACCGTTGACGTAGCCGCAGCCGTCGCTGGCGAGGAAGGCGACGAGGGAGGCGATCTCCTCGGGCTGGCCCGCCCGCTTAAGCGGCACGGCCTCAAGGGTCCGGCGTACCATCTCCGGTTCGCCACGGCGGACCATGGCGGTATCGGTAAAGCCTGGAGCGACCGCGTTGACGCAGACGCCACTGGGGCCGAGCGTCTTCGCCAAGCTCTTCGTGAGACCTATGATCGCGGCTTTCGAGGCCCCGTAATCGGTGACCAGGCTGCCGGTGTGGGCCGACAGCGAAGTGATGTTGATCACCTGACCCCGTCCCCGCTTCATCATGCCTGGGGCGACCAGCTTGATCGCCAGGAACGCCGCCCGCACGTTGACGGCCATGGTCCTGTCGAAGTCGGCGAGGTCGATGTCGAAGAAGGTCTTGGCATGGTAGTGGCCGGCGTTGTTGACCAGCACGTCCACTTCGCCCGTGGCGAGGATTTCGGTGAAGATCGACTGGACGGCGTCCACGTCGGACAGGTCGCACGGGTGGTAGCGCCAATCGCCGATCCCTTGCGGCTGCACGTCCAGGCCGATCGGCACATCGCCCCTAGCCGCAAGGGCGCGGCAGATCGCCGAACCGATACCCCCGTTCGCGCCCGTCACGACCGCCGTCCTGCCCATCGAGACCTTCCGCCTACTCCACCGAACCCTGCGCGACGAACGTAGCGGCCGCCTATGCTCGGACCGACCGGAACACTACGATAGCGCCCTCTCCGCGGCCCTGCGCGCGTTTCACCGCCAAGCTGATTTGCGCGACGCTCAAGACCGCCTGCGGGTTCAGCCGTCCGTCGAAACGGCGATCTCGTGCTCGTCCTCATAAGCAGCCTGGAGCATCGCGATCTTCTTCCCGATACGGGCGAGACAGTCCGTGCCGAGCGGCAGGCGCAGGGGCCGCCGGTCCTGTTCGACCATGTCGACGATCTTGGCGGCAGCCTTGACGGGGTCGCCCGGCTGTGCGCCGTGGGCCGCGGGGATGGCGGTCCGCGCGGCGCCGGACGTGCTGGCGTAATCCTCGATGACCCGCGCGGCGCTTTGCAGGGATGCGGCCCGGAAGCTCGTTCGGAAGGATCCAGGCTCGACGAGGGTCACGCCGATCCCGAGCGCGGCGACTTCGCCCGCCAGCGCCTCCGTAAGCCCCTCCACGGCGAACTTGGTCGCGCAGTAGTAGCCGAAGCCTGGGGAGGCGACGATCCCTCCTGACGAGGACAGGTTGATG
>CALMGB010000328.1:31524-33579 GCA_937863535.1 uncultured Caulobacteraceae bacterium
AATGCCCGCGCCGACGTCGCCGCATGAGCGGCAGGACGGCGCGGCTCATCTCGACCAGGCCGAACAGGTTGGTGTCGAACAACGCGCGATATTCACTCGGCTCGGCCTCCTCGACAGCGCCGATGAAGCCGACGCCCGCGTTGTTGACCAGGACGTCAAGGCCGCCGAACCTCGTCTCGACCTCCGCGACCGCCTCCGCGATCTGCGCCGCGTCGGTGACGTCGAGCCGCACCGCGAACGCACGGTCGCCATGGCGCTCGGCGAGCGCCTTCACGGCCTCCGGCCGCCTCGCCCCCAGGCCTACCCGGTGGCCGCGCTCCAACGCCATTTCGGCGAGCGCCCGTCCCAGGCCCTGTGAGGCGCCGGTGATTAGCCAGCTCTGCGTCTCGCTCATTCTCTGTACCTAAGGGTCAGCCGGCGGCAATGGCGCGCGCGGCGATGCGGCCGAAGACGGCGGCCTTGCCGAGCGCCGAGCCCGTCATGTAGGCGCCGCCGTGAAAGCCCCCCATCGTCTCCCCCGCGGCGAACAGGCCTTCGATCGGGGCGCCGAACACGTCGAGCACCTGCGCTTGGGACGTGACGGCCAGGCCGCAGTAGGTGCCGAAGACGCAGGTCGTGGACGGGTAGACGTAGAAGGGCGCGTGCTCGATGCGGCGCAGCTCGCCATGGTGGTGGACAACGCTGCGTCGGCCGAGCGGATCGTCGCCCCTGTCCACCGAGGCGTTGTAGGCGCGCACGGTCTCGGCCAGGGTCTCCGCCGGGATCTCGAGCATCCCGGCGACCTCCTCCAGGCTGTCCGCCTTCATCAGGAGGCCGGACTCCAGCCGGCGCTCGAAGTCGAACACCGGCGTGTCGTTGTCGCCCAGCTCGAAGACCCCCTGGTCGAAGATCTGGTAGCAGCTCGCGGTCTCAAGCTTCAGGCATTCGTCTCCGAGCTTCTTGTAGGACATCGACTCGTCCATGAATCGCTTGCCGTCGTCGTCGACCACGATGGCGCCCTTGTAGACGGCAAGGCAGGTGTGGATGTTGGTGCGGTCGACCGGGTGCTTGCCGAAGGTGCCCTTGATGTAGGGCATGTCCGCCACGTCCGCGCCCAGCTTCCAGGCCATCTTCAGGCCGTCGCCGGTGTTGCCCTCGCCCCCGGCCGCCACGGCCCGGTCCATCAGCGGCACGAAGCGGTGGATCAGGCCGGGATTCTGGCTGAACCCGCCGCACGCGAGCAGGACCGCCTTGCGGGCGTTGAAGGTCACCTCCTCGCCATCCTGCGTCGCCGTCACGCCTATGACGCGGTCGGTGATTGGATCACGGATCAGCGTCTGCACCGCGACGTTGCGGAGGATCTCGACCTTGCCGGTCTCGCGCCCGAGCGCCGCGAGCCGGCGCACCGTGCCCGCAGGCTCGACCGTGTGCGAGCGCGGAACGGACTGGCCCGAGGAGGCCCAGACGTTGTCGCTGAACTCCACCCCGTGGTTGCGCAGCCACTCGAAGGTGTCGAGCTGGTTGGCGATGTAGGCGTCCACGACGGCGACGTCGTTCTCTTGCTCTCCTACCTCCAGCAGGTCCTCGCGCAGCAGGTCCGGGGAATCGTTGATCCCCGCTTTGGCCTGGAGATCGGTGCCGGCGAGCGCCAGGACGCCGCCGCTCAGGGCAGACGAGCCGCCGAGATCGGCCATCTTCTCCAGGAGGATGGCGGTGAGGCCGTGTTCCGCGGCCGCCAACGCCGCGACCGTTCCAGCCATTCCACCCCCGACGACGATGAGGTCGGCTTCTTGTGTCATGATAGCTTTCTCTTGGTCTCAGTCGCGCCGCCGGGCGGGACCAGCAGGTCGAGCAGGCGCTTGTTGTGGTCTCGGGCCGAACCGAACATCGTGGAGAGGCGCACCAGCCGCCTCGCCGGAACGTGCAGGCCAAGCTCCCAGCTGAACCCCATGGCGCCGTGCAGCTGCGTCGCATCCCGTGCGATGACGCGCGCCGCGCGCGAGGCGTAGGACTTCGCCACCGCCACGCCGCGCTCGACCGCGCCGTGGTCGCCCGGCCGGCCGGACATCCTATCGG
>CALMGB010000329.1 GCA_937863535.1 uncultured Caulobacteraceae bacterium
GAGCAGCGAGATGTCGCGCTCGCCCGGGCCGCCGCCGCGCACGTCCGCCGCCGCCGTCCAGCCGCCGGGCAGTCGCACCACCGTGACGCCGGTGCGGGCGCGCTCGTCGGTGGCGTGGCCGACCTGCAGCCCGGGCACGTCGGTGATCAGGTTCAGCGGACCGGGGCGGATCATGGCGAGGTTCCGAAGGCTACGCTGGACGGGCGGCGCGTACCGGACGGAACATCGCGCCCGACGCGCCGTCGGCCAAGCATGTCGAAGCCCTCGCCGCGCCTCCTGCTCCTCGCCCTGGCCGCCGGGCTCGCCGGACCGCTTGCGGGCTGCGCCGGCTACGGCCCGCTCGGCGCGCCGCCGCATGGCGTCGCCGGCCTGAAGGCGGCGGAGGACCAGCACAACACCGCCAAGATCGGCAAGCCGGGGCTTACACCGCGAGGCGGCGGCTCGGCGGAAGCACCCACCGGTCCGGAAGGCAATCCGACGGGGGGGCCCACCGACTCGGTGGGGCCGCACTGACCCCCTTTCCCCAATGGGAGAAGGGGCCCTACTCCGCAGCTTGCAGTTGGGGCTCGCCCTCCGGCTCGTGCACCCCACGCGCCAGGTTGCGCAGGACGTAGGGCATGACGCCGCCGGCCCTGAAGTAGTTCAGCTCCGTCTCCGTATCGATGCGGCAGGTGACCGGGAATCGGGCGACCTTGTGGTCGGAGGGGCGGAACAGCTCCACCATCAGGGTCTTGCGGGGGGCGAGCTGGTTCAGGCCGCGGATGGTGATGATCTCCTCACCCGTAAGCCCCAGGCGTTGCCAGCCCTCCGCCTGGAACTGCAGGGGCAGCACGCCCATGCCGACCAGGTTGGAGCGGTGGATGCGCTCGTAGGTCTCGGCGAACACCGCCCGGACGCCAAGCAGCTTGGTGCCCTTGGCGGCCCAGTCGCGCGAAGAGCCGGTGCCGTATTCCTTGCCGGCGAAGATCACCAGCGGACGGCCCTCCGTCTGGTACTGCATGGCGGCGTCGTAGATCGCCATGACGGCGCCTGACGGATAGTGCTTGGTGACGCCGCCCTCGATGTCCGGCGTCATCCTGTTGCGGATGCGGATGTTGGCGAAGGTGCCGCGCATCATGACTTCGTGGTTGCCGCGCCGTGCGCCGTAGGAGTTGAAGTCGGCGGCGTCCACGCCGTGGGCGATCAGGTACTGGCCGGCGGGCGAGGTTTTGCGGATGTTGCCGGCGGGGGAGATGTGGTCGGTGGTGATGCTATCGCCGAAGATGGCCAGGATGCGCGCCTCCTGGATGTCGACGACCGGCTTGGGGGTCATCGACAGGCCCTCGAAATAGGGCGGGTTTTGCACGTAGGTGCTGTCGCCCTCCCAGGCGTAGGTCTCGCCGCCGGAGACCTGGATGCCCTGCCAGTGCTCGTCGCCCTTGAACACGTCGGCGTAGCGGGTGGCGAACAGCGCATTGGTCACCACCTCGCGCTGAATCGTGGCGATCTCGTCGGAGGTTGGCCAGACGTCGCGCAGGTAGACGTCGATCCCGTCGGCGCCCTTGCCGAGCGGCTCGCGGGTGATGTCGTGCAGCATGGAGCCGGCCAGCGCATACGCCACCACCAGGGGCGGCGAGGCCAGGTAGTTGGCCCGCACGTCCGGGTTCACCCGGCCCTCGAAGTTGCGGTTGCCGGAGAGCACGCTAACCGCCACCAGGTCGTCGGCGTTCACCGCGTCGCTGACGTTCTGGGGCAGGGGGCCGGAGTTGCCGATGCAGGTGGTGCAGCCGTAGCCCACCAAGTTGAAGCCCAGCGCGTCCAGGTCCGCCTGCAGCCCGGCGTTGGTCAGGTAGTCGGTGACCACCTGGGAGCCGGGGGCCAGCGAGGTCTTCACCCAGGGCTTCACCTTCAGCCCCTTGGCGTGCGCCTTGCGGGCCACCAGGCCGGCGGCGATCAGCACGGAGGGGTTGGAAGTGTTGGTGCAGGAGGTGATGGCGGCGATCACCACGTCGCCGTGGCCGACGTCGAAGGCCTCCTGGCCCTCGTCAGGCTTGACCGGGATGCGGTGGGCCTCATGGCCGGCCTTGCCGAAGTCGGTAGCCAGGTGGCCGGCGAAAGCGCTGCAGGCCTCGCTGAGCAGCACCCGGTCCTGCGGGCGCTTGGGCCCGGCGAGCGACGGCATCACGGTGGAGAGGTCGAGTTCAAGCGTGTCGGAGAACACCGGTTCGGGCGTGGTCTCGTCCACCCACAGCCCCTGCGCCCTGGCGTAGGCCTCCACCAGGGCGACGCGGTCCGGCGTGCGGCCGGTCTCGGTCAGGTATTTGATGGTGGCCTGGCTGACGGGGAAGAAGCCGCAGGTGGCGCCGTACTCCGGGGCCATGTTGGCGATGGTGGCCTGGTCCTCGATGGTCAGGTGGGCCAGCGCGTCGCCGTAGAACTCCACGAACTTGCCGACCACGCCCTTCCGGCGCAGCATCTGGGTGACGGTGAGCACCAAGTCGGTGGCGGTGGCGCCCTCCGGCATCTTGCCCGTCATCTTGAAGCCGATGACTTCCGGAATCAGCATGGGAATGGGCTGGCCGAGCATGGCGGCCTCGGCCTCGATGCCGCCGACGCCCCAGCCGAGGACGGACAACCCGTTGACCATGGTGGTGTGGCTGTCGGTGCCGACGCAGGTGTCGGGATAGGCGAAGATGGCGGATTTCACCTCCATCGGCTCGCCGGTCTCGCTGTCGGCGAACTGGCCGTCCTCGATCTTCAGGCTCTCGCCCTTGTCGGTGGCGGTCCAGACTGTCTGGGCGAGGTATTCCAGGTTCACCTGGTGGCAGATGCCGGTCCCGGGCGGCACCACGCGGAAGTCGTCGAAGGCCGACGAGCCCCAGCGCAGGAACCGGTAGCGCTCGCCGTTCCGCTCATACTCCCGGTCGACGTTCTCGCCGAAGGCCTGGGGTGTGCCGAAATGGTCCACCATGACGGAATGGTCGATGACAAGGTCGACCGGGTTCAGCGGGTTGATCTTGTCCGGGTCGGCGCCGAGCTTCCTCATGGCGTCGCGCATGGCGGCGAGGTCGACCACGGCGGGCACGCCGGTGAAGTCCTGCATCAGCACGCGGGCGGGGCGGTAGGCGATCTCGTGCTCCACCTTGCCGCGGTTCTCGGTCCAGGCGGCCAGCGCGTGCAGGTCTTCGGCGGATACGGTTGGGCCCTCGTGGCGGAGGAGGTTCTCCAGCAGCACCTTCATGGAGACGGGCAGGCGGGAAATGCCGGTCAGCCCGGCCTCCTCGGCGGCCTTCAGGCTGTAGATGGCGTAGGTCTTATCGCCCACCTGCAGGTCGCGACGGGTCTCGAGGCTGTCCTTGGACGGCATGGTCGATGGTCTTCCCTGTTCGGCGGGCTCGCGCGCTCGAGAGGACGGGACGCACAGGTTCCCGCCGAGCGCCGCGGGGGCTCCCGCAAGCAAGCCGCTTCATAGCGCCCGCTCGCAGAGCCGTCCATGCGGAGCAGACGACAGGGCTCGGCTCTAGTTGCGAACTTGCAAATGCTTAAGCGGATACCTGGCGCCGCCGTCCGCTTCGGCCAGGGTGCGGTCCGACCAGGCGAGCAGGGCGGCGCGGTTCCAGTACATGCCGTAGCAGACCGGGCGGTAGGCGCCGCTCTCCACCAGCTTGCGACGCACGGGCGAGCGGGCGATGGCGTAGGCGGTCTGGACCGGGTCCGTCTTCAGCCGGATCAGCCGGCCCCCGCCGTCCTCCGCCGTCCTCCGCACGAAGGCGAGCCCGGGGCTGGCATGGGCGAGCTGAGGGTCGTAGAGCCAGCTCGCGCCATAGACGCCCGCAAGGTCCGGCCGCGCTCGCATCAGCGCCGCCAGCCGGTGATAGCAGCGAACGAAGCCCTCCGCGTTGAAGTCCTCCAGCGTCCGCAGGTCCACGTGAAGCTCCGCCCATGGGCTGGCGCCCACCTCCGCCAGCCAGGCGCGGGCCGGGGCGGCCCCATACTGCAGCACTTGGCGGCAGAAGGCGCCACCGGCCCGCCGGACCCGCGGGGCGCGGCGGTCCACGTCGGCGGGGTCCGGGATGCAGCGGGTCAGGGCGCCCGCGGGCGTGGCGAGGCCGGCCACGAACGCCATGTCGCGGGAGAAGGTCTCGGGATTGTAGGGCCGGCTCGCCGAGAGGAAGGCGGCCAGGCGCGCGTGGGCTGCCGGATGCAGTTCCAGCAGCTCGGCCGGCCAGGCGGCGACGCGGGCGTCCAGCCCCAACGCCAGCGCGGCTACGGCGGCGCGGCGAAGCGGCTCGTCGTCCTGGCGGAAGGTGGCCTTCAGCCAGGC
>CALMGB010000330.1 GCA_937863535.1 uncultured Caulobacteraceae bacterium
TGGGATGGACGACACGATCGAGCGGCGCTGGGGCGCGAAGATCAAGGCGCGAGGGGTCTACCGCAATCCTGTTCGCTCCAGTCGCTGTTTGCGCCGGCGCAGCCAGGAAGGCCGGGACGATCGGCATGCCGAGACGCACGGCGGAACGCCTACCCACGCCCGCGCAGCGATCTCGGGAGCCTCGGTTCCGAGACCAGGAAGAGCGACGATGGGACTGTCTCAAGGGGTTGTCCAGCAAGTGGTGGCTGGTGCGCTGAAGGCCGGTATGGAAGTCGGTCGTATCGAGGTCGATCCATATACTGGCCGCATCGTCATCCTCTCGGATGTCGGACGCGAGCCGGACGCAAAATAGCCTTGATAGTGAAATTTATGTATAGCGACCATGGAATGGCCAAGGTAGATCTCAAGAGCGTCTATCGGTTCGTCTCAAAAGGCGAGACCTATTATTACGCTTGGAAGGGGCGGGGTGCACCTCAACTACTCAGTACACTAGGAACGGACGGCTTTGTGTAGCAGCTGCAGGCCGCTTTATCTCAACGGACGGCCGGAGAACACGGCCGAATATCTGGCTTGTGCGCGGGCTATTGGATAAGCGCTGACTATCAAGGGCTTGCAGCGAGCACCAAACGTCAGTGGAGCCGTTGGCTGGATCGCATCCAAGAGCACTTTGGTGCGTTGAGCATACGACAATCGATAGGCCTCAGGTCAAGCCTGACATCCGTCGCCGGCAGAATAATTATAAAGTGACGCCGCGCACGGTGGACTATGGACTGCAAGTCCTGAGCCGACTAATGTCGTTTGCTGTCGCTGGAGGCCAGATCGGTCATAATTTAACCGAGGAAATACCAAGCCTCTATCACTCGGACCGCTCTGAGTTAATCAGGACACCTGAGGACTTGAAGAAGTTCTGTGACATCGCATCCGCCAAGGTAGCCTGGGCAGGCCGCTTAGCGCTCTGACAGGGCTGCGCCAAGCGGACCTATTGAAGCTGGCCTGGTCGCATGTGCACCCGAATAGCATTGAGGTTGAGACCAACAAGGGTCGACGAAGGCGATGCGTCGCCATCATACCTCTTTACGGCGAGCTGCGAGCACTCCTTGAGGAGATCCCCCGGCGCTGCAAGACGATCCTGACCAACACCCGCGGGCTACCATAGAGATACGGCTTCGGAGATAGCTGGCGCGACGCGGCTACGGCGGCTGGAATCAAGAGCTGCACTTTCATGACCTGAGCGGAACAGCCGCAACCCGATTACATCTGGCCGGTCTCACCGAGCGGGAAATGGCCGACATTTTGGCATGGTCAGAGAAGAGGGTTGAGCGGCTGATCGAACGCTCCGTGAAAAAAGATGAGCTGCTGAAGGACCGCATTCGAAGGATCGATGAGGCCATAGCGAGAACGAAGCTGGAAAAAGCCGTGGAAAACTCGGGTCGTAGGCGCGCCTAAATCGTGGAGCGGGCAGCGGGAATCGAACCCGCACGAGCAGCTTGGGAAGCTGCCAGGCTACCACTACATCATGCCCGCGGCGCTGCGGATATCTTAGCCCGGGAAAGGGCTGGCTGTCACCCCGTCGAGGTTTCTGTTAGTTCGGGGGCCCAGGACGGAGCGAATATGGCTAACGACCCTCGTCACGCCCACGCCCATGAGCCGTCCAATTTGCATGATCATCGCGGCCACGCACACGAAGGCCATCATCACGGGCATGGTGGTCTGCACGCCGGTCATCATCACGCCCATGCGCCCGCGAGTTTCGGCTTGGCGTTCGCCGTCGGTGCTTTGCTGAACACCGCGTTCGTGGCTGCGGAGACGATCTATGGGGTGCTCGGCCACTCCATGGCGCTGCTCGCTGACGCAGGCCACAATCTCGGCGACGTTCTGGGTCTGCTGGTGGCGTGGTCAGCGGCGGTGCTGTCCAAGCGCGCGGCCAGCGCGCGGTTCACCTATGGGCTGGGGTCGAGTTCAGTTCTGGCGGCGCTACTGAATGCGGTGGTGCTGCTGGTGGTGACCGGCGCGGTAGCGGCGGAGGCGATCCGCCGGCTGCTGCAGCCGGAGCCGGCGGCAGGGTTCGTGGTCATGGGCGTAGCCGCGGCGGGGGTCGCGGTCAACGGGATCACGGCGGGCATGTTCGCCTCCGGCCGGAAGGGCGACCTAAACGTGCGAGCCGCCTACCTGCACATGCTGTCCGACGCCCTGGTGGCGGTGGGCGTCGTGGTGGCGGGAGGCCTGATCCTGTTGACGGGCTGGAGCTGGCTCGACCCGGTGGCTAGCCTCCTGATCTCGGCGGTGATCGTGTGGGGAACCTGGCGCCTGCTACGGGAGTCGTTGAACATGGCGCTGGACGCGGTGCCCGCGGGTATCGAAACGGCGGAGGTTCGCGCGCACCTGCTGGGCCAGGATGGGGTGAGCGGGCTGCATGACCTGCACATCTGGGCGATGTCCACCACCGAGACAGCGCTCACCTGCCACCTTCTGATGCAGAGAGGCCACCCGAGCGACCAGGCCCTGAACGCGATCTGCGAAAGCCTGAACCATCGCTTCCACATCGGCCACGCCACCCTGCAGGTGGAGACCAACGCCGAGACCGCCTGCCGTCTGGAAGCGGCGCACGCCATCTGAGCCTCAAGCGGACCTTCGCTAGTTCACGACGCGCGTCGCATCCGGCAGATCTAGGGAGAAGGCGGGGATGTCCACGTCGAACTGGCCGCCTTCGCTGGCCATGCGATAGGTCCCCACCATGACGCCGGAGGCCGTGGGGAGAGGGCAGCCGCTGGTATAGCGGAACCGCTGGCCGGGGTTCAGCACCGGTTGCTCGCCCACGACACCCAGGCCCTTGACCTGCTCTACATGGCCGGTGGCGTCGGTGATGCGCCAGTGGCGGGCCAGCAGCTGGACGGTGGCTTCACCCCTGTTCTCCACCTCGATGTGATAGGCCCAGACCCAGCGGCGCTCGTCGGGCTCCGACTGCTCGGGCAGGTATTGCGGGCGCACCCTCACCACCACGTCGGCGGTGCGCGCCTCATAGGCTGGATCGCGGGCCATCAGGCGGTAGTCCGGGCGGCGTGGAGCGCGCGCAGGATGTCGCGCTCCAGATCGACGGGATCCTCCAGGCCCACCGACAGCCGCACGCAGCCTTCGGTCAGGCCGATGGCTAACCGGTCGGCTTCGGGGGTGGAGCGATGGGTGGTGGTGGAAGGGTGCACCGCCAGCGACTTGGCGTCAGCCAAGTTGTTGGAGATGTCCACGATCTGCAGGGCGTTGAGGAAGGCGAAGGCTCGCGTCCGCGAGCCGAGATCAAAGGCCATGATGGTGCCGCCGGCCTTCATCTGCCGCGCAGCGACCTCCGCCTGCGGGTGGTCGGGGCGGCCGGGATAGAAGATGCGGCTGACCGCTACGTGCTCGGCCACGAGGTCGGCCAGGATGGCGGCGGTGCCGCTCTGGCGCATGACGCGCAGCTCCAGCGTTTCCAGGCCTTTCAGCAGCACCCAGGCGCTGAAGGGCGAGAGCGCGGGGCCGGTATGGCGGATCAGCTCCTTGTAGGCCTCGTCGAGGCTCGCGTCCTCGCCCAAGATCGCGCCGCCCAGCACCCGGCCCTGGCCGTCGATGTGCTTGGTGGCGGAATAGACCACCACGTCGGCGCCGAGTTTCAGCGGCGACTGCAGGATCGGGCTGGCGAAGGCGTTGTCGACCACGAGCTTCGCCCCGGCCGCTCGGGCGATCTCCGCCACCGCGGGGATGTCGATGATCTCAAGCAGCGGGTTGGCGGGGCTTTCCAGGAAGAAGGCGCGCGTGTTGGGCCGCACGGCGGCGCGCCAGGCATCAAGGTCCGTGCCGTCCACCACCGTGCTCTCCACCCCGAAGCGCGGCAGCAGCTGGGTGACGATCCAGCGGCAGGAGCCGAACAGCGCGCGGCTCGCCACTAGGTGGTCGCCGGCCTTGAGCAGGCCCAGGAGCGCAATATTCACCGCCGCCATCCCGGACGCCATGGCGCGGCAGCCCGTGGCGCCCTCCAGCAGAGCCAGCCGGTCCTCGAACATCTTGACGGTGGGGTTGCCGTAGCGGGCGTAGATAAAACCCGGGTCCTCGCCGCTGAAGCGCCTGTCCGCGGCCTCGGCGCTGTCGTAGGCGAAGCTCTGGGTCAGGAAGATGGGCTCGGCGATCTCGCCATAGGGCGTCCGCGCCAGGCCGCCGCGCACCAGCCGGGTGGCGGGCGCCCAGTCCTCGGGTCGTTCGACCTGCGGTCGTTCGCGCTCTCCGGTCTCGCTCATGGGTCCGGCATGGCCGGGGAGGGCGGTCCAGGTCAAGGGTAGGCGCGCTGAAGATATTCCATGACGTGCGTCAGACACGCTTCAGACCAGCCCCTGTCTTGCCAAGGCGCGCGGGGTTGGCGAGTGTCGCGCCCCGTTCCAGCTCCCCCAGGCGCCCCCTTGAGCGAACTTTCAGGCATACTGCCGTACCAGGCTCTAGACGCCCTGATCGGGCAGGGGGCGGTGCGGGCAGCGGCGGCCTATGCGTCTGACCAGCTGCAGCCAGCCAGCCTTGACCTGCGGCTGGGCGGGCGGGCCTGGCGGGTGCGGGCCTCCTTCCTGCCCGGGCGCGGGCGCACGGTGGCGGAGCGGATGGCCGATGTGGCTATGCACCGGCTCGACCTCACCCAGGGCGCGGTGCTGGAGCGGGGCTGCGTCTACATCGCCGAGCTGCAGGAGCGGCTCGACCTGCCGGTTCACGTTTCGGGCCGCGCCAACCCCAAGAGTTCCACCGGCCGGGTGGATGTGTTCGTGCGCCTGCTGACGGATGGAGGCGAGATGTTCGACGACGTGGCGCTGGGCTACCGTGGGCCGCTCTACCTGGAGATTGCGCCCCAGACCTTCTCGGTGCTGGTGCGCACGGACACGCGGCTGAACCAGCTCCGGCTGAAGCGAGGCTCTCCGGCCGCGCTGGCGGTGAAGAGCGTCGGCGTAGACCTCACCGAAGGGTTGGCGGGGTATCGCGGCCGCCGCCATGCCGGCGTGATCGACCTGGACCTGGAGGACGGGCACTTCCCGCGTGATTTCTGGGAGCCTTTGGAGGCGCGTCCGAACCGGCACGGCGTAAGCGAGTTGCTGCTGGATCCGGGCGAGTTCTACATACTGGCGTCTAAGGAGGCCGTGGAGATCCCGTCCGATCAGGCCGCCGAGATGACTCCCATCGACCCGTCCGTGGGCGAGTTCCGGGTGCACTATGCAGGCTTCTTCGATCCCGGTTTCGGCACCGAGGAGGCGCTGGGAGCCGGATCGCGCGCTGTGCTGGAGGTGCGCAGCCACGAGACGCCCTTCCTGCTGGAGGACGGTCAGACGGTGGCGCGACTGGTCTACGAGCCCCTGACCGAGCGACCGTCACGCCTCTACGGCTTCCACGGCTCGCACTATCAAAACCAGGGCCTAAAATTATCCAAACACTTTAAGGCCTGGCGCTAAAGACTTTCTACCTCAAGAGAAGTCGATCGCTAGGCCCTTGCATTCCCAGTCGCCGTAACGGGTAGGTTCCAGGCCGGCCGGGCCGCCCTTCTCCCCGGCTTCGGCCGCCGCCAGGCTCGCGGCGTCGATGGCGGCGCGGCGCTCGGAGGCTTCCTGCAGGGCCCGGCGCGCAACGTCGGACAGCGGCTTGCCCGGGGCGGCGCCCAGCCTCGCGTCGGCGGGACCAAGCTCGGAAGGCAGGTCGGGATCGGTCACGGGCGAACTCCTTGCCGCAGAGGGCTGTACGGCTGATCTAGGCGCTATGAACGCCAAAACTAAGCCGCCCCATCCCGCGATCGACGTTCCGGCGGTCGAAGGGATCGCCGCGCGGGTGGCGGCGCTGGACCTGGTCCAGGCGGCTGTGGAGCGCAGGGGAGGGCTGGACGACGCATTGGCGCGGACTCCCTTCATAGCCCTCGCGCTGCGCGACAGGGCGTTCGCCCGGGCCTTGGCCGGCACGGTGCTGAGGCGGCTAGGGCAAATCGATGCGGCGCTGGACGCGCGGCTGCAGAAACCGCCTCCGGAGGCGGCGCGCTGGCTGCTGCGGCTTGGGGCGGCCCAGTTGCTCTACATGGATGTTCCTGCCCACGCCGCCGTTTCGGTGAGCGTGGAGCAGGCGTCTGCGGCCAACGCCACGCGGCCTTACAAGGGTCTCGTCAACGCCGTGCTGCGGGCTCTTGCCCGTGACGAGGCGCTGGAGGGCGGCCCGGAACTCCTCGCGCCGTCCTGGCTGCTGGCGCGCTGGCGGGCGGCCTATGGCGAGGCGGCCGCCGGTGTTATCGCGGCAGCCATCGCCGAGGAGCCCCCCACCGACCTGACCCTCAAGGGGGGCGTGCACGATGCGTTGGTCCAGGCGCTCCAGGCCGAACGGCTACCCACCGGCGGTCTACGGACGCCCCTGAAGGGCGATGTCGCCGAATGGCCGGGGTTCGCCGAGGGCGGCTGGTGGGTGCAGGATGCCGCCGCGGCCCTGCCGGCCCGTCTGCTGGGTGTGCAACCCGGCCAGACCGCGCTCGACCTGTGCGCCGCGCCAGGCGGCAAGCTGCTCCAGCTTGCTGCGGCCGGAGCGCGGGTCACGGCGCTCGACCGCTCCGCCGCCCGGCTCAAGCGGCTGAGTCAGAACCTCGCCCGGACGAACCTGTCCGCCGAGGTGGTGGTCGCCGACGGCTGCGCTTGGGCGGATACGCGCACTTTCGACGCGGTATTGCTGGATGCGCCATGCAGCGCCACAGGCACGTTCCGGCGCCATCCGGACGTGCTTTGGGCCGCTCGACCGGGCGACATCGCCAAGCTCGTCGTCCTGCAAGCGCGCCTGCTTGATGCGGCGGCCGGGCGGGTGCGGCCGGGCGGGCGGCTGATCTACTGCGTATGCTCGCTGGAGCCGGAGGAGGGGGAGGCGCAGGCCGAGGCCTTGCTGCAACGGCGCTCGGACTTCGAGGTCGACGCCGTGGCTGCGGGCGAGGCTGGGACACCGCTCCGGGCTTTGACGCCACAGGGCTTCGTCCGCCCGCTACCCGGCGCTGCGGAACCCGAGCTTGGCGGCGACGGTTTCTTTATCGCGCGTTTCGTACGATGTCCGGCGTAGAGAACGACGCAGCCCCCGACCCAACCGGAAGGTCCTGCAAGATGTCGCGTCCCGAACGTCATCTACGCCCCGCCGCTCTCGCCGCGGTGCTGCTGGCTGGCGGCGGGCTCGCTGCCTGTGAGACCCCCAACGCCTACACGTATTCGCCCTATGAGGCAGGGCAGGCCGTCCCGCTGGAGCCCGCGACGGTGGTGAACTATCGCCC
>CALMGB010000331.1 GCA_937863535.1 uncultured Caulobacteraceae bacterium
GCCCACGCCCGATTGCTTGAAGCCGCCAACGCCCATCTCCATCGCGCCCATGTCCAAACCGTTGTGCATCACCACCCCGCTCCGGAAGCCGCGAGCAACGCGGTAGGCTCGCTCGGGATCGTCGCTGAACACTGCGGCGTTAAGGCCGTATATGGAGTCGTTTGCGATGGCGACAGCCTGTTGCTCGTCGTCAGCCGGTATGACTGAAAGGACCGGTCCGAAAATCTGCTCCTGTGCTATGATCGAGGAGTTTTCCACATAGGCGAAAACTGTCGGCTCGATGTAGAAGCCGCGGTCGAGATGCGTGGGTCGACCCCCGCCGGCGGCCAGCTTGGCTCCTCCAGCCTTTCCCTGCTGGATGTAGTGCTCCACCCGTTCGCGTTGGCGCTGCATCGCAAGCGGCCCCATGTGCGAAGCTTCGTGGAACGGATCGCCGACGCGCAAGCCGTTGAACCGGGTGCTCAGCGCATCCACGATGTCGTCGTGGCGGGAGCGCGGCACGATGATGCGGGTGAGCGCGAAGCAGACCTGTCCAGTGAGGAACGCGGTCCCGCCGGTGAGCGCGTCGGCCACCTTGTCGATGTCGTAATCGTCCAGCACAACGGCTGCAGACTTGCCGCCGAGTTCGAGCGTGTACCGGGCGATGCGTTCGCCGCAGAGCGAGGCGATGCGTCGGCCCGCAGCCGTGGAGCCGGTGAACGCGACCTTGTCGACGCCGGGATGGCGGACGAGGTGCTCCGACACCGCGCGATCGGCGGTGACCACGTTCACGACGCCCGTCGGCAGGCCGATCTTCTCGCAGGCCTCCGCCAGGATGTAGGCGGCGCCCGGCGCCTCGGGCGAGGCCTTGAGCACGAAGGTGCAGCCCGCGAGCAGTCCGGGCGCCAGCTTGAACACCGAAAGCATGTGCGGACCGTTCCAAGGCACGATCGCGGCGACCACACCGACGGGCTCGTGGACGAGCAGACCCGGCTTGCCGTTGGAGAGCTGATGGCGCTCCACGAACTGGAAGCTGTCCGCGAGACTGGCGTAGTAGGCGAAGAGATAGTTGACCTGCGTCGTGGTCGGGAGCGACGCCGAATAGGTGACGCCGGACTCGATGGTCCAGGTCGCCGCAAGATCCTCCGCCCTGTTCTGCAGCTCGGCGGTCAGGACGTTGAGGTAGTGGGCGCGCTCGGCGTGGCTCAGCCTTGGCCAGGGCCCGTTGTCGAAGGCGTCGCGGGCTGCCTCGACCGCGCGATTGACGTCAGCCTCCTGCGCTTCGGCGACGCTGAAGAACTTCTCTTCCGTCGCGGAGTTGAGCACCTCGATCACGGACGAAGACGACGGGTCCGCCCACCGGCCGCCGATGAAGAACTTGTCGGGCTGTTGAAATGACGGCGTTCTATTCATGGCCTTGTTCCTATTAAAGTTCTTACTAAAGCCGTCCTATGAGGGAGGCGGCTATCGATCATGGCGGGGCGCCGGCGCGGTCAGGTCTGCTCGAAGCCGACTTTCTCAAGCGCCTGCTCCGCGACGGCTTGGTCCTGGACGTGGCTGCCACCGGAAACGCCGATCCCGCCGATCACCTGACCGCCTTCGACGATCGGGTAGCCTCCACCTACGCCGAGCAGGCGCGGGTGATGGGACAGGGGCGCGATCTTGGGTTCGGCGGACAGCACCATGTTCCAGAGGTGGGTCGTCATGCCGGACGCCGCGGCCGTCCACGCCTTGTCGATCGCGACGTCCACCGCGAGGTAGCGGGCGCCGTCGGACCGCTCGAACGCCACCAGATGCCCCGATCCATCGGTGACGGCGACGGCGATCCTCACCGAGCTGTCGTGGGCCGCGTCCATCGCCGCCCTGACGAGGGCCGTGGCGGCGGCGCGCGTGATGGTAGGCTCAGCGGAAGATTTGGCAATCGGGTCAGCCACTGTTCGTGTCCTCGAGTAAGGTGAGTGAAGACGGCGCGCCGCGACGCGCCGTCCTCGTGCATCGCAAGCGCCTCAGCCGACTGGAAGGCGTACCGGATACTTCTGGATGTCGCGCTCGGAGCCGTCCCAAGCGGTGACCTCCAGCCAATCCTCGAAAGTCATCAGCTTGGGATGGATCCGCCGCAACTGGTCCATGTCCCGATCGGCCGTTAGCAGGTCACGCCCCTGGAAGAACTCCATCATCGCGGCAAGGTCGTGCCCGATGCCCGGGATGGAATCTCGCACCATCTCGAGCGGCACCGACACGTACTGGCTTGGCGTCCCGGTAGCCGTCTCGAACTGCGCCGCGATCTCGGCCCCGGTCGGATTGTCCGCGACGACCGCGAGATCACGGGCGCCCCAGTCCTGCCAGTCCTGAAGCATGTGGACGGCGTACCAGGCGATATCCTCCAGGCTGATGAGAGGATATCGGCCGTCCCCCAGCGGAAGATAGAAGGTGTAGCCCTCCCGTCCGTCGCCGAGGTCGCCGAGCTTCGGCGCCAGCCGGAGCTGCAGATTCTCCATGTAGGGCGCGGTGATGAGGATCGAGACGTGCTCGGTGAACCAACCATTGACCGTCTTTCGCATCATCTCCTCCGAGCGATGGAGGTTGATGTAGGCCGCAACCGCTGCCTTGCTGTCATAGTGCGGTACCGGTGTTCGGCCTTCAGTGAGGGTGACGGCGCTGTCGAGCGAGGACCAGATAAACTTCTCCACGCCCGCGGCCTTGGCCGCCTCGAGGATGGCCACCCCATGGTTGTACTCACCAACCGCGCTGTCCGTGGTCGCGAAGTCCGTGTTGCAGAACACAGCATCCACGCCGCTCAGGGCTTGCGCGACCGTTTCGATCCGGTTGACGTCGCCCTGCACGAGCCGGACGCGGCCGTTCGCGTGCGAGGCCAGCGTCTGAGCCTGGTTCGACGCGGTGTCGCGGGTGAGGACCAGCACCTCGGCATCCGTGGCGTCAGCCAGACGCAAGGCGACGCGACTGCCCATGGCGCCGGTACCGCCGATGACCAAAACCTTCTTCATCCTTGATTTTCCTTCTTCGTTTGCTCAAGCCCACTCGAGGTGAAGATCAGCCATGTAGCTGCCGCTGGACGCCGCAGCGCCCCTCGGGTGGATAGGTAAAGGGCGCGACGGAGTCCGACTCTGCAGGTCGAGCGGCCCGCCTTCGCCGGCCGGATGAACAAGTGGCCACCGGTCTACTCCCCTGATGTCAGGCCGGCGGCAGCGATGCCCGCGAACGCGCAAACCTCGTCGTTGTCGGACGAGTCACCGGTCACGCCGACCGCCCCGATCGCCCTTCCGTGCTCATCCACGACAACGACGCCCCCCGCCGCCGGCACGAGGCCGAAAGGGGCCAAGGCGGTAAGCGAGTTGATGAAGGTGGGCCGCTCGGCCGCGACCTCGGCTATCTTGCGGCTCGAGACGCCCATGGCGAGCGCGCCGGCCGCCTTCGCCTGAGCGATCTGAGGTCGAAGGGTGGATGCATCCTGGTGGCGTTGCAGGGCGAGAAGGGCGCCGCCCGCGTCGACCACCGCCACGGTCAGCGGCTTCAGGCCGAGTTCGCTGCCTTTAGCCAGCGCGCGAGCGATGATCTCGCTTGCCGTCTTTAGCGTCAGCGTCATTGCGCGAACCCCGCGGAAGTCTCGATATGTTCGGCGGCGATCTCGGCTGTCGCTGCTGAAAGCGTCCAGCCGAGATGCCCATGACCGGTGTTGTAGAAGACCCGGCGGCGACGCCCTCTCCCCACCCTAGGGAGCATCGACGGCGTCATCGGGCGCAGGCCCGCCCAGGGCACGATCGCGGCCGTCGACATCGCTGGAAAGAGGCGCTTGCACCAGTCGACGAGCGGGCGGATGCGATCGGCCCTGATGTCGCGGTTGTAACCGTTGAACTCGGCAGTACCCGCGACGCGGAACCGGTCGGGCCCAAGCCGGCTGGTGACGATCTTGGCGTCCTCGTCCAGCAGGCTGACCTGGGGAGCGGCGCGTTGATCCGAAGCTTCGGGGAGGCCAACGGTGATAGAATAACCCTTGACGGGGTAGATGTTGATCCGGTCGCCCAGCATGGCGGCGAAGCGGCGGCTATAAACGCCTGCGCAGACCAGGACCGCATCGGCCCGCAGGGCGTGACGCCCGTCGCCTTCGGTCCGCACCCACACGGACACGCTGTCTGGCTTGACGTTGATCGCCTCCACCTCGCCCCCCAGCACCAGAGCCGCCCCCCGACGCTGGCAGCAAGCCGCCAGTCCCTGGGTGAACTTCCGTATGTCCCCGGTGGAATCGGATGGAGTGTAGAAGCCGCCCGCGAAGCGACCGTGGAGCGTCGGTTCGATCGACGCGATCTCCTGCGGCGAGACGGCGTAGCGTTCCAGGCCGCCCTCGTTCAATAGCCCGTTCGCGACCGCTGCCCTCTTCAGCGACTTCTCGTCGTGATAGATGTGCAGAATACCTCGGCGCTCGAGGTCCAAGTTAATCCCTTCCTGTTCGGCGATCTCAAAGAGGTAGCGCCGAGCGGAGATGGCAAGTCGCGTAGTCTCGATCGTGTTACGGCGATAATGCAAGATTTGAGCGGAGAACTCAGACAACCAGGAGTATTTGTGCCAGTTTATCGAAGGGTTTAGCAGAAGCGGGGCGTCCTTGCGGAATAACCACTTCATGCCCTTTAGGATTGTACCCCAGCTGTTCCAGACCTCAGCATTGCTGGCCGACAGCTGGCCTCCGTTCGCAAAGGAAGTCTCCATCGCGGGATAGCGATGCCGGTCTACGACCGTGACCTCGTGCCCTCGCCGAAGGAGGGCATAGGCGCTTGTGACGCCCGTAACGCCTGCGCCGATCACCACCACCCTAGCCATTCGGCTCTTCCATGGCGCACATGGAAGCCTTCAAGACGTCCACCGGGGTGCAGGGAAGGCGGCGTCGTCTGGGGAAAGAGTAAAGGCTCATTTCAAGCGGCGGTGCGCCGAGTACCCTCGACGAGGCCGCGCGCGCTAACGAAGGCGCGCACGCAGACCTGGACGTCTGCGTCTGAGTGGGCCGCCGATAGCTGTACGCGGATCCTGGCCTGTCCCTTAGGCACGACCGGGTAGCTGAACGCCTTCACCAGGACGCCTTCGTCGAGCATGGCGGCCGCGATGCGACCCGTGATCGCCGCGTCGCCGAACATCACCGGTACTATCGGATGCTTGCCGGGCACGAGATCGAAGCCTTCGGCGGTCATGAGCTGGCGAAAAAGCCGGGCGTTTTCGTCGAGCCGCCCCCGTTCGGCCGAGCTGGACGCGACGAGGCCGAGCGCAGCGAGCGAACCGGCGACGACGGGCGGCGGTAGGGTGTTGGAGAAGAGGTAGGGGCGGGACCGCTGGCGCAGCAGGGCCACGATGTCGGCGCGGCCGCTGATGTAGCCGCCCGAAGCCCCTCCCAACGCTTTCCCGAGTGTTCCCGACAGGATGTCCACGCGATCCTGAACGCCGGCCAACTCAGGCGTCCCCGCGCCCGTGGGACCCACGAACCCGGCCGCGTGCGAGTCGTCCACCATGACAGCCGCGCCGTAGCGTTCGGCCAGGTCGCAGATCTGCGCGAGCGGAGCCAGATGACCGTCCATGGAGAACACGCCGTCCGTCACGACGAGGCGGCGACGAGCTCCCACGCAGGCCCGCAGACGCATCTCCAAGTCCGCCATGTCGCGACTGCGGTAGCGGTGGCGTTCGGCCTTGCAAAGGCGGATGCCATCGATGATCGAGGCATGGTTCAACTCGTCGCTGATCACAGCGTCTCGCTCGTCGAGGAGCACTTCGAATAAGCCGCCGTTTGCGTCGAAACAGGACGAGTAGAGGATTGTGGCGTCTGTTCGGAGGAAGGCGCTCAGGCGCCGCTCCAACTCGTCATGCTGGGTTTGGGTGCCGCAGATGAACCGGACGCTCGAGAGACCGAAGCCCCAGCGGTCCAGAGCCGACTTGGCCGCCGCCACCACGACGGGATGGTTGGCCAAGCCAAGATAGTTGTTGGCGCAGAAGTTGAGGACCGAGCGCTGCTCGAGGTCAACACGCGCGCCCTGCGCGGAACTGATCAGGCTCTCGCCCTTGAGGGCCCCCGAAGCGGCCATCTCCTCAAGTTCGTCTCGCAGGTCTTGCGCGAAGTGCATCATCGATCCCAACCTATGCGCCGACCGCGTCGAAGTAGTCGCTGCGCCCCGGAGCTCTAGCGGGATCAGCGTCGGCGCAGCGTCCAGGGCCGCCTTGCCGCAGGACGTGCTCGCAAATCTGCCGGCGCGTCGCGACCCATACGTCGTCGCCCGCGAGCTGGACGGCCGCCAGGATCTGGTCGAACATGTCGGCAAGGAAGGGGCGACCGCCGACGTGCGCGTGAACCGTGATGTTAAGAATGCCGGGATCCGGCGACCGCCGGAGGTGGTCGAGAAGGTCTACGTGCACGTCGCGATAGGCCCTGGGACCGGCCATGGCACCGCGTACGTCGGTGAAGTCGCTGTGCATGAGGCAGACTAGGGGCCCGTGCGAGGTCTCCCGCACGTAGGGCAGCTCGCGGCCCGAATAGTCGCCGGACCAGAGATAGCCGGCCTGCGCGAGAAGATCGGGCGTGTGGATCGTCCCCGAAGCCCGCGGGCTCATCCAACCGACAGGCCGCGAGCCGGTCAGCTCCTCGAAGATGTCCGCACAACGGACGATGTTGGCGCGCTCCGCCTCGATGTCGAGAAGCACGGGGATCAGGTCCTGGGTGTAGGAGTGCGCGCCGATCTCGTGCCCCCCGGCGCTCACCGCCCGCACGGCGTCCGGAAACCTGTCGGCCACCGATCCGCTGATCCCGAAGGTCGCCGGTGTCCCACGCGCCGCCAGGATGTCCAGCAACCGCCAGACCCCCGTCGTCACTCCATACTCCGACCACGAGATGCTGTGAGCGCAATAGGCGCCGGGCAGCGGCCATGACGCGGCCATGGGCGCATAGACGGGCCATTTGCCTTCAGACCAGAGTTCGAGTGCGACCGTGATCATCACGGCCACCTTCCGATTACCCGGCCAACTTGCTATCTTGGGATCCAAGTTTCAGCTCCAAGGCCAAACCGCTCTGAGTAAGGCCATGGCAAGCTAGCCCAGTCGCATGGGGGCCATTAGCCCATCAGTCCGGATAAGTTTGCGCTGCAGAATGAATAGGTCGGATGTCACCCTCGAGCGGATGCGCAGCTTCGTCCGTGTTGCCGAGCGCGGCAGCCTTTCGGCTGTCGCTCGCGAGTTCGGCCTGGGTCAGTCCACGATCACCCGCCACCTTCGCGAATTGGAAGATGCTGTTGGAGTGGCGCTGCTCAACCGGACGACTCGAAGCGTCACCCTTACCGAGTTGGGCCGCCGTTACCTGATCAGCTCAACCGAGATACTGCGCCTGGTGGATGAAGCGAATGAAGAGATGCGCGGCGACCTCGGCGCCTCCGCAGGCATCATCCGCGTGTCCTGCTCCGCCTTCTTCGGCGTCATGCACTTCTGTCGACTCATCTTCGCATTTCAGGACAAATACCCTGACATTCGCGTGGACCTAGTCTTGACCGACGAACGGCTCGATCTTGTCCGCGACGGTGTCGATCTCGCGATCCAGATCGGTCAGCTCGCCCAAAGCGAGATGAAGCTTCGGCCGCTCGGAAAGGCCACCCCGATCCTGGTCGCGTCGGGCCGTTATCTCGAACGCAATGGCCGGCCGGCGCGGCCCGAGGATCTCGCGGTCCACGAGGTGATCCGCAAGACGAACATCGCCAAGAGCAACCAGCTGTCTCTTACAGACAGAGCCGGTCGGACGCACGTGGCGACCTTCCGAGACCGGTTTCGCGTCGACCATGGCCTCGCCGCTCGTGAAGCGATTATCGCTGGTCGCGGCATCTCGCCCGTTCCCCGCTGGCTGGTGGACGATCTCTTAGCTTCGGCGGAGCTCGAGATCGTGCTGCCCAACTATACGCTGCCCGCCGTGCCGCTTAGCATGTTGATCGTGCCGGAACGCGCCAGCGTCGCTCGCGTGCGGCTGTTGAAGGACTTCATCGCGGAGAACATCAGCAGCATACCGGGCGTTGCCTGAACGCGACCAAGCCGCCGGACGCGCGCCAGCGCTCTGCTTTCACCCATCTTACCTTCAGCGCGCGACGGCCGGCCCCAAACCCCATATCTGGTGTGGGGCGCCTGCGGTCGCCGGTCCGACGTCAAGCCTCGCTATGAGCGGCGTGCGGGAGAGCAGCCCTGAAACAGGCCGCCTGAACCCATCCATTTATCAGAACTCAGTTATACGCCCAAGCCGACTATTTGACAGGCCCCATCGTCCTTATACCTCCATATCTACAATGGAGTACACGACGACGGTTCTCTTTAGCCGCGCTACAGCCGACAAGTAATCGACGGCGGTCCCGCCGATGATGCTGTTAGACGGAGAATATTTTGGACGATTTTGACTACATCGTGATTGGGGGTGGGAGCGCCGGCTGCGTCGTCGCCAGCCGGCTCGTCAAGGACTTCGACGCCCGCGTCCTACTGCTCGAGGCTGGTCACGACGATGACAGCCACCTCATCAAGATGCCTGCCGGATCGTTCAAAATGATCTTCGGTGGCGGCGATTATGTGAAGTTCCATCAAACCAGCGGTCAGGCGAACCTCGGTGGGCGCGTCGTCTCTCTGCCGCAAGGAAATGTCATCGGCGGCGGCAGTTCGGTCAACGTGATGGCCTATGTGCGCGGTTCACGGCGAGACTATGAAAGGTGGGACGAGGTCTCTGGAAACATGGGCTGGGCTTGGGACGACCTCCTCCCGCACTTCGTCAAGCAGGAAGGCAATCAGCGTTTCCACAACGAGTTTCATAGCGGCGACGGGCCGCTCAAGGTTTCCGAGCAGCCCTACATCGTCGAGGGCGCCCATACTTTCGTCCGGACGATGCAGCGCCTCGGCCTGCCCTTCACGCCGGACTTCAACACGGGCGACCTGCTGGGGGTGGGTTACCATCAGGCGACGCTTTACCGTGGCGAGCGGTGCAGTGCCACCAAGGCCTTCGTCGACCCCATACGTTCCAACCCCAAGCTCAAGATCGTGACGCGGGCGACCGCGACACGCGTCGTCATCGAGAACAATCGCGCGGTCGGCGTTGAATACATTGACCGGAAGGGCCTGCACCGGGCCTCTGCGGCCGCCGAGGTCGTGCTGACCGCAGGTGCGCTGGTCACGCCCAAGCTTCTCATGCTCTCGGGCGTAGGTCCCGCGGAGCACCTCGCCGAACACGGCATCCCGGTCGTCAGCGACCAGCCGGGCGTCGGCCAGAACCTTCAGGATCACCATAGCGCTTTTCTGGTCGCAAGCACCAAGGGCACCCATGGCTATCATGGCCAGTCAAGCGGTTGGCGGATGATCGCGAACGCCGTTCAGTACATGCTCTTCAAGTCCGGCCCTGTATCATCCACAGGATCGGAGTCGATGGCCTTTCTCAACATAGACGAGCCACCCGAAGACCCGGAGTTCCAGTTTGGCGCCATACAGACGATGTGGCCTGGACTTGCGGACGCGAAGCTGGACCACGGCATCACCTTCCTGGCGAATGTGCTGAGGCCCAAGTCAAGAGGCAGCGTTCGATTGCGTTCTCGTGATCCCGACGATCTGCCGGTAGTCGACATGAATTGGCTGAGCCACGAGGCCGATGAGCGAAGCTATGTTAAAGGTCTGCGCTTCCTTCGGAAGGTGACTGGTACGGACCCCATGGCCTCGATCATCGCGGCCGAGCTGGCGCCTGGCCCCACCCTCACCGATGATCGAGAGCTGCTTGACTATATTCGCCGCACGACCGGAAGCAATTATCACCCCTGCGGAACCGCGCGCATGGGGAGAGCGGATGATCAGGACGCGGTGCTCACTCCCGACCTGAGGGTCAAAGGTGTCGAAGGGCTTCGGGTCATGGATGCCTCCATGATGCCCACCATTGTCAGCTGCAACACAAACGCGACGGTCATGGCTGTCGCCGATCGCGGCGTGGATCTGATGATGCGAAACAGCTCCCCCTTGGTCAAGGCGGCTTACCCAGCGTCCGACTACGCGTGAGTAGACGATGCAAAATAGACGTTGCCGCATCTCGGGATCTCAATGGATATAATCTCGCCCTAGAACGTTGTTTTGTGCTTCAAAGGGCACCGAGGACTAGGTCTCCACGTCGTCAAACAGCTCCCGCCGGGGCTAAACGATTTGATCGTCCTCGTGGTGAACCGCGGGACGTTCCACTCGGCGGCGAAATTGGAGAAGTGCTCTGAGCTGTGAAGGTGTTTGTCACGGCGAATGCGACTGCGCCCGGCTGAAGTCTGCGGCCCGGTTGGACGGTTCAAGTAATGTAAGCGGCAGATCGCTTCGGAACCGCATACGAGCATTTCAGGGTCTTGCGAGATAAGCACTTGGATCAGGGCCAAGAGTAGAAGGGGGACGAAACAAATGACGACGCAACGCGATATGATGTTGGTATCCAGCACCGTGGTGCTGGCTCTGATATCGACGAAGTTCGCCGACGCACAGACGCGGATGTTCTCGATCCCGTCAGAAGATGCGGCCAAATCACTTCCCGAGTTCGCGCGCCAGGCAAACCTGCAGCTGATGGTGCCGATCGAACAATTTAACGGGGTAAGGACGTCGGCCGTCATTGGCCGCGAGGATGTTCACGTAGCGCTCGCACGCCTCACGGCCGGGACCGGCCTGCAGGTTGGCAGCGACGGCGGCAGGGTGATCGCCCTTCGCGAGCAGCCGCTCGCCCCGCCGTCTAAGGCTCCGACGCAGCCCGCCTCAGCCGCCTCGCCGGCGCCGGCCGTCTCAGAGATCGTCGTCACCGCCCAGAAGAGGTCGGAGCGCATCAACGACGTGCCGATCTCCATCACGGCCGCGACAGGCAGCCAGCTCCAGAAGCTCGGCATCACCGATCCAGTCGGCCTGCAGAAAATCGTCGCCGGCTTCACCTTTCAGCAGAGCAACTACGGCGTTCCAATCCTTGGCATCCGAGGCGTGAACTTCTATGATACTTCCGCTACCTCCAATCCGGCGGTGAGCGTCTATGTCGACCAGATACCCATCCCATTCTCCGCTCTGACAAAGGACGCGTCTCTGGACGTCTCCCGGGTGGAGGTCTTGAAGGGGCCACAGGGCACTCTCTTCGGCGAGAACTCCACGGGAGGCGCAATCAACTACATCGCGGCCAAACCCACAGATACGCTGCATTATGGCGGGGACGTTAGCTATGGTCGCTTCAATGCCGTGGACGTCGACGGCTACCTTAGCGGTCCTCTCACCGACACTCTGAAGGCACGCGTTGCGATCCGAACCGACCAGCAGGACAACTGGCAGTACAGCACCTCGCGGGACGCCACCGCCGGTCAGCACGACTTGAACATGGGCAGGCTGATCCTGGACTGGACGCCGCGTTCAAACCTGAGGGTCGAGCTGAACCTGAACGGTTACGTCGATCACTCTGATACGCAGCAGGCACAGTTCCTGAGCTATCTGCCGACCACCCCCGGCAGCGAAGGCGGCCGCGCCTCCGCCGGAGCGGCCCTGAGCGGCCTGCCGTCCACCCCGCGCAACGCTCGAGCGGCGGATTGGACGCCCGGCATCGCGCTTGCCCAGGACGACAACTTCATTCAGTCGTCCCTGCGGGCCGACTGGGATTTGAAGCCGGACCTGACGCTCACGTCCATTTCGTCCTATATCAACTATACTGGTTCCCAGCCGACCGACGCGTCCGGAACGAGCTACGACGACCTCAACGTCGACCAACGCCAGAAATTCGACGTCTACATCCAGGAACTTCGGTTGGCTGGCAGGAGCGGTCCGCTGCGTTGGCTGGGCGGTGTGAACTACGAGCACGACAACCTGAACGAGGCCGACATCATCGCGACGATGGGTTCGAACACCCAGATCGGCGCACTCAACTTCAGCAATCTTACCGCGTCCAACTTCCAGAAGGTCGACACCAAAGCCTTCTTCGGCAGCCTCGACTACAAGCTCACCGACACGATTAATCTGAGCGGATCGGCTCGCTTCACAGGGCAGCATCGGGCCTTCGAGGGGTGCGAGTCGGGCGCCGGCGACACGACCGCCGAGCAGGACGCCATCTATGCGACACTTGGCCAACTCAGCGCCACGCCCCTGGTCCCTGGCTCTTGCATCTCCTTCAACACGGGGCCCTCCCCGCCCTACACGCCCGCAGGCCAGGTCCATTCGTCCATCAATCAAAACAACGTTTCCTGGCGCGCTGGAGCGGACTGGAAAATCCTCCCCCGCACTCTTGTCTATTTCAACGTGTCCAAGGGCTATAAGGCCGGCGACTTTTCCACCCAACCGATTGTATTCGCCAGCCAAGTCGTCAGCGTTCAGCAGGAGTCGCTGGTTGCGTACGAGCTTGGCTTTAAGTCAACCTTGGATCATGGCAGACTTCAGGTCGACGGAGCCGGTTTCTATTACGATTACGACAACAAGCAGATCGACGGTTTCGTGACCATCCCGATCTTCGGGAACTTCCCGGCGCTGGTCAACGTGCCACGATCCGACATCAAAGGCGGCGAACTGAACGTCAGCTGGAACCCTCTTCCGCCGCTGCATCTCACGGCCAACGGGACCTACATCTCGTCTGAAGTCGACAGCCACTACATTGGCGGCACGCCGATACCGGGCTTGAGCGTCGACTTCCATGGCGAAAGTCTTCCGAACACGCCCAAATGGCAGCTGAACGGAGACGCCGAATACGACGTGCCTTTGTCTGATCGCCTGAACGGTTTCGTCGGCGCAACGGTGACTTATAGGAGCAGCGCTTTCGCGGTCTTCGGCGAGACGGCCGGCTTCAATATCCCGGCGTACGCGCTTTTGGACCTAAGGGCGGGAGTCCAGGATAAATCGGAGCGGTGGCGAGTCCAGGCTTACGCAAGAAATGTCACCAACTCCTACTATCTTACAAATATCGACCATGAGATCGATACAATTTCGAGGTACACAGGCCTGCCCGTCACCTACGGGGTGAGGTTGTCCTTTAACTATTAATAGAAGGGATGTATGAAGGTGTTGATGATGTTAGACGCTATTCGGATTTTTCCTTCGTTCTTGATTACGAGCTTGATCATCTAGTACTGTTACTTGCACTACTAATCATGTTCCTCCTCTGAAGCTGGCGCTTTAATTGCTCACCGAAAATACGGCATGGAGTTACGCGACCTCGAGTTCATAGTCCACATTGCTCGATTCGGCGGCGTCACCCGTGCTGCTCGAGACCTTGGTGTCGACGCCTCCACCTTGAGCCGCCACCTCGGCGCACTCGAGGACGAGCTCGGCATCCTTCTCTTTGAGCGAGGGCGGGGAGGAATGAAGACGACCGTCGCGGGGCGTAGCGTTCTGCGCCTCGCCCACCGGGCGATCAGCGACATCGAAGCTATTCGGCATCTTGCGGCAAGATCCAGCTTGGCTTTGGCGGGCGAACTGCGGCTGGCCATACAGACAGCCAGCCTTGGGCCACGGCTCCGTGCGGCCTTTGCCGCTTGGCGATCGAGCCATCCCGAAGTGGACCTTGATCTTTTCGAGGTCGACGACCGCGAAGCCCTCGCCGGTATGCGGGAGCGACGGATCGGCGTTGCGATCATCCATGCCCAGCCCACGGCCGACATGGAGCAGCTGGCGCTGTGGGACGAGCGCATCCTCCTTGCCATCTGGGAGGATCATCATCTTGCAAGGCAGAGTTCGGTCAGCTTGACGCAAGTCCGCGCCGAGACCGTCTTGACCTGCGGCGGGGGAGAAAGCGCCACTCTTCAGGCCCTGCAAGCCAGCCTTCTCGGTCCGGGCACAGAGATGCGGGTCCAGCATGCGGGATTGCTCGATGTGCTAAACCTCGTGGCAATCCGCGAAGGCGTGGCGCTCATGTGTGAGAACCATCGCGAGATCGTCCTACCGAACATCCGCTACGTTGAGATCGCCGAGGCGGATGCACAGGTCGGCCTCGTGCTCGCTTGGCGACCTGCGCTTGAGGATCCCGTCGTCGGCAGCTTCGTCGCCTTCATGCGAGACTGGGTCAGGCGTCGTTCGCTTGGTGCAAGCGCCGCGTCCTATTGAACGCCCGCTCCGAGGCGATGAACCTGGCCAGCATGGGCCCGACCAACTTGGCCGGCTCGACCGCTTCACCGCCCGCCTCGCGCCCAAGCGCTTCTCTGTAGGCCACGAGATCGCGGTGCAAGCCGGCTGGCAGCTCCACCGTCAGCCGCACCGGCTTGGCGTCTTCGATGGGTCCGAGCCGCAACTTCGCCATTTCTCCCCCTACTCAGCCCTGGTAGGGCTCCAGCACGAGGTCTCGCGTGACGATCACGCGGACCGGGAACCCTGGACGGATCGTCAGCGTCGGCGGGATGCCAAGCGAGCGACCGACCACCTGCGAGCCCACCTGAGCGAAGGAGTTAGACGCGCCCTCGCGGATCGCCTGCAAGAGGCTGTTCTCGTTGTTGGACGTCCCCGCCTCCGTACCGACGCTCAGCAGCGTCGACAGCATGGCCGAGCGGAACAGCTGGCCCCAGTGGTTGTCGACCTGATCCGACAGGCCGGCATAGCCCTCCGGATCCGCTCCAGGCTGGCGCTCCAGCACGACCGAGCGCCCGTTCGGCAGGATCAGCCTCGTCCAGGCCAGGAGCGCTCGGGACTGCCCGAACTGCACCTGGGCGTCGTACTGGCCGACCAGGCGCGCGCCTTGTGGGATCAGCAGCGCCTTGCCAGTCGGGCTGTCGTAGACGTCCTCGGTCACCTGAGCTGTGACTTGGCCCGGCAGGTCGGAGCGCAGCCCGGTGATCAGGGCCGCCGCGATCACCGCGCCCGCCTGCACCACGTACGGCGTCACGGGCGCCTCGACCCGCTCGGCGCTGACTGTCTGCCGGTCGGCAGTGCCGTTCAGGAAGGCCAGCTTGCGATCGCCTTCCGACGGTGTCGTCGCAGCCGGCGTCACTGTCGCTGCAGGCTGACCTGGGGCGGCGACCGGGCCAGCCGCACCCGTCTGCACCGCCTCGCTGGCGCGGCTGGAGAACAGCTGGCTGGTGCGGGCCGCCTCCTTCTCCTGGGCGAGCTGCTGGCGCGCCTGCTCTCGCCGCTGCTCGGCCGGCGTCGGCTCCGTCGTCGTGGGTGCGGCGCCCAGCTCAACACCCGGCTGACCGGACGCGCCGATCGCGGGCGCGGGCGCCCCGGCGTTCAGGATCGGCCGCCCGAGGTCGCCGGGCAGCCGAGGTCCGATCTGCGGGATGGCCTGTGCGCCACCAGCCTGACCCGCCGGCCGGCCGAGCCCGGCGTAGTCGCGGGGGAGCCCTGCCATCTGGTCGGCCGGCGGCTTGGCGTCGGTGTTGTAGAGCTCCTGCGAGGCCGGTCCGGCTGCTTTCCGGGTGTGCAAACCCCAGAGCAGCGCCCCGGCGACGACGATCGCCGACACGCCGCCGAGCGCGGCAAGGGCGCGCCGGGAGAGTCGGGTCACACGGGCCGGGCTCGGCCGTAGCCGCATGGCGTCGGCCGCTTCCCGCTCGGACGGGCGCTCGGACGGGGCGTCGTCGACCTCTCTGGCCTCGCCTTCCAGGTCGCTCATGGCCGACCCTTCGGATCGCTGCGCACGATGCGGACCTTGTCCTGCTTCTTGCTTCCGAGCCGCAGCTCCGCGGCGGCGAACAGCCGGTCCACCACCATGTAGCGGCCGGTGACCCGGTAGTTGACCAGCTCGGCCCCTCCCTCTGCGCCGACGATCCACAAGGGCGGCATCTCGCCCTGGCCGATGCCGGACGGGAACTCGATGTAGACCTGCCGCCCGTCGTCGAAGGCGCGCAGCGGCCGCCACGGCGGGTGATCGCCCTCCACCTCGTAGCGGAAGTTCAACGCGTCCACGTCCACGCCGGCGGCGACCGGCTGGGCGGCCTGAGCCTCGCTCGCCTGCTTGCGGAGTGCGATCAGCTGGTCCTGCGGGTAGGACCAGGAGAGCGACGCCATGTAGGTCCGCTCGGTGGAGCGCATTTCCAGGTGATAGGTGCGCCGGTCGGTGTCGATGACGATGTTGGTCTCAAGATCCGGCCGCGACGGCTTGACCAGGATGTGCACGCGCTTCGTCGCGCCCGAGCCGCTCTCCGTGTCGCCGATGATCCAGCGCACCGTGTCGCCCGCCGCGACCGGGCCCGATCCCGCCAGCTGTTCGCCGGGCTCGAGCGCGATGTCGGTGACCTCTCCCGGCGCGGCGTAGAGCTGATAGAGCGCGCCGTCCGCAAATGGGTAGACCTGCACGGCGTTGACGCAGCCGGCTCGCGACGGCTGCACCCGGGCGGCGGTGTTGGCCGCCTCCACCCGGGCCTGCGGGTCGCCCGCCTCCGGCGCGGGGGCGCGCACCCGTCCCGGCAGCGGCATGAGCTGGCCCGGCAGGGGCAGCGGCTGGGGGACCTCGATCACTTGCACGAGCTTCTGCGGTTCGGGCGCCAGCACCGCCGGCGTAGGCCGCGCATCGTCGTAGGTGATCTTCGGCGGCGGAGCCGGCCGGGTCGCGCAGGCGACGAGCGAGACAGAGGCGAGCAGCGCGCCTCCCAGGATGAGAGGGCGCATCAGCCGGGCTCCTTCTGGCCAAGGTTCGTGGAACCGAGTTCCCGCGACCAGTTCAGCGCATGGACGTAGACGCCGAGCGGATTTACGCGGAGCTTGTCCGCCGTGGTCGGTGTCTGGATCACCACGGTCAGGATGGCGCTCCAGCTCTCGGTGGAGGCCAGTGCGCCGTCCACGTAGCGCCGCTCGACCCAGGCGACTCGGAAGCTGTCCGGCGAGGCGCGGATCACGCTGGAGACGTCCACCGCGACCTGTTCGTGCCCGAGCTTGGCGAAGGGGTCGTTGGTGCGGGCGTAGTCGTTCAGCGCCAGCGCGCCCTTGTCGGTGGCGTACTGGTAAGCGCGGAGCCAGTCCTGGCGCAGCACGATGGGGTCGGCCGGGATGGAGCGCACCTCCTCGATGAACCGCGCCAGGTGCCAGGCAATCTGCGGGTCGCTCGGACGGTAGCCGGCGGTGGCCGGCGCGACCGCCTGCGCCTGGCCGAGCCGGTCCACCTGCACCACCCAGGGCGTGATCGTGCCCGAGGCGGAGACCCAGACCAGCCCGGCCCCGAGCCCTGCGGAGAGGCCGAGCGAGCCCAGGGCCATCAGCCGCCAGCTCCGCGCCTGAACGCGGGCGGAGCCGATGCGCTCGTCCCAGGCCTGGGCGGCGCGCTGGTAGGGCGTCTCGGGTTGCGGCGTGCGGCCGTAGCGCACGCCGGGTCGCTTGAAGAGCATCACTTGCCCTCGCTGAGGTCGATGGAGGAACCGGAGCCGCCGGCGTCGCCGGAGCGGACGGTGTGGGCGGCGGTGATCACGCCCTCGCGCACGGCCGCCTGACGCCGCGCCGCGCGCGCCCAGCAGCGCCGCCTCCAGCGCGCCCGCGCGCCACAC
>CALMGB010000332.1 GCA_937863535.1 uncultured Caulobacteraceae bacterium
GCGGGGGCGCGCCCCGGGCCGGCTCCCCCGGCGCCCCGGGGGCGCCCGTCCCGCGCGCCCCCCCCGGGCGCGCCGACCAAGCCATCGCCTATGTGGGCTGGCCCGCCACCGACCTGCTGTCCGATCCCCAACGAGCAAGGCGCATCAACATCGCCGCCCAGGTTCTCCAGCTGCGCCTGATCGACCAGGTTCGTATCGCCGAGGGCGCCAGCTACTCGCCGGCGGCGGGCGCCAGCGAGTCCGACGTGTTCCCGGGCTACGGCTATGTCTACGCCTCGGTCGAGACCCCGCCGGCCAAGGTGGCCGGCTTCTACGCCGACGTGGGCAGGATCACCGCCGACCTGCGCACCCGCCCGGTCACCGCCGACGAGTTCCAGCGGGCGGTGAAGCCCCGCATCGAATCCATCGAACGCGCCCAGCAGACCAACGGCTACTGGTCCGCCATGCTGCACGACGCCCAGGACGATCCGCGCAGGCTGGAACTGATCCGCAGCTCGCTGCCGGGATATCGCAAGATGACGGTGGCGGACGTGCAGCAGGCGGCGCAGACCTACCTGACGGACGCAAGCGCCTGGCGGTTCCAGGGGCCGCCGGGGGCTGCACGTGTAACCCACGCCCTGACGAAGAACGCGCACTAGATGCTCTCCCGTGGGGGGAAGCTGGCGGCGAAGCCAATTGAGGGGACTCGCGTAGCTTCCCTCCACCAACGGAGGAGAATCGTAGGCCTCAAGCCGCCAGCGCCACCTTGGCCAGCTCGCCGAGTATCCTCTCCGCCGTTCCCAGCCGTGCGTCCGCATTCGACCAGTCGCCCTTGACCACCAGCTTCTGATCCGGCCGCAGCTTCCAGTCGCCGACGCGCTTCTGCATCTGCGCGACCAGGCCCGCGGGGTTGGGGAAGGTGTCCTCCCGGAAGGTGATCACCGCGCCCTTGGGCCCAACATCCACCTTCGCCACGTTGGCTTGCCGGCACAGCCCCTTGATGCCCACGACCTTCAGCAGATGGTCGGCCTCCTGCGGCAGGGGTCCGAAGCGGTCGATCAGCTCGGCGGCGAGCGCCTCGCGGTCCTCCAGCTTCTCGGCGTCCGACAGCCGGCGATAGAGCGCCAGGCGCACGTTCAGGTCCGGCACATAGGCTTCGGGGATCAGCACCGAGGCGCCGGTGTTGATCTGGGGCGACCAGCCGCGGCCGGCCACCAGCTCCGAGGCGCCGCCGCTGGTGCGCAGCTCGCTGACCGCGTCCTCCAGCATCTGCTGGTAGAGTTCGACGCCGACCTCCTTGATGTGGCCGGACTGCTCTTCGCCGAGCAGGTTGCCGCCGCCGCGGATGTCCAGGTCGTGGCTGGCGAGCTGGAAGCCGGCGCCCAGGCTGTCCAGGGACTGCAGCACCTTCAGCCGCTTTTCGGCGGCCGGCGTCAGCTGCTTCTCCACCGGGGTGGTCAGGTAGGCGTAGGCCCGCGCCTTGGCCCGGCCGACCCGGCCGCGGATCTGGTAGAGCTGCGACAGGCCGAACATGTCGGCTCGGTGCACGATCAGCGTGTTGGCGGTCGGCACGTCCAGCCCGGACTCCACGATGGTGGTGGAGAGCAGCACGTCGTAGCGGCCGTCGTAGAAGGCGCTCATCACCTCCTCGAGCTGGGTCGCGGCCATCTGGCCGTGGCCGACGATGAACTTGGTCTCGGGCACCTGCTCGCGGAGGAACTTCTCGATCTCGGGCAGGTCCGACAGGCGCGGCACCACGTAGTAGGCTTGGCCGCCACGGTATTTCTCGCGCAGCAGGGCCTCGCGGATGGTCACCGGGTCGTGCGGCGTCACGTAGGTCCGCACCGCCAGGCGATCGACCGGCGGGGTGGCGATGATCGACATCTCGCGAATGCCGGTCAGCGCCATCTGCAGGGTCCGCGGGATCGGCGTTGCGGTCAGCGTCAGCATGTGAACGCCGGCCCGAAGCGCCTTCAGACGCTCCTTGTGCTTGACGCCGAAATGCTGCTCTTCATCAACGATGACAAGGCCCAGGTCCTTGAACTTCACCTGGTCTGACAAGATGGCGTGAGTGCCCACCACGATCTCCACCTCGCCCGAAGCCAGCTGGGTCCGGGCCTCGGCGGCCTCCTTGGCCGGCACCATGCGGGAGAGCTGGCGCACCTTCACCGGCCAGCCGGCGAAGCGCTCGGAGAAGGTCTTGAAGTGCTGGCGGGCCAGCAGCGTCGTCGGCCCGATGATCGCCACCTGCCGCCCGCTCATGGCCATGACGAAGGCGGCGCGCAAAGCGACCTCGGTCTTGCCGAAGCCCACGTCGCCGCAGATCAGCCGGTCCATCGGCTTGCCGGAGCCCAGGTCCCCCAGCACGTCGGCGATGGCGTTCAGCTGGTCGTCGGTCTCCTCATAGGGGAAGCGGGCGCAGAACTCGTCGAACACCCCCTGGGGCGCGTCCACCTCCTCGGTAGTGTTCATCTCGCGCATGGCGGCGATCTTGATCAGCCCTTCGGCCATGTCGCGAAGCCGCTGCTTGGCGCGGGCCTTGCGGGACTGCCACGCCGCGCCGCCCAGGCGGTCGAGCTGCACGCCCTCGCTCTCGGAGCCGTAGCGGGTCAGCAGGTCGATGTTCTCAACCGGTAGATACAGCCGCGTCTCGCCGGCGTAGGTCAGGTCCAGGCAGTCGTGCGGCGCGTCGGCAACCTGCAGCGTCTTCAGCCCCTCGTAGCGGCCGATCCCATGGTCGATGTGCACCACCAGATCGCCCGGCGAGAGCGAGGTCGCCTCGGCCAGGAAGTTGGAGGCGCGCCGGCGCTTCCGCGGCCGCGCCAGCCGGTCGCCCAGGATGTCGGTCTCCGAGATCACCGCCAGGTCCGCGGTCTCGAAGCCGGCCTCCACCGGCAGCACCACCCGCTGGGGCGGCTTGCCCTTGGCGCCCGGCACGCCATAGGCCTTGGCGTCGGCATAGTCCTTGGCGAAGCGGACCGACTTCAGCCCATGGTCGGCCAGCATGGTCCCCAGCCGTTCCGAGGAGCCGTCGGACCAGGAGGCGAACAGCACCCGCTTGCCGGCCCGGCCCAGCGCCTTGGCGTGCTCGCACACCGCCTCGAACAGGTTGACGCTGTCCTGCGCCCGCTCCGGCGCGAAGCTGCGCCCCGCCGCGGCGCCCATGTCCACCACCGCGGGCGAAGCCTCGCGCTTGAAGGCGCTGAAGCGGCGCACCGACCGCCCCTCCAGGGCCGCGTTCCAATCGCCGCGGTCCATGTAGAGCGCGCCAGGCTCCAGCGGCTTATAGACCCCGCCGCCCTTGCCCTTGGCCTGCTCGGCCCGGGCTTCGTAGGCGTCGGTCACCAGCGCCGAGCGCTCGTCCAGCGATTCCTCGGCCAGGTTGTCGAGCGCCACCAGGGCGTTGGGCCCCAAATACTCCAGCAACGTCTCAAGCTGAGGATAGAACAGCGGCAGCCAGTGCTCCATGCCGGCGCGCCGCGCGCCCTCGCTGATGGAGGCGTAGAGCGGGTCGTCGCCCGGATTGCCGAAGGCGGCCACGTAGCCCTTGCGGAATCGGGAGATCGAGTCCGGATCGATCAGCGCCTCCGAAACCGGGAGCAGGTCGATGGCGTGCAGCTGGCGGGTGGAGCGCTGGGTTTCGGGGTCGAAGGCGCGAATGCTCTCCAGCGTGTCGCCGAACAGGTCCAGCCGCACCGGCTCCTCGGCGCCCGGCGCGAACACGTCGATGACTCCGCCACGAATCGCGAATTCTCCGCGCTCGGACACGGTCGAAGCGCGCACATACCCGTTCACGCCGAAGTAACGCTCGAGGTCCGCCACGTTCACATCGCGGCCCGTGCGCGCCTGGTAGCTGGCCTGGCGGATGGCGTCCCGCGGCGGTACGCGCTGCAGCACCGCCGGCAGCGTCGCCACCACCAGCAGCGGCCCCTCGCCCGGCTTGCGCGCGGCCAGCTGGGACAGCGCCGCCATGCGCCCCGCCGCGACGCGCGGCGAGGGGCTCGTGCGGTCGTAGGGCAGGCAGTCCCAGGCCGGGAAGCGCAGCACCGGCAGGCCGGGCTCGAAGAAGCTCAGCGCGCCCAGGAAAGCGTCCGCACGGGAGGCGTCGCGGGCGACGAACAGGGTCGCGTCCTTGCGCGACTTGGCTAGCTCGGCGGTCGCCAGGGCGTCGAAGCCCTCCGGCGCGCCGGCGAGATCGAGCCGCCCCTTGACGGTGGCGATCCGTGACAGGTCCAACTCGGGCTCCGAAGGTCAGGCGGTGGCGGTGCGCGCGGCGAAGGCTTCGAGGCGGAAGGCGCGCAGCCGCTGCACCAGCGGCGTCTCCCAGTCGGCCGGCGTCGGCTTCAGCCCGACGATCCAGCCGTAGAGATCCTGGTCCGGCACGTCGAGCAGGCGCTCGAACTCGTCTAGGCTTTCGGGGTCGAGTTCGGCGACATGGCTCCGCGCGAACGGCCCAAGGATCAGGTCGGCTTCTAGGAAGCCCCGCCGGCTGGCGCGGAACGTCAGCTTGCGCAGGCGCGCGGCGTGGGCGTCAGTGTCCGGCATGGCGGCGATATAGGCGGGATGGCGAAGGCGCGCCACTGATCCCCTCGCCCCTTGCGGGAGAGCGGCGCGCCCCTCACCGTTCCCAGCTTCGCTGGGCCCCTTCCCTCTCCCGCAAGGGGCGAGAGATAATGGGCGATGCGTCCGGAAATCCTCTTCCCCCTGTTCGTCGACGTGGGCACACTGAAGGGCCTCGGCCCCAAGCTGCGCCCTTTGGTGGCCAAGCTGGCGGGCGAGCGGGTGCGCGACCTGCTGTTCCTGGCTCCGAGCGGGCTGGTGGACCGGCGCGAGCGGCGGATCGCCGAAGTGCAGGAAGGCGAGGTCGCCACCCTGCGCGTGCGCATCGACGCCCACCAGCCGCCGGGCCGGGCGGGCCATCCCTACCGCATCCGGGTGGCCGACGAGACCGGCTTCGCCTTCATCAGCTGGTTCAAGGTGTTCGGCGATCATCTTCAACGCAGCCATCCGGTGGGCGCGGAACGTATCGCCAGCGGCAGGGCGGAGCGATTCAACACCGAGCTGCAGATCGTCCACCCGGACTACCTCGTGCCCCCTGATCGCGCCAGCGAGGTGCCGCTGTACGAGGCCGTCTATCCCGCGACCGCCGGCCTGCCCGCGCGCACCGTGCGACGGCTGGCGTTGGCGGCGCTGGCGCGTGCGCCGGAACTGGACGAATGGATCGACCCCCACCTGCTCGCACGCGAAGGCTGGCCGGCCTGGAGCGCCGCCCTGGAAGCCCTGCACGCGCCAACCATGGGTGCGGACCTTTTGCCGGACGCCCCGGCGCGCCGGCGGCTGGCCTATGACGAGCTGTTCGCCCACCAGCTCGCCATGGTGCAGCGCAAAGCCGAGCGACGCGCCGAGCCCGCGCCGGCGATCCCGGCCAGCCAGGCGTTGCAGCGGATGCAAGCCGCCCTGCCCTACACCCTGACCGGCGCGCAGTCGCGCACCCTGGCTGAGATCGGCGGCGATCTGGCGAGCGGCCAGCGCATGTCGCGCCTGGTGCAGGGCGATGTGGGCTCGGGCAAGACGGTGGTGGCCATGCTGGCCATGGCCGACGTGGCGGCCGCGGGCGGCCAGTCGGTGCTGATGGCGCCGACCGAGATCCTGGCGCGCCAGCACTACGAGACCCTTCAGCGCCCGCTGAGCGAAGCCGGCATCGGCCTTCTGCTGCTCACCGGTCGCGACAAGGGCGGCGAGCGGCGCGCCAAGCTGGCGGCGCTGGCGGCGGGAGAGGTGCAGGTGGCGGTAGGTACCCACGCTCTGTTCCAGGACGAAGTCGTCTTCTGTGGACTTCAGCTGGCGGTGATCGACGAGCAGCACCGCTTCGGCGTCTCCGAACGCAAGCGGCTGCAGGCCAAGGGCGAGGCGGTGCACCTGTTGGCCTTATCCGCCACGCCGATCCCGCGCACCCTGGAGCTGACCCTGCACGGGGACCTGGACGTCTCGCGCCTGGATGAGAAGCCGCCGGGCCGCAAGCCCGTGGTCACCACGGCCGCCCCCACGACGCGGGTCGGCGAGGTGGTGGCCCGGTTGCGTCGCGCCATCGCCTCCGGCGCCCAGGCCTTCTGGATCTGTCCCCTGGTAAGCGAGTCGGAGACCCTGGACGTGGCCGCCGCCGAAGGTCGGGCCGAGGACCTGACCCGGGCGCTCGGCCACGGCGTCGCCCTGGTGCACGGCCGCATGCCGCCGGCTGAAAAGGATGCCGTCATGGCCGCTTTCGCCGCGGGCGAGGTGTCGGTGCTAGTGGCGACCACGGTGGTGGAGGTCGGCGTCAACGTCCCGGCCGCCACCATCATGGTGATCGAGCACGCCGAGCGCTTCGGCCTCGCGCAGCTGCACCAGCTCCGCGGGCGGGTCGGCCGCGGCACGGACGCCAGCGCGTGCCTGCTGCTCTACGACCCGCCGCTGAGCGCCTCGGGGCAGGCGCGGCTTGAGGTGCTGCGCGAGACCGAGGACGGTTTCCTGATCGCGGAGAAGGACTTGGAACTGCGGGGTGGCGGTGACCTGCTGGGCGCGCGCCAGAGCGGCCTGCCGGACTACCGCTTCGCCGACCCCGCCGCACACCGCGACCTGCTGCCCCTGGCCGCCAAGGACGCCCGCGCCCTGCTCGCCCGCGACCCGAAGCTGGCGGGGCCGCGCGGACGGGCCGCCCGGGTGCTGCAGCACCTGTTCGACTGGCGACCTGACGGCGATTGGTCCGCGGCCGGGTGATCGCAAACGGCGACGTGGAAACCCTAGTCGATCCGGTGCACCGCCGCCCCGGCCACCGCCTGGGACGTGGTGATCGGTGGGGCTGCGGGGCCGTAGAGACGTCCGCCCGACCAAGCCTCCACCCGCGCCCGGGCGTCCGCCTCGACGTCGGCGTAGAACAGGTTGAACTGAGCGAGCCGTCGGCGCCCGAACAGGCTGCCTGTCGGCTGGAGAGAGGGCGCTAGCGGGGCGCTGACGTGCAGCAGGCCAGCCTGGCACGCTGCGGAGACCTCGTGCGCCAGGAAGGCCGGCCGGGCGCCCCACTCCAACCCTGTCGCATTGGCGGCGCCCCGGCTCACCTTCGCCGTCCCCAAGGGCTGCTCGGTTCCACCGGTCAGCGGGTTCACGCACAGCGTCGGCCGGCCACCGAGGTCGGTCAGTCGCCCGTCCGGCGTCCAGGTCAGGGCCCGGGCCAGCCGCCGCAGCCCCCGCTGCAGGTCATCGGCCGGGACCGAGGCCCAGGCCAGGGTGCAGCCGGCCTCCGCCCTGACGCGACAAGGCGACAACGGACCGGAAGCCGGCAGCGCGTCGATCGCCACGATGGTGTCCATTAGGTAAACCCCGGCGATGCGCTTCAGCACGGCGGGATCGCGCAACACTCGCTCCTGCAGCAGGCGCAAGGCGAGGCTTCCACCCTGCCCTACGCCGGCGATCAGGATCGGCCGGTCCGGCGCATCCTGCGCCAGCATGGCGTTGAAGGCGCGGCGCACGTCTCCGTAGGCGAAGCGGCGGGCGTCGCGGGCGTCGTCGCGCAGCGTCAGGTAGGCGAACAAACTCGCCGCCCGGTAGTGCGGCGCGAACACCCGCCCCACCCGCTGGAACGGCCCGGCATAGTTGGGCAGCACCACCTGCTGCAGCAGCACCTCCGCCTTGCGATCATGGATCGGCGCGTTCCACTCGCGTCCGCCGGCATAGGCGGTGGGATGGACGAAGAAGACGTCGGCAACCGGCTCGCCTACCGCTGCTCGGGCGGGATCGGCGGGACGGAGCAGCCAGGCGGACGGCGCGGCGTAGTCGGGCGCGGGCGGCGGCCGATAGGTCGGATAGGGCTGCTTGGGGTCCAGCGTGGTGCGCCAAATCTCGCCGCGCCAGACGTAGGCGCAGAGGAGGACTACCCCCGCCGCCAGGACGATGAGCAGGGCCGCGCCGGTCTTCAACCGCCTTTCGACGGTGCTGGCGACGGCCTTCATCCCGCGAGCCTCAGGCCGCACGCCGCTTAGCTAGGGCGTCGAAGGCGAGCAACTCGGCCACCAGCGGCTCGAAGTCCTTGAGCGCCAGCATGTTGGGACCATCCGACGGGGCGCGATCGGGATCGGGATGGGTCTCCAGAAAGACGCAGGCCACGCCCACCGACACGGCCGCCCGGGCCAGCACCGGCACATACTCCCGCTGGCCGCCGGAGCTTGCGCCCTGGCCCCCGGGCTGCTGGGCGGAATGGGTAGCGTCGAACACCACCGGGCAGCCGATCCGCGCCAGTTCCGGCAGGGCGCGCATGTCGGATACGAGCGTGTTGTAGCCGAAGGACACGCCGCGCTCGCAGGCCATTACGTTCGAGTTGCCGGCCTGGGTGATCTTGGCCACAACGTTCTTCATGTCCCAGGGCGCCAGGAACTGACCCTTCTTGACATTCACAGGCTTCCCCGTGGCGGCGGCGGCCAGCAGCAGGTCCGTCTGGCGGCAAAGGAAGGCGGGAATCTGCAGCACGTCCACCGCCTCGGCCACCTCGGCGCACTGGACGGCGGCGTGCACGTCGGTGAGGGTGGGCAGGCCGGTGACCTCCCCGATCTCGGCGAAGACGGGCAACGCCGCGTCAAGCCCCATCCCCCGGGCGGCATGTGCGGAGGTGCGGTTCGCCTTGTCGAAGGAGGTCTTGTAGACCAGCCCCACGCCCAGCCGGTCGGCGATCTCGCGCAGCGCGTGGGCCATCTCCAGAGCGTGGGCGCGGCTCTCCATCTGACAAGGGCCAGCGATGACGCTCAGCCGCTCGCCATTGCCGATGCGCACCTGGCGACGGTCGGCGCGGCCCGCCAGCACAACGGCGTTGGGGCGCGTGGGCGGCAGTTCGGACAAGCGGGTCTCCACGAGAGTACGACGTCTCGGACTAAGTGGCCTGCAGACCTAGCCGAGGCAAGCGACGCGACGTTGCGCGCCCTCTCCGGCGCGCCTAGTTACCCCGCCTGTCGCAGAGCCGAGTTTCCGATGATCCAGGCCCAGAGCGTGGTCGACGCAATCGGGCGCACGCCCCTGATCCGGCTGAAGCGCGCGAGCGCGGAAACCGGCTGCGAGATCTGGGGCAAGGCGGAGTTCATGAACCCTGGTCAGTCGGTCAAGGACCGCGCGGCCTTGCAGATCATCCGCCAGGCCGAGGCCGACGGACACCTGCGGCCGGGCGGCCTGATCGTGGAGGGCACGGCCGGCAACACCGGGATCGGGCTGGCCATGGTGGGCTCGGCGCTGGGCTACCGCACGCTCATCGTCATTCCACGCACTCAGTCGGAGGAAAAGAAGTCGGCGCTCCGGCTGCTGGGCGCCGAGCTGGTGGAGGTGGACGCGGTCCCCTACGCCAACCCCGGCAACTATGCGCGCGTCTCCGGCCGCCTGGCGGAAGAGCGCAACGCCTGCGAACCCAACGGCGCGGTCTGGGCCAACCAGTTCGACAACCTCGCCAACCGCCAGGCGCACTACCTCACCACAGGGCCGGAGATCCTCGAGCAGACAGACGGCAAGGTGGACGGCTTTATCTGCGCGATTGGCTCTGGCGGTACGCTCGCCGGTGTGGCCCAGGCGTTGCGGGAACACCGTGGCGACACGGTCTCGATCGGCTTGGCCGACCCGATGGGCTCGGCCATGTTCAGCTACTATTCAGGCGGTGAGCTGAGTTCGAAAGGCTCGTCCATCACAGAGGGCATAGGCCAGGGCCGCGTGACCGCGAACCTTGAGGGGCTCACCATCGACCACGCCTTCCAGATCCCCGACGCTGAGGCGGTGGAGCACGTCTTCCACCTGGTCGAGCATGAGGGGCTGTGTCTCGGCGGTTCGTCGGGGATCAACATCGCAGGCGCGGTGCGGCTGGCGCGGGCGCTCGGCCCCGGCAAGACCATCGTGACGATCCTGTGCGACTACGGCGCCCGCTATGAAAGCAAGCTGTTCAATCCGGCCTTCCTGACCGAGCACCGCCTGCCCGTTCCGGCTTGGCTGCAGAGGCCCTGACATGACCGACCCACTGATCACCGTGGAGGCTCTGCAGGCGGCGCTGCAACGGCCAGAGCTGAAGCTGATCGACGCCACCTGGTTCATGCCGGACGCCGGCCGTAACGCGCGAGCGGAATATCTGGCTAGCCACTTGCCTAACGCCGTCTTCTTCGACATCGACGCCGTCGCCGACATCACAAGCCCGCTCCCGCACATGCTGCCGTCGCCGGAGCGTTTCGGGGAGGCGATGGGCCGGCTAGGCGTCAGCGAACGCGATCAGGTGGTGGTATATGACCGCCGCCCCACGCCCTCGGCGCCGCGCGTCTGGTGGAGCCTGCGCACCATGGGCCACGACGCCGTCCAGGTGCTCGACGGCGGCCTGGAGGCGTGGCTTGGGGCCGGAGGCGCCCTGGGCCAGGGCGAGGTCTCGCCGCCGGCTGCGACGTTCCGAGCTCAGCTGCGGCCGGAGCTCGTGCGCGCGTTCAGCCAGACCCTGACGTCTCTGGGCGCCGGAGACGCGCAGGTGGTGGACGCCCGTCCGGCGGCCCGCTTCCGCGGCGAGGCGGCGGAGCCACGTGCGGATTTGCGCAGCGGCCATGCGCCGGGCGCGATCAGCCTGCCGTCCTCCACCCTCTACGCGCCGGATGGCCAAATACTCCCTGAGGCCGACCTGCGGGCTGCCTTCCAGGGTGCAGGCGTCGATCTCGGCAGGCCCGTCATCGCGAGCTGCGGCTCCGGGATCACCGCGGGCGTGATCGCGCTCGGCCTGGCGCGGCTGGGTCGCTTCGACGCAGCGGTCTACGACGGCTCGTGGGCGGAATGGGGCGGCCGGGACGACGCACCTGTCGTCACCGGTCCATGAGCAGGTCCGGCCAGTTGGACGACGAGAGGGCGAGCTGGTCGGCGGTCACTCGCCTGGTCCACGCGGGCGACAGCGACGAGGCGCGCTTGGGCTTCGCGGCCCGCAGCGTCAACCCACCCGTGCAGCGCGCCTCCACCGTAGTGCTGCCGGACGCCGCCAGCCTCTACGGGAATGACCATCCGACCTATGGGCGCGCGGGCCTCGGTGTCCAGGCGAGCCTGGAAGCGGCGCTCTGTGAGCTGGAGGGCGCCGTCGCCGCCAAGCTGTTCTCATCCGGGGCCGCGGCCATCACCGCCGCCCTGATGACCGTGCTGTCGGCCGGCGACGATGTGCTGGTCAGCGCCGGCGCCTACGCGCCGACCCGTCGGTTTTGCGACGGCATGCTGGCCCGCTTCGGCGTGCGCACCCGCTACTTCGCGCCCAGCGCGTCGTCCGCAGAGGTGCTTGCCATGATCGATGGCCGGACCCGCGCGATCTTTCTGGAATCCCCCGCCTCGCTCACCTTCGAGCTGCAGGACGTCCCCGCCATCGCCGCGGGCGCGCGGGCGCGAAGCGTGCTCACCCTCATCGACAACACCTGGGGAGCGGGCGTGCTGTTCAGGCCGCTGGAGCACGGCGTCGACCTTTCCATCCAGGCCCTGACCAAGTACGCCTCGGGCGGATCGGACGTGTTCATGGGATCGGTCGCAGTGCGCGACCCCAAGTTAGGAGAACGGCTGCTGCAGACGGTGTGGGACACCGGATGGGCGGTGTCTCCGGACGACTGCTACACGGTGCTACGGAGCCTGCGCACCCTGCCGCTGCGGCTGGCGCGACACGGCGCCTCGGCTTTGGAGGTGGCCCAGTGGCTGGCGGTCCAGCCCGAGGTCGCGCAGATGCTCTGCCCCGCCCTGCCCGGTTCGCCCCACCACGCGCTCTGGACGCGCGATTTCACCGGGACCAACGGACTGTTCGGTTTGGTGCTGAAGCCAGGGCCGCCGCGCGGCGCGGACGCCTTCCTGGACGCCCTGCAATTGTTCATGCTGGGCTTTTCCTGGGGCGGGTTCGAGAGTCTGGCCGTAAGCGGCGATCCCCAAGTTCGCAACCCAAGCCGAGGCTGGCGCGCGGACGGAGCCCTGATGCGGCTGCATGTGGGGCTGGAGGCGCCGCAGGACCTGATCGGCGACCTTCGCCGGGGGCTCGACGCCTTCACCGCTGCGTGCCATCAGGCTTGACCATGCTCGCCCTCCTCGCCGCCGCCGCGCTGGCCGCCGCGCCGCCTGCACCCTCACCGCTCGGGCCGGAGCTGTGGCGGGGCGCGCGCGTGGGCATGACGCCGGACCAAGTCCATGCCCTCTTCCCCATGGCCCGCAACGCGCCGTCCAACCTGATCACCCGGCCGCCGGTCGCCAACGCCGTGGTGGGCGGCTCGGCCGTTTGGGCGGTGGACGAGGAGGTGTTCGGCCGCCCGTCCTACGCCACCTACTACTTCGGGCCGGCCGGGCTGCTGGAGGTGGTGGTCAACGTCAAAGACCTGCGGCTCCGCCACACCCGTGACAACTTCGAGGTCGCCCGCGCCATCCGCTCAGGCCTGCTGCAGTATTACGGCCGACCGACGGTGTGCGAGGACACTGCCAAACGCGGGCTCGACCGGCTGGACTGCCGCTGGGTGACGCCCTCGGTGCAGGTCGGCCTGTCCTACGTCGATTATGGCGGGCTGAGCCCGAACCTTGACGTAGCGGTCCGCGCCCTGGCGGGCAGGCTGCACGAGACCGGTCCCGTCTTCGGTCGCCACGGGGCGACCTGACCTCAACGCAAAGTATGGACGGCGTCATCGCGGCGTTGCAAGCTCTCGCCTAGACTAGCAGGACCGGAAGTCTGAGACGTTTGGCACACGAAGCCGTTGACGTCCTGATCCTTTCTAGCTCGGCCCTAACCTCCCGCGGAGGCTTGCATGACCGTTTCCAATCCCGCCCTCGCCAGCCGGCGGCTGCTGCTCGATGCTTGGCGCACCGTGCGCCGGCTCACCCGACAGGTCGAACGGAGGATGCGCTACAGGCGACTGGGCTGGGTTTAGAGACGCCGCAATCGCAAGGCCTGGAATGTTCAGGAAGTGACCCGCCCAAAACGCCAGTCGCCAACTGAACGATGCATGATCTGCGCCGATCAAGATGGTTGTGCGGCCCCAGGGACCGCGCAGGCCAATGATCACGCGGGAGCGGTCGTCTAGAAGCCGCTCGAGGGTGAAAAGCGGCTGTTAGACCTGCTCGCCAACTGGCACACCAGCTGCAGGATCACGGCGACCTCGACCCGCTGATCGCGCTCGTCGTCAAGACCTTCCCATTCTAAACGACTCGCCCGCTCATCGACGGCAGCGGCCGCACCGGCCGCGTGGTAAGCCTACCACGCTCACGTGATCACGACGTCCGACATGGACTGCGACCGACTGGTCGACCAAACTTTGGAGTTTGTCGACGAACGACTAGCCATGCGGATGGGCCTGTGCACGGATAAGTCGTGAGTATATTGTTCGTAATCATATCAAATGTTGCACGATCGTAGCAAGAGGCTAGCCGCGTGAAAAGAGAACCGTCGGCTGCATCACTTAGCTGCTTAACCGAAATTTAGAGAGCGATGGCTTAGCTGCCGCGAATAGGTTTGGCGGCACTTAAGGCGAGCTGAGGCGGCATGAAGAGCCTGGGCTACTGCATAGTGCACGAGCACGATCTTCGCCTTCTCACGCTGGCGGTAGTCCTGACCATCTTGACGCTGCTTACCAGTAGCACGCTGTTCCGCCGCGCAGCGCGGCGATCGCGGACCGGGCCCGCGCTGTGGGTCTCTCTGGGCGCGCTCTGTGTGGCCTCGGGCGCGTGGTCTGTGCACTTCGTCGCCATGCTGGCCTACCTGCCCGGCCTGCCGATCGGGTTTCGTGCCGCGCCCACCTTGGCGTCCTTCGCCATCATCGCCCCGAGCGCCCTACTCGCCTTCCTGAAAGGCCAAAAGGCGGCCATGCCGTTCGCGCGTGCGCTGGCGGGAGGGCTTTTCGGCCTGGGCGTATCTGGCATGCACTACATGGGCATGACCGCCCTCGAAGCGCCGGGCCGGTTCAGCTGGTCGGCGGCGACGGTGTAGATCTCGGTGGACCACGAATCAATAAAAAAAAATATAGGCTTTGCAGTAGGCGTAGCCGGCGGCGGCCGCAGAATCGCCAAGTGGCGGCTGCCGACCGGCGGCGCGCTGATCGCGCTCGGTGTGCTGCTGCTGCACTTTACCGGCATGGCGGCGATCAGCTTCCGCTTCGACCCGCGGATAGCTGTTCGACCAGACGTGATCTCACGCCCGCTGCTGGCCGTGCTGATCACCGCCCTCTCCAGCTTGGTCTTGGGCTTGGGGATCTTCGTTTCCTACCAGGAGCACCGCGACCGCCGACGCGCTCTGCAGCGGCTGAAGCTGCTTTCCGCCAGCAGCTTCGAGGGCGTGGCCCTGCTGAACGAGGATCGGATTACTGAGGTCAACGAGTCCTTTGCAGAAGCGGTAGGAATGGATCGCAAGTCGTTGATCGGTCTGAAGTTCCAGCTGCAGCTGTTCACACCGGACACTGGCCAGAGCTTTGCCCTGGACGGGCGCACGGAGGGCCGGTTGGGCGGAGCGGATGGCCGCTCGGTGCCCGTAGAGGTTCTGGCGCGCAGGGTCGGGGCCGGCGCAGACCTGATCGTGGCGGTCCGTGATCTGACCGAACGTCGCCAGAAGGAGCAGTCGCTGTCGCTGCTGTTCAGCCGCAATCCAGCGCCGGTGTGGGTGAGCAGCGCCGAAGGCCGGATGCTGGCCGTCAACCCCGCAGCTCAGGCGCTGTATGGCTACGACGAGGCGGCCTTCCTGAACCTGAAGGTGGGCGAGCTCCTGCCGGCACAGGAGTACGCCGAAGTTCGCTGGCTGGCCGGCGTGGGAGATCGGTACGCACCCGACCGGGTGTGGCGGCATCTGCGGGCCGACGGCGCGGAACTCTTGGTCCTGCCCTATACCGAAACGATCAGCTTTGAGGGCCGGCCAGCGTACCTGACCACGGTCTTCGACGTCACCGAGCGTGAGCGCAGCGCCCAGGCGCTGCAGGTCGCCAAGGAGGCGGCGGAGGCGGCCAGCCGCGCCAAGAGCACCTTCCTGGCCAACATGAGCCATGAGATCCGCACGCCGCTCAACGGGGTGCTCGGCATGTCGCAGGCCATTGCTGCGGGCGAGCTGTCGGCGATCCAGCGCCAGCGGCTCGAGGTCGTGCTGCAGTCCGGCCAGACGCTCCTTCACCTGCTGAACGATCTCCTGGACGTGTCCAAGATCGAGGCTGGACGCATGGTGCTAGAGACGACCGACTTCGATCTGCGGGCCTTGATTGGCGAGCTGGAGGTCCTCTACCGGGTGCAGGCGGAGGCCAAAGGCTTGGCCTTTCGGGCCGACATGGATCCGCTGGTTGAGACCCGCTACCGAGGCGACCCCACTCGGCTACGCCAGATCCTCAGCAACCTGCTCTCGAACGCGGTCAAGTTCACAAGCCACGGCACGGTCGCGCTTGCGATATCGGCCGAAGACAAAAGCCGCCTGCGTTTCAGCGTGTCCGACACAGGCGAGGGGGTGGAGGCGGCGGTGTCGGAACGGCTGTTCCAGAGCTTCACCCAAGCCGACCCCTCCACTACGCGCCGCCACGGTGGCACGGGGCTCGGGCTGTCGATCTCGCGCGATCTAGCGCGCCTGATGGGCGGCGACATCGAGGTGGACAGCCGGCTGGCGGAAGGCTCGACCTTCGCCCTTGTGCTGCCTCTGGACCCCGCCGAGACCGCCGCGGCGAATCCGGGGTGGCCCGCCTCGGACGACATGGCGAACGTGATGAGCTCGCTCCGCGTGCGCATCCTCGCCGCGGAGGACAACCCCACCAATCGGCTCGTCCTGCGCACCTTGCTGCAGCAGGATGGCATCGAGCTGACCCTGGTGGAGAATGGGGTGCAGGCCGTGGACGCTTGGCGTGAGGGCGGATTTGATGTGGTCCTAATGGACGTGCAGATGCCGGTGATGGACGGACCGACTGCCGTACGCGTCATCCGGAGCGAAGAAGTTCGGCTGGAGCGACCGCGAACGCCCATCGTGGCGCTCACCGCCAATGTCATGAGCCACCAGCTGGCGGAGTACCGGGCCTCCGGCATGGACGCTCACATCGCCAAACCGATCGATCTGGCGATGCTGTTTGAGGTGCTAGATCGGGTGTTGGGCGATCCCCTACCGGCGCTCGCCGCCTGACGCCCGCTTCAAACCGGCGTTAGCAACGACTGCGGCCTTGATCCAACGTGCCACCCGGGCCGCCGCTCGGACTGCGCTCAGGTGAGCGAAGGTGCCGCAAGCCCGCACCCGCAACGTGGCGGTGGTGGGCGGCGAGGGGTTCGAACCCCCGACCTTCTGGGTGTAAACCAGACGCTCTGACCAGCTGAGCTAGCCGCCCCTCCGCAAGAGGCTGCGATTGAAGGCAATCGGCGCGAGGGTCAAGCGGTACCTTTCGTCAGACTCCCCTTGGCTCCCGCGCAGCCGTGCCGACACTCTCCTTCAGCCTCTTTGACGTGCCGCTCACCGGGTCTGGCTATTCAGCGTCGCTGGTTTACCCATCAGCTGCATAATCACAGGCTTGCCAATCAGCAGCAGGAAGGCAACCTCAATCGTAGCGAAGTCAAAGCTGCTTAAATGCGATCTGGCTACTACTTTTTTGTCGAAATAATCACCAGAGCAGTTAGGAGGGCATCGGAATTTTGTAGGGGAATACGTCGACGACGCTCCTGAGGAAGGCCGCACCTTCCGCCTTTCCGGCGCTGTCGTGGAACTCGACATGGGTGATTTTCCCCCGGTAGGTGGACACCCATGCTAGTTTTCGGAGCTGGAGAGGAGTGTCTGATGAGTGCGGTGAAGCGCCGGGTTTTCCGGGGTCGTTCAAGCAGGAGGCGGTTGACCAAGTGGCGACCAGCGGGCTCTTCGGCTGGTGCGGTGGCGATCGAGCTGGGGCTGCACGGGACGGTGCTGCGGCAATGGATAATGCAATTCGGGACACTTGGAGCTCGGCTCGAAGACGCGGCGTCGTGCGGGCGCTGCCGTGAAGAACACCTCCCATAGGACATGCTCCTCCTGACGACTCAGGATTGATAATGCACCATCAATCTGCGGGACTGCCCACCTAGACATCTCGAGCTTGATCGACTGAACTGGCAAAGGCTCTGTAAACACCCTCGATTCCGACCTGTAGGGTGATCCTCGGGCCCCAACCCAGTGCGCGCAGGCGATGCGCGCTCATCAACTTGCGGGGCGTGCCGTCCGGCTTGGAGGCGTCGCGCACGATCTCGCCGGTGAAGCCAACCACCTCGGCCACGAGCGTGGCCAAGTCGTAGATGGCGATGTCCTCGCCCGAGCCGACGTTCACGTGCTCCGCATCCGAATAGACCTTCATGAGGTGGACGCAGGCCGCCGCGCAGTCGTCCGCATGCAGGAACTCCCGCCGGGGCGAGCCGGTGCCCCAGATGGTGAAGGAGGCTGCGCCTGTGACCTTGGCCTCGTGGGCCTTGCGGATCAGAGCCGGCAGCACGTGGGAGGTGTTCAGGTCGAAGTTGTCGCCGTGGCCATAAAGATTGGTCGGCATGGCCGAGATCACGTCAAACCCGTGCTGGCGACGATATGCTTGGCCAAGCTTGATGCCGGTGATCTTGGCGATGGCGTACCACTGGTTGGTGGGTTCGAGCGCTCCGGTGAGTAGCGCATCCTCGGTGATCGGCTGTGGCGCGAACTTGGGGTATATGCAGCTGGAGCCCAGCATCATCAGCTTGCCCACGCCAGCCCGATAGGCGGCTTCCACGATATTCGCCTCGATCATCAGGTTGTCGTAGAGAAAATCGGCGGCGTAGTTATCGTTGGCCAGGCTCCCGCCCACATTGGCCGCCGCCACGAAGATGGCGTCCGGCTTCACGCGCCCCATCCAGGCCTCCACCTCGGCTTGGCGCGTCAGGTCGGCCTCGGCGCGCCCGGCGGTGAGCACCTCGCAGCCCTCAGATGCAAGCTGGCGCACGATCGCCTGACCCACCATGCCCCGATGCCCCGCCACCCAGACCCGCTTGCCCGCGAGCGGGTAGATCACCTCGGGCGAGGCAGGCGCCAAGTCAGTCGGCATTACGGCGTTGCTCCTTGGCGACGGTGCCCAGATCGGCCTGCCCCATCTCCTCGCAGAGGTCC